>JANYLR010000029.1 GCA_025363715.1 Holophagaceae bacterium | reverse complement strand
ACCGCTATACGATGGGACCATCGCACAAGTTGTGAATGGTTGGGGAGGAAGGATTTGAACCCTCACCTGACGGTACCAGAAACCGTTGTCCTACCATTAGACCACTCCCCAATGAGTGGAAAATCCAATGTACCAGGTGCGAGACAAAAGGCAAGAGCTGGTTCTGCCGATGGGGGGTTAGCCTTCCCGGCAGAGGTGTTCCCATGGCAGATCCCATCAAACTTGCATACTTTATGGCGGTCAAGGAGGGCGCCAGCTACCTCGGCGGCCTTCTGGTCACGGATACGTCGGGCATTCCCCTGGATTTCCGGTACACCGAGCCCATCACGCCGACGCGCCTGCAGAGCATCCTCTACGGCAAGTCCCTGGAACCGCACCTCAAGGAAGAGGTCATCCAGAAGACCCTGCTCAAGGAGCTGAAGACCCCACCGGATCTGTTCATCATCAGCGCCACGGAGCTGGCCGGCGGCTGGTCCGGCGAGGCGAAGTACCCGGTGCTGGCGGTGCAGAAAAGTCAGGAATCACCCCTCGCCAAGGTGGGCGACGCCTTCCGCTCGGGCCCTCGGGAACTGCTCCTGCAGTTGGCCGATGGAGCCGCCCCCCTGCGCGTGGTGTTCGCGGCCTCTGTGGACGCGACCGCCCAGGAACAGGCGGTGGTCAAGCTGACGGAGGCCGGGTACCACATGGATCTGGCCGAACCCCTGGAACGGGTCACGGCGGCCCTGCAGAGCCTCGTGGTCAAGGACGCCTAATGTTCGGCCAGATGAAGGATGCGATGGCGGATGCGGCGGAAACGCTGCGGCGCGCCTTCGCCGGTCTGAAGGTCACGGAGCTGGTGCCCGAGCCCTTCATTCTGCAACACCGGGGCTCCGCGGCCCTGGCGGTGGAATCCCGCGCCGGGCTGGAGGCCCTCGCCACGGCCTGCCAGGAGATGCGGCTGCTGCGAGAGGCCGTGGAGGGCAAGGCCCTCCAGCCCTTTCATGCGGAGCTTTGCGGCGAAGCCGGCTGGGCCCGGTGGGGCTCCGAAGCCAAGGTCCTTCGCATGGTCGCCCTCGAGGGGGGGGCCGCCGCCCGGGTCGCCGTGCCCCCGCTGGCGCGCCGGGCCACGGTGCACGGCCGGGTGGAGCCACTCTTGCACCCGGGCACGCGTCGACTTTGTGAACCGGTGTCGCGGCCCCTCGCCCGGCGCATGGAACCAGGCCTGGGGTTCGTGGCCGCTGAGTCCGGCTTGGAAATCATGCTGTCCCTGGCGGTGCCCTTCCGGGCGGAAGACATCCAGCGCCTCCCGAAGGGTCTCTGGATGCGCTACAGCCTGCAGCTGGTGCGGGGAACCGGGGAGAACGTGCGGAATCTGGAAGTTCTGGGGCTCTTCCGCATCCCCCGCAAGGGCGTGGCAGACCTGCGGCATGACCCCGCCCGTGGACGTATCCTGGTCCGCCTGGAAGCCTCGGCCCTCAGGGCTCCCCGGGCGCCCTTCATCCTGGCCCGCCGCAAGGACGATGGATCCCTACTGAGCTGCTTCGTGGAGGAGGCATGACGCGCAAGCCAACACCGAAGCCGGTTCCCAAGCCGACCCCCGAGCCCGAGGCCTTGAACATGGAAACCATGCCGGGGTTGCCGGAAATGCCGACGCTCGTCCGCCCCCGGGGCGAGGGTGATCAGCAGCAGGCTCCGGCGGAGTGGGCCCTGGTGGCCTATGCGGGAGCAGCCTTGGGCCGCGTGTTTCCGTTGCCAGTGGGGCTGGCGATCGTGGGCCGTGCGCCGGATTCCGTGGTGGCCCTCCTGGATGGGGAGGTGAGCCGGCAGCATGCGCGGCTGCGGGTGCAGGAGGGCCAGGTGCAGGTGGAGGACCTGGGCTCCACGAACGGCACGCGGCTGAATGGGGAGCTGCTGCGCGGCGGGGCCGAGCTGCGGGCCGGGGATCGCCTCTCGATTGGCAGCCATGTGCTCAAGCTGGTCTTCCTCGATCCATTGGAACGGGCCTTTCACGAAACCCTCCTCGATCTCAGCACCAGGGATCCCCTGACGGGACTGGCCAATCGGGGCAGTGCCCTGGCTGAGCTCCAGAACCGCTTCGGCCTGAGCCTGCGCTACAACCGTCCGCTTTCGGTGGTGGTCTGTGACTTGGACCACTTCAAGAAGGTGAACGATACCTACGGGCATGGTGCCGGGGATTTCGTGCTCCACGCCTTCGGGGAGCGCCTGCTGGGGACCCTGCGGGAGGCCGATCTGGCCGGCCGCATCGGCGGCGAGGAATTCCTCATGGTCCTGCCGGAGACGGACCTCACGGGCGCCCGCCCCTTCGCGGAACGCTTGCGGAAGGCCATCGCCTCGTTCCCGATTCCGCTGCCCACGGGGCCCCTCACCGTCACCTGCAGCCTGGGCATCGCTGAGCGCACGTCGGCCGAGACGGAGGCGGGCCAGCTGCTGGCCAGGGCGGATGCGGCCCTCTACCGGGCCAAGGCCGGCGGCCGGAACCGGGTCACCGAGGGCTAACCGGGGAATCTCCGTTAGACTTTCCCCGATGCCCCAGGATCCAACGCCCCCAGACATCCCCGAATGGGACCCGGCCGTCGCGTCGGAAGAGATCGAATTGCTTGAGGATCTGGATACCCGCGAGTGGGTGTTGATCCGCTACGTGGGCCAACCCATAGGCGAGTTCCTCCCCCTGCCCCTGGGTGGCCTCGAGATTGGCCGGTCGCCAGAGAATGGGCTCTGCCTTCCCGAACCGGAGGTGAGCCGCCGCCACGCCCGGCTGCAGATCTCCGCGGACCTGGAAGCCATCGAATTGAGGGACCGGGGCTCCACCAACGGCCTCTTCGTGAACGGCAAGCGGATCCATGCGGATCCGGGGCCCTTCCGACTCAAGGCGGAGGACGTGCTCCGCGTGGGCGGCCACGCCTTCAAGGTCAAGCACATGGATGCCCTCGAGCGCCGGTACCACCAGGATATGGTCTCCCGCACCATGCTGGATCCCCTGACCGGCGTGGGCAACCGCGCCTCTGTCCTGCACCAGCTGCAGACGCAGGTGGATCTGGCCCGCCGTCATCAGCGGCCTCTCTCCGTCATCCTCGCGGACCTGGACTGGTTCAAGCAGGTCAACGATACCCATGGCCACCGGGCCGGAGACATGGCGCTGGAGGCCTTCGGGGCCCTGCTGCGGCGCCGACTCCGGGGCTCGGACCCCGTGGGTCGCCTGGGGGGTGACGAGTTCCTCATCGTGCTGCCGGAGACCTCCGCCATGCTGGCCATCGTGGCCGCCGATGGCCTCCGCCGGGCCCTGTCGGAACATCCCCTGGAACTGGAGGATGGTCTGAAACTGTCCCTCGCCTGCAGCCTCGGAGTGGCCGAGCTCAGGCCCGAGGATGGCGACGGCGGCGCCCTGCTGGCCCGGGCGGATGCGGCCCTCTACGCGGCCAAGGCTGGAGGGCGCGACCGCGCCTTTCCGGCCCCATGAACGGGCTGCGGCCCCCGGCGCAGATCGGTAGCGTGCGCCTGCTGGAACCCCTCGGAGAGGGTGGCATGGCCCTGGTCTTCCGGGGCGAGGACCGGTTCCGGCCCGGGCTGTTTTGCGCGGTGAAGCTGCTGCGACCAGAAGTTCACCGCGATGCCGATCTGGTGCGTCGCTTCCTGCGGGAAGGTGAGGTGCTCACGCGCCTCTCCCACCCTGGGCTGGTGGAGATCTTTTCATTTGGGACGTCCGGTGCCTGGCCCTACCTGGTGATGGAGGTCCTCCCCGGGGGCAGCCTGAAGGCCTGTCGTGGCGAGGCGCCGGCGGCCCTGGCCCGCCGCATGATCCCGGTTTGTGGCGCCCTCGGCGTGGCCCACGACGCGGGCGTCGTGCATCGCGATCTGAAGCCCTCGAACCTGCTCTTCGCCGCGGACGGCACCCTCAAGGTGACGGATTTCGGTGTGTGTTTCTGGGAGGGTGAGGAGGGGCGCACCCGGGCCACCCGCAGCCAGATGGTGGTGGGCACCTTGGGCTACATGGCGCCGGAGCAGCACGGCGACCCTCGCCGGGTGGATGGCCGCTGCGATGTCTACGCCCTGGGCGCCATCCTCTTCGAATTCATGACCGGTCAGGCCTTCGCCCAGGTGCAGCTACCGCCGGCCGCCGTCAGGCCCGGCTTCCCCCCGCGCATGGCCGGGCTGATCATGCGCGCCCTGCAGCCGGATCCTGCGAAGCGCCTGCCGGACATGGCGGCTTTTGGACAAGCCTTGTCCGACTGGCTGGAGAGCGCCGAGGCCGTGGGCTGGGGCGAGGAGCCCCTGCCGGGCTTCGCCGCCCGGGACCGGGAGCAGGCCACGGTGGCGGGGCCCCGGCGGGAGGAGGGCCCCGAGTTACGCCTGGCGCCCTATCTGGATGCCCTGGCCACTGGCCCCGTGGGGGCCCGGCGTTCCGCGGCCGAGGGACTGGTGGCCGGGGCCCGGGTCGGCGATGGACCCTGGCTCCTGGCGGCCCTGAGTACGGTCCAGGAAGGCGCCCGGTTCGCCTTGGCCCGGGCCCTCGGGAAGGTGGGAGACGGTTCAGCCCTGCAGCCCCTGGTGGCCCTGCTGGCGGATCCCTTTGCCCAGCGGGAAGCCGCCGAGGCCGCCGCCGAGGTGGCCCTGCGCACCGAGCAAGTCGAGGTGGCCCGCAGGGCCCTTGGCGAGCCGGGTCTGGGCGCCCCCTGGCGCTGGTCCGCCCGGGCCGCCCTGGGGGACGAGGGCTGGACCCAGGCCCTGCAAGCCGAATGGGTCCGGCTCACGCCGCCCTTCCGCCTCCAGGCCCTGGATGCTGCCCGTCGCCTGCCGGAGGCCCTGAGGGCCAAGGTGAAGGCCGCCACTTCGGACGCGGCCGGTCAGGCGAAGAGCCTTTGGGAAAACCTCTGAGGCGGCCGGGCCCGTGGGGTACCATCGGCGCTTCCGGATGAGGTGCTTGGATGGTGCTGTTCTTTCTTTTCCTGGCCTTCTGCATCGGTCTGGTGCTGCCACTCCAAGCGGCCATCAACAGCTCGCTGCGGGACACGCTGCGAAGCGGATCGGTGCTCGCTGCGCTGGTCTCTTTCTCCGTGGGAACGGTGGCCCTCGCCTCGATGGGACTGCTGACCGGCCAGCCCTACGCCGCCCTCTCCGGCCTACCCCGCCTCGCCTGGTGGCAGTGGCTGGGCGGGTTCCTGGGGGCCACGTTCATCTTCGGCACCACCTTGTTGCCGCCGCGCATCGGCCTTGCGGCCATGACGGCGCTCATCGTGGCCGGGCAGGTCGTCTGCTCCATGATCATGGACCGCTTCGGCTGGCTGGGCCTGCCCGTGCGTGACATCTCTTGGGTCCGACTGGTGGGAGCCATGCTGCTCCTGGCCGGTGCCGTGCTGGTGAACTTCGGCGATCGGTGGATGGCCCGTATGTAGCTGATCAAGCCTTCTTCGACCGCTCGGCCACCTTGTCCAGGGCTTCCCAGATCTGGTGACAGTCCTCGCAGGAGGAGCGCGGATCGCCGCAGGGGAAACCTTCGACGCCGATGCCCTGGCACTTGGGGTTCTGGAAGAAGAAGAGGAGCTCGTTCAGCGAGCGATGCACGCGGCTCCGCAGGGCCTCATCGGGCAGGGCCCGCAGCTCCTGGATGAACTTCCACTCCGCGGCACTGAGTTCGGGCTGGTCGTGGGACGGGGACATGGGCACTCCGGAGGGGCTGAGTATACCGGGGCCCGGGGGTCTGCTTTCAAATTGAGTGTGAGCCGCGACGCTGGCCAGCCGCGTCCATGGCAAGGCGCCGGCCGCAGGGCGATGCGGGACATCGTTCAAGGCCGGCAACGCAGCCAGGGGTGCGGCTGGCCACGTCCCGGAGGACAAGGGGCGGCGCCCGGCGGGATACTGCGTCAAGCTCCTCGACGATAGTGCCGCTATCGCCTTCGTCGCTTTCCTTGTCTCGCTTGGGCGGCGCCCCTTGCGCGGCCGCACCCCAATCTGAAACAGCCCCTGGGTTCGTCGCGGGGCCGGAAGGTTCCTGCAGCTGCCCCCTGGAATGGAGCGGTTCGTCCCTCGCCGAGAGGGATCCACCCCTAAAGGCTTTCAGAGGCTGAGGTTGGGTCTCAAGTTTCCATCCTCACCCCTTCCTGGAGGCACCTCATGAGACAGACCCTTTTCACCGTTGGTCGAGTCGGGACCATCCTCGTGGCCGGAGCCATGGCGCTCCTGGCCCAGGGGACTCAAACCGCCGGGCTGGTGGGCCAGGTGGTGGATCCATCGGGTGCGCCGATGGAGGGCGTAGAGATCCGGCTCAGCAGTCCGGCCCTGCAGGGGGTTCGCGTGGTGGTAACCGACGCGGGCGGCCGCTTCGCCTCCCGCCTGCTGCCCCCCGGGCTCTACCGCATCACCCTCTCCAAGGCCGGCTTCACCTCCATCACCCGGGAGGAGCGGCTCTCCCTAGAGCAGAACCTGAACAGCCGCTTCGTGCTGTCGAAGGAGGCCGGGACCATCGTGGAGGTGGTGGCCTCCTCGGCCCAGCTGGACAAGGCGGAGTTCAAGACCTCCACCGTGTTCACGAAGGAATCCATCGACGCGCTCCCGGTGGACCGGAACCCCCTCAACGTGGCCCTCATGGCCCCTGGCGTCGTGGAGAACCTGAACCAGGACCGGGGCGGCATGCAGATCCGCGGCAGCCAGGGCACGGGCAATCTCTGGCTCCTGGATGGCCAGAACTACGCGGACAACGTCTACAACGGCCCCCGGGCCAAGTTCGTGACCGATGCCATCGATGAGACCCAGGTGATCACGGGCGCTATCCCCGCCGAGTTCGGCGATGTGGAAGGGGGCGTGGTGAACACCATCACCAAGTCGGGCGGCGATGAGTTCACCGCCCAGCTCCGGTGGGATCTCAGCAGTGACCGCTGGAAGGCCGCCCGGCGGGGTGAGGATGGCAGCGCTTTCTCCGACCGCATCAATCAGGAAAAGATGTTCCAGGTGGGCGGCCCCATCGTGAAATCCAAGCTCTGGTTCTACACCAGCTACTTCAGCCTGGCCCGGGAGAACGCCCAGAGCCTGCCCACCGACCAGGCGGCCATCGGCGCTCCGGTCGGGGCGCCCTACACGGAGAAAATCAAGGACATTCGGCGCCAGGCGAAGCTCACCTGGGCCATCACGGATCGGCACACCTTGGTGGGCACCTTCCATGGCTACAACGAGACCTTCGCGAACATTGACTACGTGGGCAGCGGCGATGGCTACTTCAGCACCCGGCGCTTCACCCAGGAGATATACGGCCTGCAGCTGCGCAGCCTGCTGACCGATGTTCTCACCATGTCCCTCAAGGTCGGGAAGAAGGATCAGGTCATCGCCGTGGGTTCGAACAACGTGGCCCTGCCCGTCTTCAACAACGACGACGGGTACTTCTACCGGGCCGGGTACTTCGACCCCCGGGATCCCGGGGACATCCGCAACAACCAGACCGCGAACCTGAAGTTCTCCTACTTCCTGTCCAGTGCGGAAAATAGCCATCAGCTGGATGTGGGCTGGGACTACTACCGGGGCACCACCAAGGCCTCCGGGGCCCAGACGCCCGTGGATCTCCTGATCGGTGGCAAGCCTTGGAATTCCTACGCGAACGCCAGTGGCCTCGACCTCACCAACGGCACCGTGAATACGGATGGAGCCTCCACCTTCAGCTACCTGACCCAGCCAGGGGAGGCCAGGACGGTCCAGCACGCCCTCTACGTCAACGACAAGTGGTCCGTGGGCAAGCACTGGAACGCCAACCTGGGCCTACGTTGGGACAAGTACACCGCCGAGGACCGGGCCCTGAACCGGACCACGGCCTCGAACAACGCCCTCTCGCCCCGGTTGGGCGTGAACTACGACCTGCTGGGCGACAGCGCCTGGATCCTGGGCGCGGCCTACAGCCGCTACAACGGCAAGCCGTTGGAGATCCAGCTGAGCGTGGCCACCTACGTGAACAATCCCATCGCCGCCACCTTCGGTTACAACGGGCCCGCTGGGCAGCAGCCCTTCTCGGCCTTGGCGAATCCGGCCAATTACAATCCCATCCCGCAGTCCTACACGGATGCGGCCATCAACATCAAGGTCGACCCCAACCTGAAGGCCCAGACCGTGGACGAAATCCAGCTGAGCGCCGCCCACAACTTCAAGCACCAGACCCTGGGGGATGGCTACCTGAAGGCCACCTTCGTGAGCAAGACCTGGCACAACCTCATCGATCTCCGGGCCGGCAACGACGGCACCGTGGCCAACCCGGGCGGCGGCAGCCCCCTCTTCGTCACCTTCTGGCACAACGAACCTGCTGCCCAGCGCGACTATCGGAGCTTGGAACTGGAAGGCGCCCTGGTCAAGGGCCGCTATACCGTGAATGGCAACCTCGTGCTGAGCCGCCTGAAGGGCAACTACGAAGGCGAGGTGAAGGGCGCGCCGGGCTCCGGCGCGGGCATCGACTGGTTCACGGTGCAGAACGGCGTGCGGATGTACGACCCGGCCGTGACGAATCCCTACGGCTACCTGCTGGGCCATGTGCCCGTGCGCTCACGGATCAATGCCATCGCCCGCTGGGCCAACCCCCTCGGCGACCTCAGCACCGGGCTGCTGTTCAGCTATGACGCTCCCCAGACCTATAGCCACTTCCGGGTGATCACCGATGCCACCAGCCTGAATCCGGCCATCGATCCCCAGGCGGCGGGCCTGCGCCTCTACCAGTACGAGAACAACGCCCGCGGCACCGGGGAGTACCACGCCCAGTACTACCTGGATGTCAGCGTCCAGCAGGACTTCCGGCTCCTGAAGCTCAAGAACGGCAGGAAGGTCGACGCCTACGTGAAGCTGGTGGCCGAGAACGTCTTCAACCACCAGCAGCAGGTCACCTTCGGCACGGGCTATGCTGCCCTGGCCGCCGGAGATCCCATCAGCACGCCCTTCGCCCCCAATACCGGCTTCGGCGCCGCGGGTCCCACCAACTATGGGCGGGCCCGGCGGATGTACCTCAGCACAGGGTTGAAGTTCTAGTCAGGCAGCGTGTCATTTTGTTTCTTGATTTCAACTTTCATAAGGAGAGACTCAGATGGCGCAGACATTCAGGACCATACTCCTTGCTTTTGCCGTGGCATTGAGTGGCCGAAGTGTGGCTGCAACAGAAGAAAGACCCCTGGTTCACGAAGGAGTTGTTTCCGCTCCCATTGAATCGGTTTGGGATGCGCTGACCAGCAGCTCTGGCCAGGAGGCATGGATGGTGGCCCATGCTGAGGTTGACCTCAGGATTGGTGGCCTGATGCGCTCCCATTACGATCCCAAGGGTGCGATTGGCGACTCCGGGACCATCGAAAACACCATCCTCTGTCTTGACCCTAAGCACATGCTCTCGTTCAGGGTCAGCAAACCGCCTGAAGGCTTCCCATTCCCGAACGAAGTGCGGGCCATGTGGACAGTGATCTACCTGTTCGCAGAACGACCCAATCTGACCCGGATTCGCATCGTCGGCCTTGGTTTCTCCGAGGATGAAAATTCACAGAAAATGCGTCAGTTTTTCGATAGAGGCAATGCCTACACACTGAAAGGACTTCAAGATCGGTTCGCTTCCAAGACACTTGGCAAATAGCCCGGCCACCTGAGCCCAGCTCCGCGCGAAGCCCGCCGGAATGGCCTTCCACTCTTTCTCTGCTCCCCTTCGTGGCGACCAGAGGATCTCAGATCGCTAAACGCCCTCCGACAAGCTTCGTATCCGACCCAGGTTCTCTGACAACCAGGAGGTTCCCATGTCCCGACCCGTCGCCGCGGCCTTCGCCGTCGTCCTCATCTGCGCCTCGCTGGCGGCGCAGTCCCAGGTGATCCAGCCTGCCAAGGCCGAGGCCACGACCGAAACCAGGGTGCTGCCCCTGGCTGCCAGTTCATCGCTCAAGGTGAAAAACGTCAACGGCTTCATCCGCGTCGAAGCCTGGGACCGGGAAGAAGTCCAGTTCATGGGTGAGTTCAAGCCCAGCAGCAAGGACGAGCAGGTCAAGGTGGTGATTGAGACAGGCCAGGGCACCATGGAAATCCGAGGCGAGTATCCCAAACACACCGGTTGGGGCAGCTACACCGGACCCCAGTGCAAGATGACCCTGAAGGTGCCCCGCCGGGTGGCGCCAAACCTGGAGACGGTGAATGGCGACATCTCGCTGAGCAGTACCCAGGGGAAGGCCACTCTCAATACCGTGAATGGCGGCATCCAGGTCGCGAACTTGGTGGAGGCCCTCAAGGCCGAAACCGTCAACGGCAGCATCACCCTCGAGCAGTCGAAGGGCAGCCTGGATCTGCAGACCGTGAATGGCGGCATCAAGGGCTCCGGTCTGGATGGCCAGGGGCAGGGGATCAAGGCCCAGACGGTGAATGGCTCCATCCAGCTCCAGCTGGGAGGCCTGAAGGGGCGGTTCCGGGCCACCACAGTCAACGGCGGCATCTCCTTCAACGCCAAGGGGGCCGAACAGGTCGAAGTGAAAAAGCACCGGGTGACGGCCGTCTTCCCCGGCAGCGATCAGGCCATCAATATCCAGACGGTCAACGGGGCCATCACATTGAATTAATAGCAACTTAGGTGTGATAGAGGGGCCGGCCTAGCTGGCCCCTCTTCATTCACCATCTACGAATCTTTTAAAAATAGGATTGACGGGTCCGAAATTTGTTTTCATGCTTGCCTTCGTGCCTGGCCGATGCCTGGTTCCCCGATTGGATGCCCCGTGAGCGGAAAGCGCCGATTCTTCTTCTTCAGCCTGGCCTTCAGCGTATTCCTGGGGGTCTTCCTCGGGACCGGGGTCTACACCTTCGTGGCGGCCCATGGCACCTCGTACCTTTCCGACAATCCCGAAGTTTGCGTGAACTGCCACGTGATGCGCGAAGGCTTCGACGGCTGGCAGCACGGTTCCCACCATGCGGTGGCCACCTGCAATGATTGCCATCTGCCCCACAACAACGTGGTGAACAAGTTCTACGTGAAGGCCAGCAACGGCTACCACCACTCCAAGGCCTTCACCCTCCTGGATTTCAAGGAGCCCATTCGCATCAAGCCGGGCAACGCCCAGGTGCTGGAAGACAATTGCCTTCGCTGTCACGGCGAACTGACCGACGAGATCACCGCCCACGGCACCCTGGGTGTCCCCTCCGATCCGGCCCTGAAGGCCGACCTCTACGGCTGTGTCCGCTGCCACCAGGGCGTGGGCCACGGCTCCGCCCGATGAGTTCTTTCATCCCCTGACCCCCAACCATCGATGCGTGCCATCCACGCGGGAGGATCCCTCCAATGACCGACAACCCCACGCCCCTGTTCTCCCGTCCCTATGTCCGGATGGGCCTTCTGGCCGCAGGCGCGGCTCTGGCCACCGTGCTAGTGATGAGCCTCTATTCGAGTGTCTCGAGCCGCAAGGCCGAGGCCCGGCAGACCAGCCTCAAGGTGGTGGATCTCGACGAAAAGACCGTGGATCCCGCCATCTGGGGGAAGAATTTCCCCCGGCAGCTCGATGCCTACCTGCGCACCGCCGAGAAGTACACCACCAAGTATGGCGGCGCCGGCAGCGAAGGCCTGCCCAAGAGCCGCATCAAAGAGGATCCCCGGCTCGTGACCATGTTCGATGGCTACCCCTTCGCCATCGACTTCAACCAGCGGCAGGGCCATGCCTACATGCTGTCCGACCAGGCGGTCACCCGGCGGGTCACCGAGCGCAAGCAGACCGGCGCCTGCCTCCACTGCCATGCCTCCAACACCGTGGCCTACCGGGAAGTGGGCTTGAAGGGCGGCGCGCCTGGGACTCTGGAGGAGACCTTCACCAGCCCCAACGCCCAGGCCCAGCTCATGGCCGGCTTCGAGGCCATGGGCAAGATGCCCTACGCAGATGCCGTCAAGCACACCAAGCATGCCGTGGCCTGCATCGACTGCCACGATCCCAAGAACATGGCCCTGCGCGTCACCAAGCCCGGTTTCATCCGTGGCATCGTGGCCCTGGCCAAGAGCTCCGACCCCGTGCCGCACCTGCCCTCCATCGAGAAGTGGCGCAAGGGCGACAAGGCCATGCCCTACGATGCCAACCGGGATGCCTCTCGTCAGGAGCTGCGGTCCATGGTTTGCGGCCAGTGCCATGTGGAGTACTACTGCGGGCCCAAGACCACCCTGTTCTTCCCCTGGGACAATGGCCTGAAGGTCGAGCAGATCGAAGCCACCTATGACGTCTACAAGTTCGCGGATGGCGGGCGCTTCTTTGACTGGAAGCACGCCAAGACTGGCACCGAGGCGCTCAAGGCCCAGCACCCCGAGTTCGAGCTGTGGAGCCAGGGCATCCACGCCCGTTCCGGCGTCTCCTGCGCCGACTGCCACATGCCCTACAAGCGCGAAGGCGCCATCAAGATCAGCGACCACCAGGTGCGCAGCCCCCTGCTGGACGTCTCCCGCGCCTGCCAGACCTGCCATCGGTTCCCCGAAGAAGAGCTGAAGGCCCGCGTGGTGGCCATCCAGGACCGCACCAAGGCCCTCATGGATCGCGCCGAGGATGCCATCGTCGCCCTCATCACCGATATCGAGGCCGCCAAGAAGGCTGGTGTGGACGAGGCCAAGCTCAAGCCCATCCTCGAACTCCACCGCAAGGCCCAGTGGCGCGTGGACTTCATCAACGCCGAGAACTCCATGGGCTTCCACGCCCCCCAGGAAGCCGCCCGCGTCCTCGGCGAAGCCATTGACTACGGCCGCCAGGGCCAGGTGGTCCTCAGGGATCTGAGTGCAGGGAAGGTCGCCAAGAAATAGGAGCCGTTCCTCCACGGAAGAAGGGCCGGCCCTGCCGGCCCTTCTTGGTCTAGCGGTAATTCAAGATCATGGCCTTCAGGGTCGTGGCCAGATGCGCTCGAAGGGACTTGGGCTCCAGCGCTTCGGCATCCGCCCCGAACTGCAGGATGTACCGCGTGGGTCCCGACAGCTCCGTGGCCTGGAAGCTCAGCAGCACGGTGCCGCCCTTCTCCTTGCGGACGGTGACGCCGGGCAGGGCGGGGGTGGCATCCAGCAGGGCCTGGGGCCAGTTGGTGCCGCCCACGCGGACGCTCACGGGGAAGGGCGGATCGGGCCGGAACCAGCCGCCGATCTGCAGGGCCCGGGCCTGTTCCAACGGCCGCTTGTCGGGGAGGAGACCGCGCCTGCTGGAAGCCTTCGCCTCCTCGATGCGGGCCAGGCGGAAATGCCGTGGCTCCCGCTTGGCGAGGTCCCAGGCCAGCAGGAAGGCGCCGCCGGAAAACACATCGTGCGTCAGCGTGAAGGGCACCACGGTGCGGGCGCTGGTGCGGCCCGTGGAGGCGGCCTGGTAGGTCAGCTCCAGCTCCCGGGGCCCTTCGGGATGGCCCATGGCCAGCAGCACCTGGGTGAGCATCTTGGTGTCGAGGGCCTGCTGGTCGTCGGCGCCACCGCGCACGCAGACATGTTCCTGCAGGGCGCGGAAGAGGTCCCGGTCCCGGGTGCTCAGGTGGCTGTCCGCCAGCTGACGCAGGCCCTCCAGCTGGTCGTACCAGAGCTCCGTGGCCGTGCCTTCCAGGGCCATGAGGGCCACTTCCAGCGCCATGCGGGCGTGAGGCGTGATGCGACTATCCCAGTCCGGCGCCTTCTCCAGGGTGAAGTGGATGATGGCCGGGATGCCCTGGCGAGCCTTGCCGAAGCGGGCGCCCTGTTCCTCGAGCAGCTGCACAGCGCGGTCCACCGTGCGCGTGGCGACGCCGCCCAGCTTGTGGACAAGGCCCGCCTTGGTGATGCCGCGTTCGCCGGCGTCCCGGATGGCCTCCAGCACAACCTGCAGCCGCTCGGGCTTCACCAGGTGGCCGCCGTCGGGGCGGGGGGATTCGAGGGCCTTGCGGGACGCAGGACGGGCCATGGTGACCTCCGGTGGGTTGGCTCTAGAATTGGCCAGCCACTGTCTAATGGCAAGATGTGGATCGACAAATCATCAACGGCGGGGGTCGATGTAGTCATGGGGGCGAGACCACGGGATTGCCAGGCCGCTGGGGGTCGCTGCAACTATGTTGAAGGCCTCCCACCGCGCGACTCCACGCCTGGAGATCCAGGTGCTGGTGGACCTGCACCGTGCCCAGCAAGGCCTCATCGGCAAGGTCAAGAGCCTGGGCAATTCGGTCATGAAATGAGAGGCCCTCGACCGCTTCGATCAAGGCAGGGGCAATGACCCAGGTGAAGCCTGCAATCTGAGGGGTCAAGCCTCAGGAAGAGTCCGGCGACCGATCTCTGACGATCGGGTTCCTGCGTCTCATCCATGCTCCCAGATCATCATGATTACGGAGGGGAACGCGAAGGTTCAGGTCCTGCCGACCTGGATTGGGCTCCATCCAAACCGCGAGAAGGCCAGGAATCCTCCCCATGCGACTTGACTCCTCCTATCCTTGGCTATCGAAAGACGAAAGGTGCCCAAGAGATGAAGCTGCTTTTGGTCGAAGACGATCAACGTGCTGCCGCGACCCTGGAACGCAGCCTCCGGGAGCATGGTTTCTCGGTCGAGGTGGCCCTGGATGGGGTGAAGGGCCTGGCGGTGGGGAAGTCAGCCAGCTTCGACTGCTTGGTCCTGGACGTGATGCTTCCCGGGCTGGACGGGTTCTCCCTCCTCTGGGAACTACGGGCGGCTGGGGTGGAAACCCCTGTCATCTTCCTGACCGCCCGGGACACGCTCCCAGACAGGGTGCGGGGATTGGAATTGGGCGGAGGGGACTACCTGGTGAAGCCCTTCGCCTTCTCCGAGCTGTTGCTACGGATCAATAACCTGCTCGCGCGCGGGTCGGCCACCGGACCCAAGACGTGGGTCAGCAATGACCTCACCGTGAATCCATTCCAGCGCAAGGTCTACAGGGGCGGAGATCGCATCGAGCTCAGTGCACAGGAGTACTCTCTGCTGGAACTACTGATCCGGAATGCTGGTCATATCGTGACCCGGACTCGCATTGCCGAGGAATTGTGGGACCTTTCCTACCAGGGGGATCCGAACCTGGTGGACGCGGCGGTCCGAAGGCTGAGGAAGAAAGTGGACGACCCCTACCCCCGTAAAATCATCCAAACGCGTCGTGGAGTGGGGTACATGGTCGAGACTGGCCATGATTGAAACCCTGCGGCGATCGATGATCCTCCACCTGGCCCTGGTGTTTGCATTGGGCATCCTGGTCATCGTTGGCGGCGCAGGTCTCTACCTGCACTCATCGGTGACCCACGCCGTCTATGCCCAGGTGAACCGGGACCTGATCGATTCCGCCCGTCTGACGTTGCATCGGCTCGATGAAGACAAGATGGAGCCGAACAAGGAACTGCTCGATCTCAGCGACAACGTTTATCTGCGCGTGATGATGCCGTCGCGAGAGGTGGTTCTTGAAAGCAAGGATATGGCCCAGCTGTTGCCAAGGTCCACTCCCATGCCCATGGAGAACTGGTCTTGGTGGGAGAGCCCGAGGAATTCCGAGGTGCGGATCAAGGCCGTCACCTTCCGCTACCAGGGGGGCTGGATCCAACTTGCCAGGGACATGCACCCGGAAGAGGGGGTCCTGAAGGACTTCAGGAAAGCCATGCTGGCTCTGCTGGCCATCATTCCCTTCGTGTCGGCAGCCCTGGGCTTTGGCCTGCTCAGGCTCGGGTTCTCACCCTTGGAACGCCTCCGTTCCAAGGCTGGTGATATCGGCCCGGACACGCTCCAAGCGCGAATCGACCCATCCCCTTTTCCCCTGGAACTCAACCCTTTGGTCCAGACCGTCAATAGCGCCCTGGACAAGCTGGAATCGGGGTTCACTCGACTATCCGAACTGAACAGCGACCTTGCCCACGAAATGCGAACGCCGGTGCATGCCCTTCGCCTGGAGTGCGAGAGCATGCTCACTCGCCAGGACCTGCCCGAACAGACCATGGATCAGCTTGAATCCATGATGGAGACCTTGGTCCATATGGGGGCCGTGATCGAGCAGATGCTCGTCCTGGCCCGGTTTGAAGACCCATCGACCAGCATTACCTCGGTAAGGCTTCAGGCGGATACCCTGATCCGGGATGCCATTGCACCGTTCGAGCCCCTTGCGGAGGAGAAGGGGATCTCCATCCACTTGGCCTCAACCCGGGGGCTTTCCTTCATGGGAGATGCCATCTTGCTCAAGCGGGCTCTGCATAACCTGCTTGGCAACGCCATTCGGCACTCGCCCAAAGGGTCGCTGGTCCGTCTGTCCGCCCTTCGAGAGGGGGATACCTGTGCATTCGCTGTATCGGACAACGGTGAAGGCATCCCAGCAAGCCTGCTGGGCCAACTGGGGCGTCGATTTGTTCGCCAGGACGCCTCTCGCAACCGTCAAAGCGGAGGGGCGGGTCTAGGCCTCGCGATTGTGCAGGGCATTGCCAAGCTGCACGGCGGGTCGTTGGTCCTTCAGAGCACTGAAGGCGTGGGGACGGTGGCAACCGTCACAATCCCTCTTTCCTGATCGTTTCATCAGGTCCAGATCACAGGCCCATCAGGTTCGGGCTGTATTCCTGTGGGGACAAGATGAGCCCGGATCCTCCGAGGTTCCCTCTCCCCCCACCCCACAGGAGGAAGACCATGCACGCACCCCGCAGTTCAGTGTTGGCCACGGCAGCCAGGAAGGTTCTTTCCTTCGCTGTCCTGGTCGGCCTTGCCATGCAGCTCATGCCCGTGGCCCAGGCTGTCCCCTCGTATTCCCGCCAGTACGGTCAGAAGTGCTCGGCCTGCCACAACCCCTGGGGCGGCCTCACGCCTCCGGGCCTGACCTTCAAGCTCAGCGGCTACCGGGCCATGAGCGGCAAGGACCTCAAGCCCGTGAACCCGGACATCGAGATCACGAAGGATTTCAGCCTGCCGGGGTCCCTGCCTCTCTCGATCATCACGGGTGTGGGGCTTGAAAGCCGCACCGAGAAGCGCGAATCCAACCTGGGCATCACGCCTGCCGTCACGTCCAAAGGCACCACCCTCGCGCTGGAAGACTTGAGCATTTTCCTGACCTCGTCCATGGGCAAGCACTTCGCCTACTTCATCGAATTCCCCATGTACGAGACCAAGGCCTGGGAGTTCACCCCCACGGGCAACTACGAGGCTCGCTACAACACGGCGCCCGACAAGCAGATCAAGCACGTCACGGAGATACCCAGTTTCGAGGTCGCGAAGTTCTTCTGGAACAACCTCTTTGGTGAAAGCGCCCCGCGTGACAGCGTCAACCTGCTGGCCGGCATCACCCATCCGCCCCTCGCCTACTCTCCGGGCAAGGTCCGTCTCTCCGTCAACCAGTACCTCGTCTACGAGCGGACCGGCCTGGATCTGATCAGCCCGCGCAAGGTCGACGATGTGGTCGGCGGCGATCCCAACGACTTCATCTTCCGCCTGAGCGAACCCCAGGTGCTGGCCGAGGCCTTCGGCATGCTGACCTTCGGCAAGCCTGTCACCGACGTGGCCAAGAAAGACACGCTCTGGGCTGAGTACCACATCGGTATTTCCAACGGTGCGAATGGCAAGGCCGCAAATAGTTCCACCCCCAGCATGTACGGGCGCCTCATCTTCCGCTACTACGGCCAGTCCTTCGGCGTTTTCGGCTGGAAGTCTTCCGACTCCTACAGCGACAAGATCCGCGCCACTGGTTCACTGGCGTTCAATCCCACGGGCAATGGCATCATGTCCGGCCTCAACAATCCGAACGAAGTCACCCGCTTCGGCCCCGATATGACCCTCAGCCTCGCGCCTTGGGGCATCCCTGTGAACATGGAAAACCAGTACATGTCCAACAAGGAGAGCAACCCGACAGGCTTCGGCAAGGCGATGACCTGGAAGGGCGGCTTCCACCAGATCAACTACCGCCCCACGAACACGCAGGCCCTCTATGTGCGCTACGACTACATTAGTGGTGATGCCTATGACGACACCACCGTGGTCCTGAACGGGAACCGGGGCATCACCCGCTCCACCCCCAAGGAAAACGACTGGATCTTCGGCTACCAGCGCATGGTCCATGAGCACATCAAGTGGGTGTTTGAATACCGCCACCATCAGTTTGATGACACCGCCAGGGGGGGAGTCATCCCGACCCTCGGGGCTGCCACCAACCCCGCCCGCCTGACTGATGACGGCTTCACCCTGAAGTGCATGTTCGGCTTCTGATCCACCTTTGGAAGGATGACCCCATGCGATCGGCCCGTTTCATCCAACTACTCCTGATTTCGGCCTTGGCCTCGGCCTACCCCGTTTTTTCGGCGGAGGACAAGGCTGTGGACCCAGGTGCCAAGGTCTACGAGGATTCCTGCCTGAATTGTCATAAGGGCAAGGAGACGCTCGATCAAGTGCGTCTGACACGGGACAAGTGGAAGGAAGCAGTTGATCGCATGATCGATTCTTCCTTCCTGGATTCAGTTCCTTCCAAGGACAAGTTGAAGGCTCTCCTGGATTTCCTTGCCAGGACGAAAGGCCCTGCTGATACGGCAGGCGCCAGCAAGAGTTAGCACACTAGTCAGAGCAGAAATCTGTTCTTCGACAGGACCCAGGGAGTGCTTCGGCACATGCCAGAGCACCCCCATTGGGCTTCGTCCTGAGAATCCATTGAGTAATATCCAGGCGCCATGAGCACGCATCCTCCAGGCGTCCTTCAGCAAGGGATGGACCATGAACGAACATGAAATAGCCAAGGGTCTGGAGGTGTGGATCCTTCAGAACCTCCTGAACGTTTCGATCCTCATGGGGATCATGGCTTCAGGGTTGCTGCTGGCCCAGGGCTACTACCGCGAACTCAACCGGCACTTGAATCTCCGGGTGTCCAGGGAGCTCTGGAACTTGCTCACCATCATCCTGGCCGATCTGATGCTGGTCGTCATGTTCCTGGTTGGCTATGTCGTTCTCAACCCGGACATCATGGCCGACGTAAAGATGGCCGTACCCTTCTACCCCATCGCCACCCTGCTGTTTACTGCGGCACTAGTTCTGCGGCTGTTCAAGGGTGGCCATGAAGTGGGTTCCTCCAATTTCAACTGGTCCCTTCGCCTGACCTTGGTAGCGAACTTCATCAACGTGCTTGGCTTCACCTTCGTGGCTGAGGCTGCAAGTGATGAGTACCTCGCCCACCACACAAGTCCCTTCTGGACCTATCTCAAGACCCACCTCCGATCCAATGCCGACCCCATTGGTCTGGAGGTCTCGCAGGTCACCTTCATGATCTGCTTCCCTATCCTTCTCCTGCTCAGTGCCTGGGCAATCAAGTCAGCCATGGCGAGGATGAAGTCCCCGCTCCCCAAGGAGTAATTCAAGGTGTGGACCTGGGCGCTGTTCGAAGGCCAATGCACCGGTTGCGGAATTTGTGTCGACCTTTGTCCTCATGAAGCCCTGAACATGCCACTCGAGCAAGCCTTCCCCAACGGGATTGACGGAGCATGCACGGGCTGCATGGACTGCGTGGATGAATGTCCCTTCGATGCGATCGTCGTCTGGCAACGGGCATCGGGGTGCGGAGTCTAGACTCGCCGCCCAGGCAGTTCGAAGGACTGCCTGCAGGACCTTGCTTGAGTACCCCGCCTGCAATCGTTGGAACGCGATCAGACGAGGCCCGGGGATGCCCAGAAAGTCGCGAACGGTTCAGGGCTCCAGGCCGTTTGGTTGGCTGCCCTCCCGTGAACAGGAGATCCCCTCCGTGCGGGCTCGGCCGCTACCACCACATGACCCCCCGCATACAGGGCACTCCAGAGGGCGGCCCGGACCGGGGCCTCGCCCAGCCGCGCTAGAGGCAGGTCCACCACGGTGTCGTGGTCCCAGCCGAGTTGGACGTTGAGGCGGCGGAGCCGGGCCATCAACTCGCCTTGGTTCAACCCGGCGGTGAAGGGCGTGGCGGCCGCCACCACCTGCTCTCGCGCGTGGTACGGTCCGCGGCCACCTTCATCATTGAAGTGGGGTCCGCCCAGTATTTCGGGCGGCACGGCCGGTCCGGTGGGATCCCAGGTCAGGCCAGAGGCTGCGGCGGCCACCTCGGCCACCCAGTCCCAGGCGGTTCCTGTGGAGCTGAACACGGTCCCAATGACCTCTTCGGCCAGCAGGCCCAGGGCCAAGCCCTCCACCCGGTTGCGGAACTGGGCGTAACTCAAGGCGCCCCAGTCCGGGGCCGTCAGGGCAGGGCGGCCCTGGAGCCTTGCGGCGCGCTGGATAAGGAGGTCCCGCAGGGTGGTGGCCATGATTGGAAGTATTGCAAATCAAGGACCAGGACCCTCTGGACTTTCTTTCATCAACCCTTTCCCGCCCCGGGGGGTCAGTGGAGGTGTTCGCTTCCCCATCTCTGACTGGAGCCCCGGCTCCCGCTTCCTGGAGCTTCCCATGCGCCCTTCCCTTCGCGCCCTGACCTTCCTGGCGGTCCCCGCCCTGGGCACGCTGGCCCTGTCCCTGGCCTGTGGCGGCGGCTCCAGCTCCACCACCCTGTCCTCGGGCACCCTCACGGGTTCGACCTCGGTCATCCTCACCGACGCTCCTTCGGACCAGTGGTCCGCCATCGAGGTGGTGGTGACCAAGGTGACCCTGCTGGACAAGGCCAATCACAACCGCGAAGTGGTGGCCTTCGAAGGCGCCACGGCCAAGATCAACCTGGTGGACCTGGATAGCGTGGGCGAGCTGCTGGCCACGGCCCAGCTCCCGGTGGGCACCTACGACGCCCTGCGCGTCACCATCGATCCCGCCAGCGTGAACCTCGTGAAGGCCGATGGCACCACCGTGCCCACCAGCCAGGTGCACGTGAAGGGCGCCAGCGTGCTGGTGACGCTCAGCACGGACCTTGTGGTGACGGCCAATGGCAGCAACGCCGTGCAGATCGATTTCGATCTGGGTCACCCCCTGTTCCTGGTCCAGCTGCCCAATAGCGAGTGGGTGATGAACCTGCAGATCCGGCACCGGCCCAATGCGAATGGCATGATGGGCATGCGCGATCTGATGTTCCGGCACCGTCGCGGCACCATCGCCTCGGTGGGCGCCTCCAGCTTCGTGCTGCACACGGACAGCGGCAACGATCTCACGGTGCATGTGGACAACGGCGCCTGGTTCTTCGATGCGGATGCCAAGGCCGTGGGCAGCTTTGCCGGCCTGGCCGCTGGCAAGAACGCCCTGGTCAAGCTGCGCCTGCAGCCCGACGGCAGCCTCTGGGCCGTGCGCGTCTGGTACGGCGTGAACGCCCTGCCGGGCTACACACCCGAAGGGCACGTGGTGGGCGTGGACCGCGTGAACAACCGCCTGCTGGTCAGCACCAATGCCACCCTCCCGCGGCCCATCGCCATCGATGCGGACACGGACTTCACCTTCCAGTCGGGCGCGCTCGGCACGGGCCAGGGGGTTCTCGCCAACGTCTGGGTGGGCTTCAAGGTCCAGGTGGAGGTCAAGGATCCACTGGCGGTCCCGATGCACGCCAAGTCCGTGAACATCCAGCGGGCCGTGGACGGGGGCGTGATCAAGGCGGCCACCGCCACAAACTTTACCTATACGCATCCGGTCGCCGGCGACCGTCTGCACGCCTACGGCAGCCCCTTCAGCTGGTGGTATCTGGGCTTCCCGGGCCTCACCTCCCCTAGCAGCGGCGAGTTCGCGGCGGCCTGCACCGGCGCCGGGGATGTGCGGGTGCAGGGCGTGAGCGACCTGGTGTGGAACACCGGCACCGGCGCCTGGGATGCCAGCACCGCCATCTTCCTGCCCGTGGCCCTGCCCCTGGGGGCCATCAGCAGCTCGTTCAACGCCGGCGTGCTCAGCTTCACCTTCACCAATTCCGCCACCGCCAGCCAGACCATCCCCGTGAGCCTGAACGCCACGGTGGGCATGCAGCCCGCGGTGCTGGAAGTGGCGAACCAGGCCGGCTTCGTGACGGTGACCCCCATCGCCGTGGCCGACTGGCCCACCAAGCTGGTGGCCCCCGCCAAGGCCCGGGTGGCGGTCGTGCCCAAGCCCGGCGGCACCTTCGCGGCCTACGCTGTGGTGATCTTCACGGGGTTCTGAGGCTCAAGCCTCGTCCAGACAGCGCATCTGCACAAGAATCACCACGAAGACAGGAAGACCACGAAGTAGAGAATCGCTTTCTTTCATCGTGGTCTTCTTGTCTTCGTGGTCGATGTTTTTCTTAGGCCACAGGATCCTATTGGGTTCAGGCGGTGACGGACATGGCTCCCACGGAAAAGGATGGGTGCCGGTCCATCAGCGGCCTGGGCGGCGGCACATGGTGGACCTCCGCGAAGCCCGCGTGGCGCAAGGCGGCGTCCCAGGCCTCGGGTGTGAGGAAGCCGTGGCGGGGCCGCCAGCGGGGATCGAGGGTCACTTCGGTGAAGCTCTTGATGAAGCTGAAGAAGAACTCTAGGTAGATCGGCGCGTCGAGGTGGGGTTTCAGGCATTCCCCGATGACCAGGCGGCCGCCGGGTTTCAGGCGGCTCCGGAGGTCGCGGAGGGTGGTTTCGAGATCCTGGGCCACGTGCAGCACGTTGATGCCGACAATGGCATCCAGGCTGGCGGCCTCGACGCCCTGGTCGCCGAGGGGACGGTTCAGGTCCATGGCCTGGAAGCTGAGGGACAGCCCCGGGGCCAGGGTCTTCAAATCCCGCTGGGCCCGGCGCAGAAAGGTCGGCGCCACATCCGTGAAGCGATACTCGGCAATGCGGGTGAGCCAGCCTTCCTCGGTGCCCTGCCTCGCCACCAGCTGGGCAAAGGAACCAGCGCCGGCACCCAGTTCCAGCACCCGGGCTCCCTCGGGCAGACCTTCCCGCAGGGCCAGCAGGGTGAGCAGGTTGTTGGGGAAGTACCCGAGGTTCTCGTTGCGGAAGTAGGTCAGCCACAGGGGGAAGAGGGCCAGGTCGAAGAGGAGGCCCTCGCCAGCTTTCCCCTCGGTGAAGAAGGGCAGGATGTGGGAGCGCACCCCGTCCAGCAGCTCGAAATTGGCGCCATGCCCGGGGGCTTCGGTCTCGGCCACCTCCCGCAGGCCCGCCAGATCCAGGTCCGGTTCGCCCTGCAGGGTGTAGGTTGCACCATCCTGATGCAGCAGGCCTTCCGTCGCCAGGAAGGGCAGCATCCAGGCCAGGGGCTTGCGGGCCTGGCCGGGCAGCCCCGCGCAGAGGTTGTCCAGGGTGCTGCCAGAGCGCAGCCGGGCTTCCCAGCCGAGATCGAACAGGAGGAGCAGGCAGGTGCGGGCGGTGTACAGGGCCGAAACCCGGTGGAGCACCAGGAAGGGGCGGGTGAAGAGCCGCGCGATCTCCGGTCCCTGAGGCCCCAGCAGATCAGTGCCAGGAGGGGCCTCGATGGGGCCGAGAGCCGCCCCCATCAGTCCATCATCTCGCTGATGCTGCGGCCCCCGTGGATGCGGAGGATGGCGTCGCCGAACAGCGCCGCGGTGGAGAGGACCTTGAGGGTGGGCAGCCGCTTGGCCTGCTCTGCCGAAACGGGGATGCTGTCCGTGACCACCAGCTCATCCAGGTCGGCGGAGGCGAGGGTCTCCATGGCACTGCCAGAGAACACCGGGTGGGTGACGCCCACACGCACGGCCTTGGCGCCCAGTTCCCGGAGGATGCGGGCGGCCTCCTTGATGGAGCCGCCCGTGGCGATCTCGTCATCGTAGATGATGGCGTCGCGGCCCTTCACATCCCCGATGAGAGCCACGCTCTGGGCCTTCTCGGAGTCGTCGAAGCGGCGCTTGTCGATGATGGCCATGGGCACCGAAAGCCGCTTGGCAAAGTGCCCCGCGAACTTGGCGGCCCCGGCATCCGTGGCCACCACGGTGGTATTGGAAAGATCCTTGCTCTTGAAGTAGTTCGACAGGATGGGCGTGGCCAGCAACTGGTCCGCGGGCTTCCGGAAGAAGCCCAGGATTTGGGGCGCGTGCAGGGTCATGGTCAGCACGCGGTCGGCACCGGCGGTTTCCAGCAGGTCGGCCACCAGCCGGGCCGTGATGGAAATGCGGGCCTCGTCCTTCTTGTCGCTGCGGGCATAGGGGAAGTAGGGCAGCACCGCCGTGATGCGGGCGGCCGACGCGAATTTCAGGGCGTCGATGAGGATCAACAGTTCCATCAAATTGTCGCTGACGGGAGGGCAGGAGGACTGAATCACGAAGACATCCGCCTCGCGGACGTTTTCCTCGATCTTCACCTTGATGTTCTCGTTGGAGAACCGGGTCACTTTCAGGCGGCCCAGGGGCATGCCCATATGGGTGGCGATGCCGTTTGCCAGCCCCGGGTGGCTGCTCCCGGAAAAGACCTTCATCTCGCCAAACATGGATCCCCCGATCGTGACTTCAGTGTAACCGACCGGCTGGGCGGAGGTCGTCACATGGAACCTGCGGCCGGCCGTCTTCTCCAGGGGAAAAAACGGGACCCACCTCGGTTCGGGACCAGGTAAGGACGCTCTGTCTAGCTTTTCGAGCGGGTCTTGATGGGGGAGACAAAGCGGTAGTCAATGTCCCAGGGGAAGTAGATCCACTCTTCCTGCCGGAACTCCCGGACGAAGGTATCGACGATGGGTCGGCCCAGGGGCTTGGCGTAGATGGTCGCGAAGTGGGCCTTGGGCAGGCGCTCCCGGACGGCCCGAGCGGTCTTGCCCGTGTCCACCAGATCGTCGATGAGCAGCCAGCCCTCGCCGTCACCGTCGATGCTCTTGAGCCAGCGCAACTCCCCCTGGGCCTGCTCGGCTTCCCCGGATTCAGAGGCCCCGTAGCTGACCACGCAGACCGTATCGATCAAGCGGATTTCCAGTTCCCGTGCGATCAGGGCCGCGGGCACCAATCCACCCCGGGTGATGGCGATGATGCCCTTCCAGTCACCGAGGTCATGGAGCACCCGTGACAGGTAGCGGGTATCCCGGTGCAGTTCGGGCCAGCTGATGACCACCTGGCCCTGGTAGGGATCGCTGGGATGCGAAGAGGGTTGGCTATCCGGCTTTGAATCCATTGTCCTGGCCTTTCTGAAAGGTTGCTGGGATCCCGGGTGCTGTAGCTAGACCCGGCCGCCGCCGACCCGCTCGATATGGGCACCCACGCCCTGGAGCTTCTTCTCCAGGCCGGAATAACCGCGATCCAGATGATAGATGCGATCCACCACGGTCTCGCCCTGGGCCACCAGGCCGGCGATGACCAGGGCGGCGCTGGCCCGGAGGTCCGTGGCCATCACCGTGCAGCCCGTCAGATCCGCGGGCCCCGCCACGATGGCCGTGTGGCCGTCGGTGCGCAGGTTCGCCCCCAGGCGCTCCAGCTCCATGGCGTGCTGGAAGCGGTTTTCGAAGATGCCTTCGTTGATGACGCTGATGCCGCAGGCCTGGGTCATGACGGCCATCACCTGGGCCTGGAGGTCCGTGGGGAAGCCGGGGAAGGGCAGGGTGGTGATGTCTTTGGAGCGCAACTTCTGGCCCATTTCACGCTGTATGCGGAGCTGAGGACCGTCCTGGCCTACTCGCTCGGTGATGACGCAGCCCGAGCGCTCCAGCAGATCCAGCAATGAGCGCAGGTGCTCGGGTTCGCAGCGGTCCAGCACCACGTCGCCGCTGGCGGCGGCTACGGCGCAGAGGTAGGTGCCGGCCTCGATGCGATCGGGAATAACCGCATGCTCGCAGCCATGGAGACGGGCCACGCCCATGACGGTGAGGGTGCCGGTGCCGATGCCCTCGATCTGGGCGCCCATCTGGACGAGCAGGTTCGCCAGGTCGCCGATCTCCGGCTCCAAGGCGGCATTCCGCAGGAGGCTGGTGCCCTCCGCCAGGGCTGCTGCCATGAGGATGTTTTCGGTGGCACCCACGCTCACCTTTTCGAAGGTGTGGTCGATGGCCTTCAGGCGCCCCTTCACCGAGGCGTGGATGTAGCCGTGGCTGATTTCGATGGCGGCGCCCATGCGTTCAAGCGCTTCCAGGTGCAGGTTCACGGGGCGGGCCCCGATGGCGCAGCCGCCGGGCAGGCTCACGGTGGCCTTGCCGAAGCGGGCCAGTAGGGGCCCGAGCACCAAGATGGAGGCCCGCATGGTCTTGACCAGGTCGTAGGGGGCCTTGGGGTCCTCGCTGCCGGCGCAGGCCAGCTTCGCGGTCAGCTCGAAGCCATCCGGATGGGCTTCCAGGGAGGCCTCTGTGCCCAAGGCCTGGAGTACCTTCACCATGGTGCGGATATCCGCCACGGCGGGCAGGTTGGACAGGACCACCGGTTCCGAGGTGAGCAGGGCCGCCGCCAGGCAGGGCAGGGCCGCGTTCTTGGCCCCGGATACCCGGATGCGCCCGCGCAGGGGATGTCCACCTTGGATTACCAGTCGGTCCATCGAAACTCCAGACCTTCAGCGTAGCCCAACCTTGCAGGCAGGGGCCGATCGGACTGGCCCGCCTGATTGACCTTCGAGCCCCTCGGGCCCCCAGGTGGTGTTCTCGGTGCGTTGTGCCCTTTTGCACTGGCCATCGGCTGTCGACTCAAACCAGAATGGAGAGGTTCCATTTATTATCTAGACGTCATCAATATTCTGTTCAACGAGAATGGCAATCAAGGAGCCACCAGCATGTCGAATCCTCAAACACCGATGGGTAACCCCGGCGTGGTCGGATTGGCAGGCTTCGGCATGACGACGATGCTCCTCCAGTTCCACAATGTGGGCTGGTGCGGCGTGGGTCCGGTGGTGGCGCTGGCCTTCATCTTCGGTGGCCTCGCCCAGTTGGTGGCCGGGTTCCAGGAGTTCAAGTGCGGGAACAATTTCGGCTACAGCGCCTTCGTGTCCTACGGTGCCTTCTGGATCTCCCTGGGCATCATCTTCATGCTGAACCACTTCAACGTGTACCGCTCGGAAACCAAGGATGTGGGCTGGTTCCTGGTGGGCTGGACCCTCTATACCTTCATCATGTGGATTCCCGCCATGAAGATCCACGGCGCCATGGCCACGACCTTCACCCTCCTGCTGATCGGTTTCATCCTGTTGGACCTGGCCCATTTCGGCTATCCGGAGATGACCAAGGTCGCAGGCTACGAGCTGATGCTATGCGCCCTCTCAGCCTGGTACATGATGGCTCGCGCCATTTTCGCCCAGGTGTTCGGAAGGGATGTCCTGCCGGCAGGCAGGGCCTGGATCAAGTGAACATCCTCATCTGCTTCGCCTCACGGGTTTCATCGACCGGATCACTGTTGAAGAACGACCAAGGAGAACGAACATGAAGAAGGGGCATCTGCTGGCCGGCCTCGTCGCGACTCTGGCCTTTTCTGTCAGCGCTTCGGCGCAACAGTCGGCTACCAAGGAAGAATGCGTCGTGAAATGCCATGAAGCCGCGGCGCTGGTGAACCTCAAGGGCCTGGCCGCGGCCATCAAAGAGATCAGCGAACCCAAGGGGGCCTTTGTCTGGAAGGACAGTTACGTCCTGCTGATGAACCTGGAGGGCAAGATGCTGGCGCACCCCATCCAGCCCGAACTCACCCAGCTGCCCCACTGTCTGCTGATCACGGATCCCACGGACAAGGCCATCTTCGTCAATTTCGTCAACACCGCCCGGAATGCCGGGCATGGCTGGGTGGAATACATGTGGCCCAGGCCCGGGAAATCAACGCCTGCCAAGAAGATCACCTACATCTATCGCGTCCCCGGGAAGGACCTCTTCGTGGGAGCTGGTGTGTATGTCAGTGGGATGATGTACTGATCATCTTCCTGCCCAAACCTTTTCATTTGTGCGGACAGGCGTAGCCTTCAAAGCAGGCGCCCACGCATGGCCTGGACCGGTACTGGCCCCCAGCTTCGGCCATCCTGGCTCTCGGGTCGGTTGTCGCCGAGGACCAGGTAGCCGGTGCCGCAAATCTGATGGCCTTCCCCGCCGCGCTCGGGATGTATGACCCAGGCTTCCTCTAGCCGCTGCCCGTTAACCCAGAGCTCCGGGCCGTTCCAGGTGATGGTGTCACCAGGCAGGCCGAGCACCCGTTTCACGGAACGACCCTGGGGTCCCGCCACCGCCCAGATCTCTCCCCTGCGGGGCGCGTGAGTGGCCCAGGCCCTCAGGGCCCAGCGCAGGTCGCCATCCGCCAGGGCTGGCGCCATGCTGTGCCCCGAAACCCGCACCGGGTGCACCACCAGCAGGGGCGAAAGGGCGAGGGCCAGGGCGGCGAGGGGGATCCAGGGGCGCATGCGCCCTAGGCCCTCACTGCAAGCCGCCGTCCCGTTCCATCCGTCAGCGCCACTTCCTTGAGGCGGGCCGGGGCGGGGACGAAGGGGCTGAGCTCGGCCAGCAGGCGTTGGGCCAGGGCCAGGGGGCCGTCCAGGCCAAGGTCCGCGAGCAGGCGGCCCTGCAGGGGCGCCAGGCTGCGATCCAGGGCCGCCTCCAGATCCCGGAAGTCCACCACCACGTCGAAGCCGTCCAGGCCCTGCCGGGCGGCGATCACTTCCACCGTGTAGTCGTGCCCCTCCCAGTGCTCGCCGGTCCGGAAGACCACCGAAAGGGGGCGGGTCACGGCGGCTTCGAAATAAAGGGGTTCGTTGCTTCCCAAGACTGACTCCAGGTCGGGCCTTCAGTTTGTCATGGGTATAGCTACACTGGGCCTTCGACACCGCATACCTGATAATAAGGTGGAACAATTAGTGGACTCTGGCCGCGCCAGAGCCCGTCTGGATCGTTCATCGCAAGGAGAGACCCCATGAAGGCCCTGGAAATCGCGCTGTTCTGGATCATGACGCTGGGCGCCGGCGGGTTCTTCGTCTGGACCATCCGGCAGCGGCTGGCCACGCTGAAGGCCGGCCTGCCGGACAACCGCTTCGACCAGCCTTGGGCGCGGCTGAAGGGCGTCTTCACGCTGGCCATCATGCAGAAGCGCATGCTGCGCGACAAATACGCGGGCTTCTACCACATCCTCATCTTCTGGGGCTTCTGCGTGCTGGCGCTGCGCTCCGCTGGGCTGGTGCTGGAGGGCCTGTTCCCCGCCTTCCACATGACCGAGGCCCTGGGCCGTTTCGGCTACGGGTACCAGTTCACGAAGGACATCTTCGAGGTGCTGGTGCTTCTGGGCCTGGGCCTTGCCGCCTACCGCCGCCTGGTGGTGAAGCCCTGGCGCCTGGAGAACTCCTGGGATGCCTGGGCCACCCTGAGCCTCATCGGCAGCCTCATGATCACGGACCTGCTGGCGGATGGTGCCTACATCTGGCTGCACAACCCGGCCTGGAAGACCTGGGCGCCCGTCAGCCTCTTCATCGCCAACGTTGTGCGGCCCCTGGGCGGCAGCGGACTGCTGGTGCTCTACAAGAGCATGTGGTGGCTGCACCTGGCGATCCTCTACTTCTTCGCCAACTTCCTGCCCTACTCCAAGCACTTCCATGTGTTCACATCGCTCTTCAATATCTACTTCCGCGATCTGGAGCCCCAGAAGAACCTGAAGCCCATGAACCTGGAGGCCGAGCACTTCGGCATCAACAAGATCCAGGACTTCACCTGGAAGCAGATGCTGGACTTCTACACCTGCGTGGAATGCGGCCGCTGCCTGGAGAACTGCCCCACCACGCTCACCGGCAAGCCCCTCCGGCCCAAGGATTTCGGCAACGACCTGCGGGACTACCTGAAGGCCACGCCCCTGGCGCAGATGGGCCAGGATCAGGCCGTGCCCGAGGACCGCCTGCTCATCGGCGGGCCCGTGCCCGAAGGTGCCGTCTGGAAGCGCGACGAGGAGCATGCGCCCTGGAGCAAGGCCCAGCTCGAAGGCTGGATCAGCCAGGACACCATCTGGGCCTGCACCAGCTGCGGCTACTGCGAGTGGGCCTGTCCCCTGGAGATCAGCTTCGTCGACAAGATCATCGGCATGCGCCGCTACCTCACGCTCGAAGAAAGCAACTTCCCCGCGGAAGCCCAGGTGGCCTTCAAGGGCATGGAGCGCCAAGGCAATCCCTGGAACCTGCCCCAGGCGGATCGCGCCAAGTGGGCCGAGGGCCTGCAGGTGCCCACTGTAGCGGAGAATCCCGAGGCCGAGTACCTGTTCTGGGTGGGCTGCGCCGGATCCTACGACGCCGCTGGACAGCGGGTGTCCAAGTCCCTGGTGAAGCTGCTGCAGGCCGCGGAAATCTCCTTCGCCATCCTGGGCAGCGAGGAGAGCTGCACCTGCGAATCCGCCCGGCGCCTGGGCAACGAGTACCTCTACCAGACGGCCACGGAAACCAACGTGGAGATCCTCAAGAGCCACGGCGTGAAGAAGGTCATCACCAACTGCCCCCACTGCCTGAACACCCTGAAGAACGAGTACCCGGCCTTCGGCGGCGACTTCGAGGTGGTGCACGGCACCGAACTGGTGGCCAAGTTGATCGCCGAAGGCAGGCTCAAAATGGAACAGACCGTGGCCGTGGACCTCACCTACCACGATCCCTGCTACCTGAGCCGCATCAACGGCCAGGTGGAGGCGCCCCGCGCCATCCTCGACGCCATTCCCGGTGTGAAGCTCACGGAGATGGAGAAGCACGGCGAAGCCACCATGTGCTGCGGCGCAGGCGGCGGCCGCTTCTGGCTGGAGGAGAAGCTGGGCACCCGCGTGAACCAGGAGCGCTTCGGCCAGGCCATG
>JANYLR010000007.1 GCA_025363715.1 Holophagaceae bacterium | reverse complement strand
GTCTCAGTTCACCATGGGTTCCATGATGGGTGCCCAGACGACGACCATCACGACGAATGGAACCACCCAATTCCCTAGTTCCGGCCTGAGCGGCATGAACGCAATGAGCACCGGCATGATGGTGGCGGTGGATGCGACCCTCCAGGCTGACGGCTCCTATCTGGCCCAGCGAGTGGAATACATGGGCACGGGCTCGACCGGAATGATGGGCGCAGGCCTCGTCACTTCAATCACGGGGAATCCGCCGACCCAGCTAACGCTGGTGGCCAACGGCGGCATGGGCGGCGGCATGATGGCTTCTTCCATCGGCGGCACCCTCACTGTCACGCTGCCCGCCTCGGTTCCCTACAGCTTCGACGCTGATGGCATGGATCTCACCAACCTGCCGTTCACACCCGCCTTCGGTCCCACCAGCCTCGTCAAGGGCCAGAAGCTGGAACTGGTCAGCACCAGCGGCATGATGGGCGGTGGCATGATGGGCGGCGGTTCTGGTCTCGGGATCCTTACGGCCAGCCAGGTCCGTCTTGAGCAGCAGGGCCTGCACGGCGTGGTGTCCGCCTACACCGCCAGCGGATCCCAGGCGACCTTCACCCTCACCCTGCCCTCGGATTCCGCCTTCGCCACCATCGCCGGGACCACCAGCATCCAGGTCTACCAGCAGGCGGGGACCCAGCTTCAGGGGCTCGGATCCATCACCAATGGAAGCGACGTCCAGGTGCGTGGACTGCTCTTCTACAACACCGGGATCTACAAGCTCGTGGCTAGCTGGGTGACCGTCCACTGAATCACAGCGCACCAAAATTGATTCTGCGGCGCCATCGGGGAATTCCCGTGGCGCCGGAGTTGTCATGAGATGAACCGCGCCTCAATTTAGCGCAGCCATCTAGAGGCACTTCATCACGGTTAGGGTGCCAGTGGCATCGCTCAGAATGCAGGTATTCTCGCTCCGCAACCTGTGCCATCAAGCGGCAGATGGTCGATGTGTCGATCACCCCCAACCAATCCGGAGTGCTCGGTCTAGACCTGATACCCCAGGTGCTCCTGAGGCCATGTCTTTCTTCAGATGCCTCCAGAGCTTCCCGAGGCTCGCCTTGACCGAGGTCGTTTCGATCCAACCGTCATCCCAGTCCATCTGTCTGTACTGGCTTGCCGCAATCGCCAAGGCCTGTGCGTAGCCCACCTCAAGCTGATCCCCCGCCACCCAGGCGAGCCGATCAAGAACACTCGCCTCGGGACGAAGACAGAAGATGGGCCGCCCATCCAGGGTCGGCACCTCCACGGAGGCTTCCCCTGGGGTGTAGATGTAGTCACCCACCCCGAGGGGCCCGGAGGGGAATTCGATCGGCATCCCATCCACCACCACGTGACGTCCCGAGGCAGGCGTCAGGCAGACACCCGCCTGGACCAGATCGCTCACCGTGAGGTGGGTGATGAAATCCAGATCCCCTGTGGCAAAGATCCCGTCCCGCCTTCCCACCCAGACCTGGACCGCGGCGCCTCCAACGAGTACGGCCTTGGCCTCCAGACGTTCGAAGCCGTCCAGCAGGGCCGTCGGGACCGAGATCGGACTGGGGGCATAGTGCCATCGCGCGCGGGTCATGTGGCCTTCCTTCGGGGTGGCCGCCTGCGCTCGCCCCCAGCGCGCACATTGGCCTCACTTTCCCGGAGCGCCACAGGATCACCTGCCTCCCGGAGGAGCCTTCGTTCCACAGGATCGCGCGGTTTCCGGGCGGCACTCGCCGCCAGTCGGGTTCCGTAACGGGAGAGCACGGCATCGAGGGACACTTCGGGGCGTGCCTGGTTCTTCTGGATGCGCTGGATGGCTTCCAGGGCCCTCCTGATCGTGGCGGGGCGAACACGGCGGAAGGGCTGTTCCTGACGGCTGAGCATGGGCTGGCTGATCCCCAAGGCAAAGGCGAGGGCGGCTTGGGTGAGGCCAGCGGCCTCCCGGGCACTCCTGATCGGATTCATCTGGGTCGAGGTTTCCAGGCAGGCCGACGGGCAGGTCAGCAGCCGATCCAAGGCAGCCTGCTCCTCGTTCAGGGGTAAGGCGATCGGTTCATTACGACCTGGGGCAGTCAATTTGAGCTGCGTCACGGGAACCAGGGCCAGAATCCTTTGGCCCTCGCCATCCGTGATGTAACCCACCGTGCGCATGCCCCACCTCTCAATTAAAATATAACCTTAAATACCCTTTCTGCCACCACCCAGTACCGGACAGGGAGAGCCCGGCAAACACCTGGCGAGGCTTTGATGGGGCCAATCGCAACCTACTCGTCCAGACGGGTGAACGGCACCAGCCGATGAGCCGGCTTGTCCTCGGCGCGTTGGACTCGCGCCACATCCGCTTGCAAACCTCGCTCCACATATTGCTGGAGCAGGCCCTCCACCGGCAGTTCACGGACCCCGGCCATCTCAGATAGCGCCTCGAGGTGTCGAGGCGACAGCTTGAGCAGGGTCTCCTCTACTGGGCCTTCGGGAGGTCGGTCCAGGATCGCCTTCGCGGCATCCAGTCGCCGCCTGCGTTCGCTGGGTTCAATGCCATGGACCTTGATGGACTTCAGACGAAGATCCACCACGATGGGACGGTTGCTCGCCTGGTACGCCTCCGTGCAGGAGCAGGCGTTAACATAGGTGGTTGTCCGCGACCTGGCGACCCCGAAGGCGTCGTGGATGTGACCGAACACGTGCAAGCGGGGTTTCACGGCGGCGAGGCGGATCTTCAGTTCCTCACAGCCCAGGTGCTCGCCGCCACGCACCTGATCGAGTACGCCGTGGGGCGGGCCATGGGTGATGACCACGTCCGTATCGATGGGGATGATATTCCAGACATGCCTAAGCGACTCGCCGCCCCTGGGCAGGTTGAACGCCCAACTGCAAAACCACGGTTGCCACGGGGATCCCCAGAATTTGACCCCTTCGATCTCGACGCCGGAATCCAGCAGATAGGTGATGCCCTGATGCTTCGCCAGGAGCAGGGCCACCTTCTCTGGGTCCCGCTGGTAGAGCCAGTCGTGATTGCCGGCGATGAGGATCTTGTGGGGATGGGGCTGGGCGGCGAACCACCCAAGGAAGCGATCCACCTCGTCCGGGGTACCGGTCGAAGTGGCATCGCCGGCGTGGATGAGGACATCCCCATCCGGGAGGTGGAGCCCCCGATGGGCCATGTGGGTATCGGAGATGCAAACAAGGCGCATGAGACTCTCATTGTGGTTCGTCGTTGCGAGGGAAGGAAAGACACTAATGTCATCGGTCTGGGACACTCCCCACAAAGGAGGGCGCTTCTAGAACGCCTGGTGGGGAAATCCGTCGTCCCCAGATCAGGCCGTAGGCCGTTCACGATCTGTCACCCGGGGTCGAGACGCACCCCCAGATGCGGCCACCGGGCCCCTACCTCGGCGCGTATCCCTCGGCGGCGAAGGCCTGCCGGATAACTCGCTGGCGTCCACCATCCGCTGGGTCTCCTCTTCATTCCTGGCGTACTGTCGGAAGCTCTCCCGACAAACCCGCTTCAGAAACTGGGCGTATTCCCAGGCCATGTCTGGCTCGAGTTCGAAGGCAATTCTGACATTGTCTGTTTTCATGCTGGCTCCCATGGGCAGCGCAAATGTTCCTGGCGAAGGTTCGGAGACTACTGCCTCGCGGCACGGTTTTCTCTGGATCCGTTGTTGAGGCACGATGGCCTGGGCTACATCCCAGTCTCGATGCGCATGTCCCCGTGATGGTTTTCAGTGACCCAGCACAACGTGCCATGGTCATCGGTGAGGCTGCACGAGTAGAGGTTGCCCCACTCGTCCGGGCGCAGCAGATGCGGGTGCCGGAGGAAGAACGCATACACGTCACCCGGATCATTCAGTTCGATCCCGTCCGGAAAATCGGTGGTGTCCCTGAAGGTGAATGGAGCGGTCAGAGCCTCTGTAGTGGCAGCCCTGGCTTCCCACTCGGCATCTTCCATGTCCGCCTGGACCTCTGTGGTCTCTTCCAGGATCTCCGCTCCCCTCTCCCGAGCATGGGAAAGGGCCCTTGAGCGGGACTCGAACGTGCCCTCGGAGAACAGAGAGCGAGACTCCTCGCAGACGGACCAGAGATCCCACTTCCCTTCCCGTTCCATGGCCGCCAGGTAACAAGCCCCGCCGTCGTAGGCAACGACCTCGTCCGGGTTTTCGAGAATGGCCTCGATGAGGTCGTGGGGGTCTTCAGGGGTTGGGTGAGAAAGGATGGTGAATGTTTCGATTTTCATGCTGTCTCCAATAAGCGGCTCGAAGCCGGCGGGAGTATAGGCATTCTGGCCAAGAAGTCATTACTTACTTCCAGCACCAAAGCCTCTGGTATTAGGTAAATGACACACTCCAGGAGGTGAGCCATTGCTGTTGGTGGGCATGCCGAGGCCGGATTGATGGGCCACCGTGCCCCATCGATAACACCTTGGTGGTGAGGAGCGCATGTTCACCGCAGCACCAGGGATGTCTCAGTATCTGGGGAAAGCGGGGAGCCTCGCGGAGCGCGAGCGCTAAGCGAAGACAATTGGGAATCTGCTCCGGGTAAGCATCTACGGCAACTGGCAGGCTCTTCCGAAGGATCGGACGGTACGGCCGGACCACTCTAGCTAGAGGGATCCTTCCCCTGGTGGATCGTTGCCAGGCATATCCCCTGGATGAAACCGGAGGCTCACAGTGAGACCGACTTTTTAGGTAAGGGGAGACCAATGGCCCATGGAAGCCGCAGGGGCATTTTTTGGGATCAAGAACACAACCAAGAAACTGCCCCAGCAAGTGATGCTTGGATATTGGAGGCAATTCAACCCGTTTTCCTGTGTCAAATCTGTGTCAAGCAGACGAGCGATCGGGAGCAATTGTCAGCACTTACGAGAGTACGCCAGAGAGAGGTCTGAGTCGGCACCCAGAAAAGCGAAACCCCCGAAACCTTATGGTTGCAGGGGTTTTAGGTGGTGGTCCCGGAGCGACTCGAACGCCCGACCCTCAGATTCGTAGTCTGATGCTCTATCCAGCTGAGCTACGGGACCGCATTGAAAGAATGATTCTATCGGATCTGCGCCGAGTGTCCATCCCAAAGGCGCAGGGGCTCAGTCTTCGAAGCCGGCGTGGTCTGTCCGGTGAGGTCCGTGGCCAGCTGGTCCATGAGGGCGCGGGCCGTGGTGAGTTTGCCGCCCAGCACCAGTGTCAGGTTGGCGAACCGCTCGTGGCGCTCAAGAACGGCTTCGCGACTGAGATGGGCGGTGGCCCCGCTGGAGGTGACCAGGGGCCGGACGCCCAGTTCCTCGGAGCGGATGGGCATGCGCCGCCAGGGAACGGCCGGGAGGTGGTGTTCCAAGGCCTCGAATAGCTCTTCCCGTTCCGTGGATACGATGGGCACCCAGCCGTCCTCGACCTCCCGCTCGGTGGTCCCCACCTGCAGCAGGCCATCCCGGGGGATTACGAAAAGGATGCGCCCCTTGGGTCGGCGGATGGCCCAGGGGCGCTCGCAACCGGGCACCGCGTCGAACCAGAGGTGGATGCCCGAGGACAGGCGCAGGCGCTGCCTTGTCTCTCCGAACCAGTGCGTCAGGGCCCCATCCGTCCAGGGCCCCAGGGCGAAGACCCATTGACGAGCAGAGAGTCGGCGAAGGGTGCCATCCCGGCGATCCCTCAGCCGCAAGGCCTTCAACGCACCACCAGCGTCCTCGAAGCCTTCAGGCTCATGGAAGTCCAGGAGGACCGCTTCGGCGGAGGCAGCCAGATCCTTGGTGAGTTCTCGATCCCAGGTCATGAGGTCGGCGTAGGCGGTGGCTCCCCGGAAAGGGCTTCCAGGGCTTCGGGGATCGGCCTGGAATGCCTCTGAAGGGACATGGCCGAGGACCAGCGAGTCAGGCCACCCCGGTCGCTCAGCCCCCCAATGATCGTAGAGCCCGATGCCGAACCGGTGGGCCAGCCCTTCCGCCCAGAACCGGTGAGGCATCCAGAAGGCCTCCCAGCGGCAGCGTCGGGGCGCAATGCGGGCCCAGGTGGCCCGTTCCAACAAGCCTTCGCGCATCTGGCGGAGGTCGCCGGTGAGCATGTAGCGGATGCCACCATGCAGCAGTTGGCTGGACCACTGGCTGGTGCCGCCGCCCACCTCGCCTTTGTCCACCAGGGCGCAGGCCACCCCACGCAGTTTGAGTTCCCGGGCCAGGGCGGCGCCATGGATGCCGGCCCCGAGGATGGCCACCTCCATGTCCAGGGCGTTAGGAAGCGTGCGGTCACCGACGGGAGGGGCGGGCCAGGCGGGTTCGGACACGGGCTTCTCCTGGGCCCAGTGTGCCCGACCCTTGATCAGGGATCCATTCGCATGAACCATGGAGCCACCCACCCCGGCCCTATGGAGCAACCTGATGCAGCGGCATTCCTGGAAAGACATCGTCAACCTCACCGTGATCGTGGGTGCCCTCGGCTATTTCGTGGACATCTTCGATCTCATCTTGTTTCCGATCGTCCGCACCACCAGCCTCACGGAACTGGGCGTGCCCCCGGACCAGATCCTTTCCACCTTCGTCTACCTGTTCAACTTCCAGATGATCGGGATGCTGGTGGGCGGCGTGCTGTGGGGGATCCTAGGCGACAAGAAGGGCCGAATGTCCGTGCTCTTCGGCAGTATCACGCTCTATTCCCTGGCCAACATCGCCAATGCCTTCGTGACCACCATCCCCGCCTACGCCGTCATGCGCTTCCTTGCGGGCCTTGGACTCTCGGGGGAACTGGGGGCCGCCATCACTCTGGTAAGCGAAGTACTGCCCAAGGAGGTCCGCAGCTATGGCACGGCCGTGGTGGCGAGCCTGGGCATCACTGGCGCCCTGGTGGCCGACTTCGTGGGCAACAAACTCGGCTGGCGGGGGGCCTTCATCACCGGTGGCGTCATGGGTCTGATGCTGCTGGTGCTGCGAATCAAGGTGACGGACTCGGGCATGTTCAAGCAGCTGGCCCATCAAAACGTCACCAAGGGCAACTTCCTGATGCTGTTCACCAGCCGAGCCCGCTTCATAAGGTACCTGCGCAGCATCCTGATCGGTGTTCCCATCTGGTACGTGGTGGCCATTCTGGTGGCCTCCTCTCCAGAACTGTCGAGAAGCCTGGGCGTGGTGGGCGCGGTGAATCCCGGCCACGCCATCGCCTCCTGTTACCTGGGCCTGGCCATCGGTGACCTGGGCTCAGGCTTCATCAGCCAGTGGATCGCCAGCCGGAAGAAGACGGTCCTGCTGTTCCAGGGCTTCACCCTTGGCATGGTGCTGATCACCCTGCTCAGCCATGGCGTCTCTGCCCAGACCTATTACCTGATGTGCGTGGCGCTCGGCTTCTCCGCGGGTTACTGGGCCGTGTTCGTCACCATTGCCAGCGAACAGTTCGGCACCAACATGCGGGCCACCGTCACCGTCACCGTGCCCAACTTCGTGCGGGGGGCCGTCGTCCCCATCACCACCAGCTTCCTGGCCCTCAAGGCTCACTGGGGCATCGTCAATTCCGCCCTGTTCATCGGCCTCTGCTGCCTGACCCTCGCAGCCCTTAGTCTCTGGGGCATGGAAGAGACCCATGCCAAGGACCTTGATTTCCTCGAAGTCGACTAGGACATATCCGCCATTAGATCTAGCCGCATGGTTTGATTTTTGCGACCTTGTTTCAAGTAAAAAGGGCCCCATGTTGGAAGCCTTCGTCCCCCGGACCCTGCGCTTGATAGCCAGGGAGCCGAGTGGATGCCGTCCCAGCGCTTCCCACGCGGTGGCCCGCCGGCTGGCTGTACCGCGATCCGAGGCGTGATTCCACAGGAGGATTCATGGGCACCACCGCAACCATGCGCAATGGCGTGAACATCGAGGAACTGAACGCCCTCGTCTCTCGGGTGAAAACCAACCCGGACCTGGGCAAGTTCCAATTCCGCTCGAAATCCAAATGGATCAACCGCGCCCACTCCCAAAGCACCTTCGATTCGCTTTACGGGGCGGGCATGAACCACAAGCGGGCCACCCCCCTCCTCCTGGAAGGCGATGAACCCGCGGCCCTTCTAGGCACAGACCTAGGTCCCAACGCAGGCGAGGCGACCTTGCACGCCCTCAGTTCCTGCCTTAGCGTCACCTATTCCTACTCGGCAGCGGCCATGGGCATCGATATCAGCAGCCTGAACTTCGAGCTGGAAACGGATACAGACCTGCGCGGCTTCATGGAACTGGACAAGAACGTCCGTCCGGGGCTCTCCCATATCCGGGTCAAGGTCCACCTGGACTGCAACGGAACACCGGAGCAGGTCAAAGAGCTGCATGCCCACGTGCTGAGGACCTCGCCCCTGTACGACACCCTTCGCAATCCGGTGGACATCAAGGTGACCACGGGGTGAAGGCGGGGTTGATGGTTCGAATGGAAGGCAGGCCTAGTAGACTGCGTCTGCCCCGCCGTCGATCGCAATCACAGCACCTGTGGTCCACGCGCTTTCATCACTGAGCAGGTGGACGGCCAGGGCGGCCACCTCGGCTTCCTTGCCAAGGCGTTTCAGTGGATTCACCCTGGCCAGTCGCGCCAATCCCTCGAGGGGATCGGCACTGCTGGCCAGGCGATCGTCCACCATGGCCGTGTGCACGGGACCGGGAGCGATGGCATTGCAGCGGATCCCCCTGGGGGCCCACTCCAGGGCCAGCACCTTGGCCAGCATGTGCACGCCTGCCTTGGCCACGCTGTAGGCCGCGCTTTCCGGAATGGCCCGCAGCGCGATGTTGGAGCCCACGAGAACCACGCTGGCCCCATCCTTCAGCCGCAGTCCCAGGTGGTGGGCCATGAGCCAGGGACCCCGGAGGTTGCTGGCGATCATGGCATCGAAGTCGGAAACGGGCGTGCCCCCCACCGAGCCTGGTTTGAGTGCGCCGGCGGCCAGGAACATACCATCCAGTGGTGAGCAGGTCTGGGCGAAGGCTGCCACGGCCCGATCGTCCGAGTGATCGAAGGCGGCGCATGCCGCGCCGGGCAGGGTTTCGCTCAAGGCAACCAGCCGGCGTCCCACCAGTACCAGTTCGGCCCCGCGCTCCTGGAACAGCCGCGCGGCCGCGCGTCCAATGCCGCTGCCGGCTCCGGTGACCAGAATTCGCTTACCAGCGAGGGGTTTCATCCGGCGGCCAAGCCCTTCGGGGCGTCGGCTGACGCCTTGGCCTCGAACCTTAGGAGATGCCTGGCCATGGGCAGGTCATGGTCGTTGATGTGGCCGATGAGCCAATCCGTCAGGAAATCGACGACCTCCTCGGTCATGACCTCCGGCTTCTGGCGGTACCCCTCCAAAAGATGCTCCACTTGGGCACGCATGTGGTCATGGATGGCCCGGTGCCCTTCAAGCCCAGGGTAATTGGAACCCCGCATCTGGTTTTCTTCGTTGGAGAAGTGGGTCTCGACATAGTCGGCCAGGAAGGCGAGGAGTCCGGGGAGCCGTTCCCCAGGATGATGATCGTGAATCGCCACCAGGAGCCCCTCGATTTGCGCCAGCATCTGCCGGTGCTGCTCGTCGATAGAGTCAATCCCCGTTTCCCAGGCCGGGTTCCAAAGCACAAAGGACACGCAAACACCTCCAACCATCGGACTAGCCTAGAAACCTCCATCGACTGCACAGCAGCAATCTTGGGGTGGGTTGCCTTCAGCGCCGAGGCGAATCCGGGACCACCACCCCACCACTGACCGCCCAGGTCAGGGCCTGGTCGGCATTCACATCCACGGGCCGGACTTTCGACGCCTCGACCATCACCACGTAGCCCGAGGTCGGATTCGGAGAGGTCGGCACATAGACGGCGATCATGGTCTGGCCTCCTGGGACCGCCCAGGAACAGTCGCGGCTCGCCACGAAGGCCAGGGTGTACGACCCGGGATGGGGCCACTCCACGAGCACCACTTCGTTGAAGCTGCCCCCCTGCCCCGACTGGATGGCGCCCATAAGCTGGCGAGTGGCTCCGTAAATGGTCTTCACCACCGGCACGTGCAGCATCACCTCGTCCAGCCAAGCCAGGAGCTGGCGGCCGACGAAATTGCCCACAAGGGCTCCGACCACCAAGAGCATCGAAGCGGTGGCCAAGGCCGAAAACAGCGCCAATCCCCAGGTGGGCGGATCCGGCATATGGATCTGGTGGGCCAGCCAGGTCAGGGGTCCGCGGAAAATGTCCACCAGGGTCGTGAAGATGGCCTTGAGAATCCAGAGGGTCACCACGAGGGGGAGCAGGGTAAAGAGTCCGGACAGGAAATACTTGCGGATCATTCAGAGTCCTCGGGTCCAGTCAGGTGGCTGTTTTCGGCCATGATGCGGGGTCCCACGACCTTCCAGAAGCCATGGAAGTACGACATCGCGCTCCAGATGGCCAGGATCACGGCCCCCCAGAGCAGCAGGACGCCCATGCCCCAGAAGAAGCTGTAGGGACGGTTCAGCTGGATGAAGAAATGGAAGATCTCGCGCTGAGTCCAGTCGTAAAGCCAGTAGTCAAGGCGCGGACCGAGGATCAGGCAGGAGATCGCCGCCACCTGGAAGCCCATCTTCCACTTCCCTATGGTGCCGGCGGGGATGGTGAGCCCTTCCTCGCTGGCGATGCCGCGCAGACCCGTGATAGCGAACTCGCGGGCCAGGATGATGAAGGTCATCCAGGCGGGCGCCAGGTTGAGTTCCACTAGGGAGATCAGCGCGCCCGAGACCAGCAGCTTGTCAGCCAGGGGATCCAGCAGCTTGCCCAGGGTGGTCACCTGCTTCCAGCGGCGGGCCAGGTAGCCATCCAGCCAGTCCGTGATGGAAGCCACCCAGAAGACCAGCACGCCGATCACCTCGTGGTTGGTCACCTTGGTCATGAGCACCACGACCAGGATCGGAACCATCAGGATCCGCGCGAGCGACAGCAGGTTGGGAAGGTTCATGAGGGTGGATTGGCTCCGCCTCCAGCCTACCGCTTTTTACAGCACCGTCACGCCTCCCCGTGCCAGGAGCTTCTGCCAACCCTCGTCTGCAACCTGATCGAAGCCCGCGCTCTCCTGCCCACCATGGACCAGGCTGGCGGCGGAGACATGGACCGGGATGCCCCGGCCCCGCAGGCCCTCCAGAATGGCCATCGCACCGGGGTCCTCCAGCAGCTCCACCGCCTGGTGAGCCAGGCAAAGCCAGGGCGTGCCAGAATCCAGCCGGGAAAGGGTCTCCAGCAGCAGCCGCCGGCCCAGGGCCCGGTCCCCCGGGGCGAAGGCCGCCCTGAGCAGCAGGACGGGATGAATCGTCGGCGCTACGGGCGACACCAGGGGAATGGGACGGGCGGCCTGGGCCACCTGCAGTTCCCACTGGCCGCCCTGGCGGATCGGCCGGACGCTCCGGCCCTGCTTTTCCAGGAACCCGGTCACGTTCACCCGCAGCAGGTCATCCTCGCCCCGGATGCGCATGGCTTCGCCGGGATGGTCCGCCAACAGACCCCGCAATTCCAGTAGGGCCTGGAAGACCGTGACATCAAGCAGTTCGAGGGTGAGGATATCCATGGGGGGAACCTTCGGATGCCAGTTGAACACCCGGATCCGCTGGCATTCAAGACTTGGCTTCGTTTGGAGGCCCTGGCGGCGGGTTTCTCCTCGGCCGGATTTGCCCCTTGCGACCCCTTCCTGGAAGGAAAGGAACGCCTCCTGGCCTGGTTCCAGGAGGGCCGGGGCACCCTGCTGCCCTACTTGGATCCGGCGACCCTCCTGGATCCCAGGGTCCTCTGGCCACCGGCCCGCACGGCCCTCGTGGGCTTCTTTCCCTACGCCCGACCCGAAGCCGTGCCCGGCGCCGCTCCGGGGAGCCTGCGACTGAGCCGCTACCTCTGGGGACCGGACTACCACATGATCCTCAAGCCTAGGCTGACCCGGCTGCTGGAGGCGGCCCAAGCCCGGTGGCCAGGGCTGGAGGGCCGGGTCTGCGTGGACACGGCCCCCCTGCTGGAGCGCCAGCTGGCGGTTCGGGCGGGCCTGGGCTGGCAGGGCAAGCACACCCTGCTCATTGCCGGAAAGGAGGGCTCCTGGGGCTTCCTGGGCGTCCTGTTGCTCTCCATCCCCCTGCCCCCGGACGAACCCGTGGTCACTGAACATTGCGGGACCTGCAGCGCCTGCCTGGAGGCTTGCCCATCCGGGGCTCTGAGTCCTTTCCAACTGGATCCCGCCCGCTGCCTCACCACCTACACCATCGAGACCGAGAGCGAGCCACCGGCTGATATCGCCGCCGCCTTGGCCGCCAGCCGCTGGGCAGCGGGCTGCGATGCCTGCCAGGACATCTGCCCCTGGAACCGGGCCCCGACCTGGGGCGACGCGGCCCTCTGGGGCGGCCCCAGCCCCCTTCACACCCGGTCAGCGGCGGACCTGCCCCGGGGGGCGGCCCAGTGGCGGAAGCTCACTCGGAGGACGGCCCTGCGGCGCGTGCGGGACCGCCACTGGCGGGCCACCCTGGTCAGGATCTTGGGCTCCTGACAATTTCATGGAGAGAATTGGGCTTTTTTACCATATAAACAAACTTCCGGCCGAAGGTGGCCGCCCCGGATTGAGGAGGCTCCTCGGATGCCCATGAAGCACTGGACGGTCCAGGACGCCGCATCGCTCTACGGGATCCGGGAATGGGGCAACGGCTACTTCGGCATCAACGCCAAGGGCCACCTGGAGATCACGCCCACCAAGGATGATTCCCTCAGCTGCGATGTCTACGAGATTGTCCAGCACCTGAAGAAGAAGGGCCTCCGGACCCCCGTGAACCTACGCTTCCCCCAGGTGCTCGCCCACCGCGTCATCGAGGTGAACGAGTCCTTCCGCCGCGCCATCATCGAGTTCGGGTACGAGGGCGGCTACCAGGGCGTCTATCCCGTGAAGACCAATCAGACCAAGGAAGTGGTCGAGGAGATTGTCCGCGCCGGCAACAAGTACCACTACGGCCTGGAGGCCGGCTCCAAGCCCGAGCTCATGATCGCCCTCAGCATCGACCTGCACCCCGAGGCCCTGGTGCTCTGCAATGGCTACAAGGATGAGTCCTTCATCCGCATGGCCCTGCTGGCCCGCAAGGCTGGCCGCAAGGTGGTCATCACCGTCGAGAAGATGACCGAGTTGCCCCTGATCCTCAAGGTGGCCAAGGAACTGAAAGTCGAACCCCTCATCGGCCTAAGGGCGAAACTGAATGCCCAGGGTTCAGGCAAGTGGGAGACCAGCGCCGGGGACCACGCCAAGTTCGGCCTCACCACCCGGGAGATCCTGGATGCCATCGAGGTGCTGGAGAAGCGCGACCTGCTGGACAGCGTCATCGAGCTGCACTTCCACATCGGCAGCCAGATCACGGACATTCGCAAGATCAAGTCGGCCATGAAGGAAGCCACACGCATCTACGCCAAGCTCCGCAAGCTGGGCGTGCCCATCCGCTACCTCAACGTAGGCGGCGGCCTCGGCGTGGACTACGACGGCAGCAAGACCACCTTCAGCAGCTCCATGAACTACACCATCTCCGAATACGCCGCGGACGTGGTCTACACCACCAAGGACATCTGCGCCCAGGAGCAGGTGCCCATGCCGGACCTGCTCAGCGAATCGGGGCGGGCCATTGTGGCCTACCACGAGGTGGTGGTGGTGGACATCATCGGCCTCATCGACACCACGCACACCAAGTACACCGTGACCCTCACGGGCAACGAGCCCCAGATCCTCAAGGAGCTGGCCTACACCCGGGACAACATCTCCATCAAGAACTTCTCCGAGATGTACCACGACGCCATCACCCAGAAGGACGAAATGCTCACCCTCTTCAACCTGGGCTACCTGGGCCTGGAGGACCGCAGCAAGGGCGAGACGCTGTTCTGGGAAGTGTGCCGCAAGCTCTCCCGCATCCTCACCAGCAAGACCCTGAAGTACATCCCCGAGGAATTTCAGGATCTCAACAAGAGCCTGGCCGACAAGCTCATCGCCAACTTCAGCATCTTCCAGTCCATGCCCGACCACTGGGCCATCGAGCAGCTGTTCCCGGTGATGCCGATCCACCGCCTGAAAGAGAAGCCGGGGCTGTCCGCCACCCTCTGCGACATCACCTGCGACAGCGACGGCAAGATGGAGAAGTTCATCGACCTGAAGGACGTGCGTGACGAGATCCCCCTCCATGAGCCCCGGAGCGGCGAGGCCTACTACGTGGCCTTCTTCCTCACGGGCGCCTACCAGGACATCCTGGGCATGCGACATAACCTGTTCGGGGCGCCCAACGAAGCGCACATCATGGTGCACGAGGACGACACCTTCAAGGTGCAGCACATCGTGAAGGGCGACACCGTGGATCACGTGCTCCGCAGCGTCCACTACGATCCCGACGTGCTGATCCAGGGACCCCAGACCAAGCGGAAGGCCAGCGTCAAGAACGACGCCGCCGAAGCCCTGCGCGCCCTCCTCACCGAAGAACGGAAGCTGCACACCTATCTGGAAATCTGATCCACCCTCACCAGCGCGGTTCCGGCTTCTGCTTCCAGAGCCAGAGGATGTAGTCCACGGTCTTCGGTGTGGCGCCGATGGCCTTCAGCCGGGTCATGCACTGGCCCCGGTGGTGCTGGCTGTGCAGGCAGACCTGGAGCAGCGCGTCGGATACGGGGATCACGCAGGGCGGGTCGGGAAACCAGGGGATCCGGATGGGCTTGGCCAGCGAGGCCGGGTCCAGCCCCCGGCCGAGGGCACCCAGCACCTGGTGACCGGCTTCGCAACGGGCTTTCAATGCCTGGAAGTCCGGAAGGGGGCGGTTGGGCATGACCACGGTATCCCCCTTGAGCACCTGCAGGAAGGCCTCCGTGGTGGAAAGCATGTGCTCCGTCCGGGTGCGCAGGTCCAAGTCCCCCAGGGCGCCCGAGGCTCCCCAGGCATAGAAGAAGGTGGCGTCGGCCCAGGCCTGATGACTGAGGAGATCCTTCAATGGACCGATCATGGACCCTCCGGGTCGCTGGGCGGATTCTACCGGAGGTCGGTCCCACCGTGGCCCCGGAATTCCATAAGAATGGGAGCACAACATCCCCAACTCAGCAGGAGGCATGCATGGAAATCCAGCGCATCGGCGTCGTGGGTGGTGGTCTCATGGGGGCGGGCATCGCCCAGTGTGCGGCCGAGGCCGGCTTCAAGGTCCTGGTGAGGGAGACCGACGAAGTCCTCCTCGCCAAGGGGATGGCCCGCATCCACACCCGGTGGGACCGGGCCGTGGCCAAGGGGAAAATTCCCAAGGAGCAGCCCGCGGTCTGGGCCCAGAACCTCCAGGGCACCCTGGCCTTCCCGGCATTGGCGGACTGCGATCTGGTGGTGGAGGCCATTCCCGAGCGACTCGACCTGAAACTCCAGCTCTTCACCGAACTGGATCGGGTGCTTGGGCCAGAGACCATCCTGTGCACCAACACCTCCAGCTTGTCCATCGCCAGGCTCAGTCCAGTGCTGGCACCCCAACGCCTGGCGCGCCTGGCGGGCCTGCACTTCTTCAATCCCGTTCCCGCCATGCCCCTGGTGGAGATCGTCCGCACCCTCGCCACCGACGAGAACACCCTCGCCAGCCTGAGGGCCTTCGTGCAGAAGCTGGGCAAGACGGCCATCCTGGCGCCCGATGCCCCGGGGTTCGTGGTGAACCGCCTCCTGATTCCCTACCTGCTGGATGCCATGCGCTGCGCGGAGCAGCGGCTGGCCACGGTGGAGGATCTGGACACAGGCATGAAGCTGGGCTGCGGCCATCCCATGGGGCCCCTCCACCTGAGCGACTTCATCGGCCTGGACACCATGCAGAGCGTGGCCGACGTGCTCTTCGACGCCTTCGGCGAACCCCGGTTCAAGGCTCCTGCCCTGCTCCGCCAGCTGGTGGCCGCAGGTCACCTGGGCCGCAAGACCGGCTCCGGCTTCTATCGCTGGGAGGGCGAGGAGCGCTTGGAAGCGCTCCCGCTCTGAGCCGATCCGGGTAGGCTGGCAGTCATGCTCGATCTTCTACTGATCCCTGCGGCGGTGCTGCTACTCGCGGCCCTGTGGGCCGTGCGCCGCGGCGAACACCGTCTGCACGGGCACCTCATGACCGCCGCCTTCACCTTCATCGCCCTGCGGCTGGTGCTGCATCCGAGGGATCTGGGCCCACACTACCCCGTCATCTGGCTGATCACCCTGGCAGCCGCTGGGCTGACCATACTCCTGGGCCGGATGGCCCTGGCCTGGCGCGAGGGCCGCAGCACCCATAGCGCCATCCCCCGGATCCACCGCGGATTCGGCACCGTCACCCTGGTGGGCCTGGCCCTCACCACCCTGGTCTGGCTGCTGCGCAACCGGAGCTAGGGAAGCCTCACCACGGATCCTGAACGGTCTTGCCTGCCTCCGCATGCCTCAGCGCCTTGAGCCCGATGTCGCGGCGCACCTGCATGCCGGGCCAATGCACCTGCGGCAAAGCAGCTTCGATGGCGGCCCGTGCGGTGGAAAGATCCGGGGCCGAGGTGGCCAGATTAATTACACGGCCGCCGTTGGTCAGCCACTGGCCATTCTCTTTCTGCGTGCCCGCGTGGATCACGGTGACAGCCGGTGCTTCGAGAGTGATGGGCACGCCTTTCTTCGCACCTTCCGGGTAATCTTCCGCCGCCAGCACCACGGCGATGGCCGTGTGGGGCTTCAGCTTCAGCTCCCGGGCCCGGAGGCGGCCTTCGGCGACCTCCAGCAGCAGGGCTCCCAGGTCCTCGTCCAGCAGCTGCATGAGCACCTGAGTTTCGGGATCCCCGAAACGCACGTTGTACTCCAGCAGCTCGGGGCCCGCTGCCGTCCACATCACGCCCAGGAACAGCACGCCGCAGGCCGCGAGGCCGTCCTTTTGCAGTCCCTTCACCGTGGGCTCCACCAGCACCGTCCGCATGAGTTCGATATCCGCCGGACGCAGGTAGGGGATGGGTCCGAAGGCGCCCATGCCGCCGGTGTTGGGGCCCTGATCGCCCTCGAAGATGCGCTTGTGGTCCTGGCAGGCGGGCAGCAGGGCGTAGGACGCATGGTCAGCGTCCACGTCCACCAGCACGTGGAGGGAAAGTTCCATGCCCACCAGGGGTTCCTCGAAGACTACGGTCTTGCTGGCCTCGCCGAACTGACCTGCCATGAAGGCCTGGAAGGTCTCCAGCGCCTCAACCTCGGTCGGGGCCAGCACCACGCCCTTGCCCGCCGCGAGGCCATCGGCCTTTAAGACAATGGGATAGCCATAGGGCCAGCCACGGATCAGCGCCTCACCTGCCGCCAGGTCCGTGACCGTATGACTGGCGGCGCAAGGGATGGCATGGCGCTCCATGAAAGCCTTGGCGAAGGCCTTGCTGCCTTCCAGGTGAGCCGTGGCCGCGTCATGGCCAAAGACGGGGATGCCCAGGGCCCGCACCGCATCGCCCACACCGGCGACAAGGGGCACTTCGGGCCCAGCCACCACCAGATCCGGGCGGTTCGTGGCGCACCAAGCCGCCACCTCCGTGGGATTCTCCAGATCCAGCGGCACGCAGGCGCCCAGCTCGGCCAGGGCGTCGCTGCCGGGGGCCGACACCAGGTCCACCGTCGAGGCCTTCAGCTTCAAGGCCAGGGCATGTTCCCGGCCGCCGGAGCCGAGGAGCAGGATCTTCATGACAACCTCCAAGATTCAGTATCGCCCATGGAGCGGCCTGGAGGGTCACTCGGCAGGCGAAGCTGCTCCCTCCGGTTCACCCCAGCCGGCCACCGGTTTGCCCAACGGGATTCCTGTTCGTCCCGGAACCGTGGCCGGGGGTGGTGGGGCTTCCCATGTTGGTAGGCGTCATCCACCACCCGCCGGGAAGTGCCCGGCCCTTCTCCGGAGGTAACATGTCCCGCCTATTGAACTCCCTCGGTGTGGCCGCCCTCGCCTTGGCTGGCCTCGCCCTTTCCGCAGAGGACTTCCAGCCCCTGATGAGGACCACTCAGACCGTCTGGCCCGAGAAGCGGCACATCGGGGTGATCTGCAACTACCAGGCGAACGAGGCCGAGGTATATGCCCTTGCCAAGGCCGCCGGGGAAGGCAACCTCATCACCGTCGTCGATGCCCGAATCCCTGACCATGCGAGCCTTGCCGCCACTCTGCTCGCGAGCCATAAGACCGACTTCGTGGTGTTGATGCCCAAGGACCGGTACTTCTGTGATGGTTCCTTCGGTGCGACCGTGGCCATCAAACGCCTGGCGAGCCGCGGGGTGCCTGCCATTGGCACCAATCCCGTGGCCTTGAAGCAGGGCGCTGTATTCAGCATGGGAGATGCCACGGATGGTCAGGTCCTGGTGACGGACCGGCTCATCGGTACCGTGGACGTGATCATGCCCAGCCAGAACCTGGCCACCCAGAAGTCCAGTCTGGTCCTCCGCCGGGAGGGAATGGCCACGGTATCGGTCCATCAGGCCAAGTGATCATCCCCATCTTCCATGAAAGGCCCGGCCCTGCCGGGCTTTTCATATGACCCCTCGGCGTGTTTGGCGGATCAGCAGGGCCCACCCTTGGCAGGAATTGTGACCCTGTTCATACAGTTAAGTCATCGAATGCCGTGGCGAAGTGGAGTAGGTTGGGGATGCGATGGCCCCCCTTCACAGAACGCCCCTGTTCGTCCTCCCTGCGCTAGTCCTGTTCGCCACGGATGGGGCGATCCCCGAGGCTGTGGAGGTCAGGCCGGGAGTTTTCGTCCACAAGGGCGGCGCCACAGCAGGCCTCTATCTTGCCCTGAAGCGACAGCACATCACCCATGTGCTCGACCTGCGATCTGATGACGAGATCGCACCCGGATCAGCCTTCCGGATCACCGATCTGCAAGAAATGAAAATCCAATACATGCGCTACGCAACGGCCAAAATTCCTCCCGTGGTCGATCTGGACTTCATTCGGGCGCTGCTGAAGGAATTCCCGAAGGGGGCGCGTCTCGTGGTCACCTGCAACAACGGCAACCGGGCCGCCGCGGCCATCTGTCCATGGCTGGTGCTGGATCAGGGGATGCCAGTGGAGGAGGCCGTGGAGGCAGGTCACCGGGCGGGACTGCGAGCCCCGGAGACCGAAGAGGCTATCCGGGCCTACCTCAAGACCCATAACAAACTCTGACCGGATACGCTGCCGGATGGCCCGGCCATCCTCAGCAGAATTCGAGTCGATGCTGAGCGGACCGCAGAGACATTGTCAGCAGAGCCTGGCCACTTGCTGGTTCATAGCCATTCCCCGAACTGCTCCCGGAAGGTGCGGCTCAGGGTCAGCTTGGTGCCATCGCGCATGATCACCAGGTGGTCCCCGCCGCTCCAGGGCTGGAATTCCTTGATGCAGTCGAGGTTGACGATGGCGGAGCGGTGGATGCGCCGGAACTGCGCCGGATCCAGCCGAGTGAGCAGCCCCGCCATGGTCTGGCGCAGCAGGTGGGAGGTACCTTCCACGTGCAGCCGCACATAGTTGTCCTCGGCCTCGATCCACTGGATGGCGGCGGTCCGCACCAGCTGATGGCGATCCCCCTGCTTCACCAGGAGCCGATCCACCCAGGGGCGCTCCTGACGAAGCCCCGCCAGCAGCGCATCCAGATCCGGCCCCTGCCCCGGCTCCTGCTGGCACCAGTGCCTGGCCCGGTCTAAGGCTTTGTGGAACCGCTCGGGAGAGAAGGGTTTCAGGAGGTAGTCGAGGGCGTGGACCTCGAAGGCCTTCAGCGCGTGCTGATCATAGGCCGTGATGAAGAGGGTGGGCGGCATGCCTTCGGCGCCCACGGCTTCCACGACCCCGAACCCATCCAGTTCGGGCATCTGAATGTCCAGGAACACCAGATCGGGTTTGAGGTCCTCGATGGCCTTCACCGCTTCCAGGCCATTGGCGCACTCGGCGACGACTTCGATGTCATCGGCACGGCGCAGCAGGTGCCGGATGCGTTGCCGGGCCAGGGTCTCGTCATCGACCACCAGGGCGCGCAGGTTCATTTGCCACCCTCCCCGGATGCTTCCAGGGGCAGGCGCAGGACCACGAGGGTTCCATGCCCCGGGGCACCCAGAATCTCGATCTGGAAATTCCCCTTGTATAGCAGACCCAGGCGCGATCGCACGTTGGTCAAGCCCACCCCTTCCCGGCCGGCGACGTAGCCTTCACCGTCGTCCTGGACTTCCAGCACCAGGTGCTCGGCTTCCTTGCGGGCGCGGAGGAAGAGGGTCCCGCCCTGGGGCCGGTCGGCCAGCCCATGCTTCAGGGCGTTCTCGACGAGAGGCTGGAGGATGAAACTGGGCAGCCGCATCTCCATGAGCTCCGCGGGAATCTGGACCTCCACCCGGAGCCTCTCCTGGAACCGGATCTGTTCAATGGCCAGGTAGTCCTGGATGAAGGCCAGTTCCCGCCGGAGGGTTACAAGTTGCCCATGCGGCTCATCCAGCGTTTTGCGAAGGAAATCCCCCAGCCGGCTGATCATCTCGTCGGCACCGTCGGGGTTCGAGTGCACCAGGGCGGAGATGGAATTGAGGGTGTTGAAGAGGAAATGGGGCTGGAGCTGCATCCGGAGCGCCTGGTTCTGCGCCTCGGCGAACCGTGCCTCCAGCTGGGCCGTCACCACCTCCCGTGTCTTGTACTTCCGGTAGATCCTCAGACCGTGGAAGGCGGCCACCACCGCCCACATGAACAGCAAGTTGGTGTGGAAATAGGCCCGGTAGAAGCGAGGCAGTCCTTTCCAGACCATGGCCATGGTCATGGGCTTCTTCCATTCGTCCGACTGAATCAGCAAGGAGATGACATAGGCCAGGAAGAGGCCGACGCCCGCCACCACCACACTGGCCAGAAGGTGAAGGGACCAGGTCCGCCACTGGGACCAGGCGAAGCTTTCGATGGGGTGGTGGTTGGCCAGCCAGAGAAGGAACAGCCCCAGCAGTCCCCAGGTGCCGTTCTGGAGCAGGTTCATCACCAGCAGGCGAAGAATCGAGGCCGAGGGGTACAGAGCCAGATCCCAGCTCGCCATGTAGAGCCCCATCAGGGCCCAGATGCCCCAGTACCAGCTCCAGGTCGGACGCACGCGTTCCATGCCCAAAGCCTAGACGAGCGCAGGGGTTCCCACCAGCGGCCGGGGGTGAGGCGAGGGATTCTAGGGGTGATCTGCCTCTCGAACGGATCACTGGGTCAGGAATGCCTCTCGTCACAACCGGGTTCGGAGTAGGATGAGCCCGCCGGGAGGTCCTCATGGCCACCATCACCCTGAACGGGAATCCCACCCATACCTGTGGCGAGCTGCCCCTGCCGGGTCACGCGACCCCGCCCTTCTCCCTTACGCGCAAGGACCTCAGCGAGTTCACCAGCGTGGATCTGGAGGGCAAGCGGGTGCTCCTCAGCATGTTCCCCAGCCTGGACACAGCCACCTGCGCGGAGAGCGTCCGAAAATTCAACCATCTGACCTTCGATCTGGCCGACACGGTGATGCTTTGCGTTTCCATGGACCTGCCCTTCGCCCAGGGGCAGTTCTGCAACGCCGAGCGCCTGGAGCGCGTGGAGACCGCCTCGGCCTTCCGCCATCCCGAGTTCGCCACCGCCATGGGGGTGATGGTGACGGATGGACCCATGCGCGGTCTCCTGGCCCGGGCCGTGGTGGCCTTGGACGAACATGGGACCGTGGTCCACACCGAACTGGTGCCGGAACTCACCCATGAGCCCGACTACGATCTGGCCATCCACGCCATTCGCAACCGCCACCATCCCTGTGCTGAGGATGCGCTGGAGAGCTCGGAGTAGCTCGATCAGCCCTTGGCCACCAGTCTGGCCCGGGTGTACGGAATCAGCCCACCGGCGTCCATGATGCCCTTCCGGGCGGCGGGCAACTGCACCAGTTCGAAGGCCTGGCCCGTGGTTTGGTTGAGCACCTGGTGTTCGGTAATCGCCAGCTCATCGCCCTCGCTGGCCTCGATGCCAGGGCAGATCACGACCTGCAGGCCGAGGTTGATGCTGTTCTGGAGAAAGATGCGGGAGATGCTCCGGGCCACCACGGCCACCTGGTGCCCCTTGAGGGTGGAGCAGGCCTGCTCGCGGCTGGAGCCGCAGCCGAAGTTCTCACCACCCACGATGATCGAGCCGGCCGGAAAGGCCTTGGCCTTGAGCTGGGCGTTGAACTCCGTACGATCGAAAAAGGCGAACTGGGGAGTTTCCACCGGCAGCACCGTGGCCATGAAGCGGCCCGGGTAGATGTCGTCCGTGCTGATATCGTTCTCGAGCTTGAGGATGACCTTGGCCATGTCAGGCTCCCTTCCTGGGATCGGTGATGACGCCGGTGATCGCCGAGGCAGCCGCCACCACCGGGCTGCAGAGGTAGACGAAGCCCGTGGGATTCCCCATACGGCCCTTGAAGTTGCGGTTGGTGGTGCTGAGAGCGGATTCGCCATCCCCCAGCGCACCTTCGTGGACGCCCAGACAGGGTCCGCAGCCGGAGTTCATCACCACCGCGCCCGCCCGCATGAAGTCGTGGATGTAGCCCAAGTCCAGGGCCTTCGCGAAGATCTTGCTCGAGGCCGGAAACACCAGCATGCGGGTGCCTTCGGCCACTTTCTTCCCCCGCAGGATGGCGGCGGCGTCCGCCAGGTCGTCCAGGCGCCCGTTGGTGCAGCTGCCGATGACGATCTGCTGGACCTTGGTGCCAAGGACCTGGCCAATGGGCTTAACGTTGTCCACCATGTGGGGGCAGGCGATCTGGGGCTCCAGGTGGCTGACGTTGATCTCGACCGTCCGGACGTAGGTGGCGTCGGCATCTGGCGTGACGCAACTGATCGCGTCCGTCACGCCGGCCTCCTCGCGCAGGTAACGGACCGTTTCCTCGTCACCAGGCACGATGCCCGAGGTCGCGCCCGCTTCGACGCTCATGTTGCAGATGGCGATGCGTCCGCTGGTGCTCATCTTGCGAATGGTCCCGCCATGGAATTCCAGCACTTTGTAGTTGGCACCCTGGGCCGTGAGCTGGCCGATGAGGTGAAGGATCAGATCCTTGGGGCCCACCATGGGCGAGAAATCGCCTTCCACCACGACCTTGATGGTGGCGGGGACCTCGATGTTCACGGCAATGCCCAGGCTCCAGGCCGAGGCCATCTCCGTGGCGCCGATGCCGAAGCTGAAGGCACCCAGGGCCCCGTGGCTGGTGGTGTGGGAATCGGTCCCCACCACCACGAAACCCGGGCGGACATAGCCGTACTCGGGCAGGATCTGGTGGCAGATGCCGCCCACGTCGCCGCGGACATCGTGGAACTTGGTGATGCCGTTGGCCGCCACGAACTCACGGATCTTCTTGTGGTTGGTGGCGGTCTTGGGCGATTCGGCCGGCACGCGGTGATCGAAGATGATGGCGATCCGGGAGGGATCCCAGACCTTGGGCTCGATCCCCGTGCCCTGGAAGACCTCCTGGAACTGGTTGATCACCAGGGCCGCGTTTTCGTGGGACATGGCCAGATCCACCCTTGGTTCAACCACGTCCCCCACTTTCACGGAGGCCTGTCCCGCTGCGCGGGCCAGGATTTTTTCGACGACCGTCATGCCCATACAACCCCCTAGATGACGCCTTTGGCTTTCAGTTCAGCTTGCTCGACCTCGGAGAGGCCGAGAGAGGAAAAGACTTGCTGGTTGTGCTCGCCCAGCTTGGGGGGCGGTGCATCCACCCTGCCCGGTGTCTTCTCGAAGAGGGCCGTGAGGCCAAAGACATCGATCTCGCCCACCCCCTCGACCTGCACCTTCTGCAACACCTCGCGATGCTGGACCTGGGGTTGACGCAGCGCGTCCTCCAGACTGAGGATCTCCCCACTTGGAACATCCTTCGCATTCAGTTCCCTCACCCAGAAACCGGTAGGTCTCTGGGCCAGCTTCGTCTCGAGCAGGGGAGTAAGATCCTTCCGGTTCTTCTTGCGGGTATCGCGCTCCTGGAACCGGGGATCAGCCTTCAGCTCCGGCACACCGAGCACATCGCAGACCGCTTCCCACTGCTCCTGCTTGTTGGCCGCGATGTTGATGTGGCCGTCCTGGGTACAGAAGGTGCCGCTGGGCGCCGCCGTGAAGTTGTCATTGCCCATGAGGACGGGCTGCTCGCCGCCGATGAGCAGGTTGGCCGCCACCCAGCCCATGAGGGGCATGATGCTGTCCAGTAGGGCGATGTCGATGGACTGGCCCTCGCCAGTGCGCTCCCGGTGGAAGAGGGCCGCCATGACCGCAAAGGCCGCGTTGAGCCCACCCACCGTGTCGCAGACGGGGAAGCCCGTGCGCAGGGGGTTCAGGCGCTCGTCCCCGTTCACGGCCATCTCGCCGGACAGCCCCTGGATGATCTGGTCGTAGGCGGGCTTCAGCGCGTCGGGGCCCGTCTGACCGAAGCCGGAGATGGCGCAGTAGATGAGCTTCGGATTGATCTCGGCGAGGGCCTTGTAGCCCAAGCCCAGCCGCTCCATGACGCCGGGGCGGAAGTTCTCCACCAGCACGTCGGCGTCTTTCACCAGCTTGCGGAAGAGTGCCTTGCCCTCGGGCGACTTGGTGTTGAGGGTGATGGAGAGCTTGTTGCAGTTCTGCGCCAGGAAGCTGGTGCCCATGAGCTGCTTGTTCAGGGCCGGCAGGATGCCCAGCTTGCGGGCCAGGTCGCCGTCCTTGGGGTTCTCGACCTTGATGACCTCGGCCCCGAGAAGAGCCAGGTGCAGGGTGGTGAAGGGTCCGGACAGCACGTTCGTGAGATCCAGGACCTTGATGCCTTCGAGGATCTTCCGGCTCACGCCAGCACCTTACCGAGGATCGGCCCGGTCTTATAGACACAGCCAGGCAGCTCCCGGCCGAAGAAATCCGACACAACCCGGGTCACACCCACGAGGGCGGCCAGATCGATGTCGGTCCGCTGCCCCATGCGCTGAAGCCCATGCACCAGGTCCTCGGTGGCCACATTCCCCGCCGCCACCTTGGTGAAGGGGCAGCCACCGAGACCGCCGAAGCTGGTCTCGATGGACCTGGCCCCGGCCTCCATGGCGGCATAGACGCTGGCCATGCCCAGGCCGTAGGTGTTGTGGATGTGCGCGGTAACTTCGGCGCCGGGCTGGAGATCCAAGACTTTCTTGACGTAGCGCCGCACCTGGTCCGGGTGGGCGTGGCCGGCCGTGTCCGCCAGGCTGATGGAGGTCAGGCCGGCCTCCAGGTAGGCCACGACAATGCTCATGACCCGATCCTCGCTGATGGCCCCTTCGAAGCCGCAACCGAAGGCGCTCTGCACGCTCACCTGGACCTGGCGGCCCGCATCCCTGGCGTCCAGCGCCATGGTGATGATGCGGCGGGTGGCGTCCTCGGTGCTCATGCCCGTGTTCTTGCGGCTGTGGGTTTCCGAAGCAGACGCGCCCAGGCAGATGAACGGCACGCCCACCTCCAGGGCCCGTTCCAGGCCCTTCTCGTTGAGCACCAGGCCCGACAGGAGGGCCTGGTGGGATTCCTTTCCAAGGATGCGGAACAGCTCGTCCGTGTCCGCCATCTGGGGCATCTTGTCGCCCCGCACGAAGGAACCCACCTGGACGATGTCCAGTCCCGAGTCCGCCAGGCGGCGGATCCAGTTGAGCTTGATCTCCGTCGGGACCACCGCCTGCTCGACCTGGAGGCCATCGCGGGGACCGACTTCGTGGATGAGGATCGGCTTCATGATTGAGTCCAAGGATTCATCACGAAGATCACAAAGACTACGAAGAAAAACGGATTTCTCTCCTTCGTGGTCTTCCTGTCTTCGTGGTTAGAGTTTCTTCGCAATGGCTTCGCCCATCTCAAGAGTCGTGGCGCTTCCGCCCATATCGTAGGTGCGGACCTGGCCTTCGGCGATGACGGCGGCGGTGGCGGCTTCGAGCCGAGTGCCCTTCTCGGTCTCTCCCAGCCAGTCCAGCATCATCTTGGCGGCGAGGATGGTGGCGATGGGGTTCACCTTGTACTGGCCCGCGTACTTCGGGGCACTGCCGTGGCTGGGCTCGAAGACGGCCAGCTTCTCGCCGATATTGCCGGAGCAGCCAAAGCCCAGGCCGCCCACCATCTGGGCCGCCAGGTCGCTGATGATGTCGCCGAAGAGGTTGGTGGCCACCATCACACCGTAGTTCTTGGGGTTCTTCAGCATCCACATGGTGATGGCATCCACGTTCGCATCGTCCATCTCGATGCCCGGATATTCCTTCGCGATGCGCTTGCCGGTTTCCAGGAACATGCCTTCCGTGGCCCGCACCACGTTGGCCTTGTGGATGACCGTGACCTTGGGATAGCCGAACTTCTGCGCATACTCGAAGGCGGCGCGGATAATGCGGTCGCAACCCTTCTGTGTATTCACCTTGCAGGTGATGGCGAACTGGTCTCCCGGGATGTCGGCGAAGTGGCCGAAGGGCTTGCTGAGCTTCCGGAGACTTTCCTTCAATTCATCAGGCACCGGGCTGAACTCCACACCGGCATAGAGATCCTCGGTGTTCTCGCGGAAGACCACCATATCGATGCCTTCCTTGTAGTTCAGGGGATTGCCAGGGTAGGCCTTGCAGGGCCGCAGGCAGGTGAAGAGATCGAACATCTGGCGCATGCGGACGATGGGGCTGCGATAGATGAGGCCCTTGCCCTTCAGCTCAGGCACCAGCTCGGCCTCGGCATCCTTCACGGGCTTGGACGTGATGGCCCCGAACATGGCGGCGTCACTGTTCTTCAGCAGGTCGATGGTGCGCTGGGGGAAGGACTCGCCCTCCTGGCACCAGAACTCCCAGCCGATGTCTCCGTGGGTGTACTTTGCGTCGAATTTCAAGGCGTCTAGGCAGATCTTGGCGGCCTCCATGACCTCGACGCCGACGCCATCCCCGGGCAACCACGCGATGTTGTACTGGCTCATGAAAAGGCTCCTCTGGAATGGGTCGGGAAGCGGGCGGATGGACACGCCGGAACCGCCCAATCATGACCTCACCGTTAGGTTTGGGCCCGGATCGCCATCACAAAACCTCCCGAAATCGCATCAACCGCGAAATTGGACCAACAAAGTGTCAAATTCAACCTCGGGAGTTAAAAGCTGGAACCGCGAAATGTGCGGTTACTTCTTTACTTGCAGGCCAGCCAGCTGGCGCCCGTGCGGACCTCCGCCGCGAGCTTCACTCCCAGGGCGCCCAGGTCGTCGGCGCCTTCCATGGCCTCTTTCAGCAGTGCCGAGGCCCGCTCCACTTCCTTGGGCGGGGCTTCCATCAACAGCTCGTCATGGACCTGGAGCAGGAGTCGCGCCTTCAGACCCGCGACCTCCAGGCTGCGGTGGAGGCGCACCATGGCCCGGCGCATGAGGTCGGCGGCGGTACCCTGGACGATGGTGTTCACCGCCTCGCGCAGACCCTGGGCCTGGAACTGCTTGTTGGGACTCTCCAGTTCGGGAATGCGACGGATGCGGCCCCAATGGGTACGGACGAGACCTTCTGCCAGGGCTTTCTCCTTGGCCCCTTCGATCCAGGCAGCCACCTTGGGCATGCGTTCGAAGTAGCGCTCGATGAAAGCCTTGGCTTCCTTCTGGCTGACGCCGATATTGGCCGCGAGGGCGAAGGCCCCTTGGCCGTAGAGCAGGCCGAAGTTGACGGCCTTGGAGGCGCTGCGCTGATCGGAAGTGACCTGGTCCATGGGCACGTTGAAGACCTCGGAGGCGGTGCGGCGATGGATGTCCTCCCCGGCCGCGAAGGCCCCCAGCAGTACGGGATCCTCGGCCAAGGCAGCCACCACCCGCAGCTCGATCTGGCTGTAGTCCGCATCCAGTAGCACCCAGCCGGGCTCGGGCACGAAGGCCCCGCGGATGGCGCGGCCCTCCTCGGTCCTGATGGGAATGTTCTGCAGATTGGGATCGTTGGAGGCCAGACGCCCCGAGGCCACCACCGCTTGGTGCAGCTTGGTATGCACCCGGCCCGTGATGGGGTTCACCATCTGGGGCAGCGCTTCCACATAGGTGCCGAGCAGCTTCACCATCTGGCGGTGCCGCAGCAGCTCCCGGGCAATCTCGGCGCCCTGCTTCTCCGCCAGTTCCTGAAGCACGTCCTCGTCGGTGCTAGGGGCCTTGGTCTTGCCGGTGTACTTGACCGGCTTGTAGCCCAGCTTGCCGAAGAGGATGGCGCCCAGCTGAGTGGGGCTGTTCAGGTTGAAGGGTTCGCCGGCGAGTTCGAGCACCCGCGCCTGGGCCCGTTCACGCTCGCCGTGCATGCGCACGGCGAGTTGGGAAAGGACATTCAGGTCGAGTCTGACACCGTGGCCTTCCAGGGCCGCAAGCACTTCCACCAGGGGCAGATCGACTTCTTCGTAGAGGCGTTTCAGCTGGTCGTCGGTGAGTTTCTCTCGCAGCTTGTCGCAAAGCCGCAGGGCCAGGTCGGCGTCCTCGGCGGCGTACTGCACGGCATGCTCGAACTCCGCCTCGTCGAAGCGCTTCTGCCCCTTGCCCTTTCCCACCACTTCTTCAAAGGCGATGGGCTTCACATCCAGCAGGCGCACGGACAGGTCATCCAGGTTGTGGCGGACGCCGCTTTCCAGCAGGAAGCTCAGGATCATGCTGTCATCGGCCAGGCCGATCACCGGCAGGCTATGACGGGCCAGGACCTGAAGGTCGTACTTGAGGTTCTGGCCGCACTTGCCCACGGAGGCATCCGCGAACAACGGACCAAGGATGCGCCTGGCTTCGCTAAAGGGGATGTTGCGTGGGTCCAGGTGGGGGGCCAGCTCCGTGAAGAAGGCGCCCGCATCACCCCGCAAGTCGAGCATGGTTCCAGGCAAGCCGGAATCCGGCAGCAGGCCAGGAAGGGAGCCCTCAGTATCGGCGGTGGCAGGCTTCAGATGGGCCAGGGGCACATAGAGGCCTTCATTGGGTGCCCAGGCCAGGCTCAGGCCCACGATGTGGCCCCGGGTGGGATCGATGCTGGTGGTCTCCGTGTCCAGGCCGAAGCGGCCCGCGGCGCGGCAGGCGGCCACGGCGGCTTCGAGGTCCGCCAGAGTCGATGCTGCCCGGTACTTCCGCTCGCTACCTGCCTCCTGGGCGCTCTGGGTGAACTCCTTGGTGAGAGTCTGGAAGCCCAGGGCCTTGAAAGTCTCCCGGGCCTTGGCCTCGTCCACCCCAGGGTAGGCGAGGTCTTTCGGGTGCAGGGCCAGCTTGAGATCAGTCACCACGGTGACCAGGCGCCTGGTGAGGTCCAGCCACTCGGCTGCAGTCTCCAGGCCCTCCCGCTGCTTGGGTTTGAGGTCGGCCTTGGATGCGATAACGCCATCGAGGCTGCCGAACTTCTCCAGCAGCAGAGCCGCGCCCTTTTCGCCAATACCGGGCACGCCCTTCACATTGTCCGAAGCATCCCCCACCAGGCTCAGGAAGTCCACCACCTGTTCGGGCCACACGCCCATGCGGGCCTTCACGCCCTCGCGGTCATGCCACACCTCACCGTCTTTGGTGTTGAGCACCTGGATGCGGAGGTCGTCATCCACCAGCTGCAGCAGGTCCTTGTCTGGACTGACGATGACCGCAGGAAGGCCATGGGCGGCGGATTCCCGGGCCAGAGTGGCCATCACGTCGTCCGCCTCGTAGCCGTGCAGCTCCACGATGGGGATATTCAGCGCCTCCACCAGCTGGCGGATCATGGGGATCTGGGGCCGCAGATCCTCGGGCATGGCATCGCGGTTGGCCTTGTACTCGGGATAGATCTCGTGCCGGAAGGTGGGCTCTGGCGTATCGAACACGCAGGCGATGTGGGTGGGCTTGTGCTTCGCCAAGAGCTGAAGAACCATTCGCGTAAATACGTAGGCAGACCCGTTCTTCATGTCCTTCCCAGCACTTCGCGAATGAGCCAGCGCAAAGTAGCTTCGAAAAATGAAGGCGAAGGTATCAATCAGGTAGAGGCGTTGTTCGGACATGCCTTCAGTGTCTCAGACCTCAATTCAAAAAATGCCCCTTGACAGCACGAACGATCGTTCTATTTTTGAATGATCAACCGAGGCTCCGATGCCCATTGCCAATGCAAAGCCTTTGCTTCCCATCCCTACCACCAAAGGCGCCCACACCCGACAAGGCATCCTGCAGGAGGCCATGAACCTGGCTTCCGTGAACGGCCTGGAGGGCCTCACCATCGGCTCCCTGGCCGAGGCCACGGGCATGAGCAAGAGCGGCCTCTTCGCGCATTTCGGATCCAAGGAGGAACTTCAGTTGGCCACCATCCAGGCGGCGCGGACGGTCTTCCAGGAACGAGTGTTCCGTCCAGCCCTTGCCGCTCCTCGAGGCATCAAGCGCATCTGCGCCGCGATCGCCGCCTGGATCGACTACGCTGAGCTGGAAATGTTTCGTGGCGGTTGTTTCTTTGCCGCCGTATCCGTGGAGTTCGACAGCCGGCCTGGTCCCGTGAAGGATCTCGTCGCCGCCTGCATGAAGGATTGGACACAGGTCCTCGTCCGCCTGGTTCAGGAGGCCAAGGATGCCGGAGAACTTTCCCGCGCCGCGGACCCCGACCAGCTGGCCTTCGAGTTCCTGGCCCTGGCGCTCGGCGCCAACGGAACCTACCAGCTCCACCGGGATCACCGCGCCTTCGCCATGGCGCGCCGTGCCATCAAGGAGCGGCTCAAGGTCTTTAGCGTTCCCGGCACGCGCTTCTCCCCTTTGTGAGGACGGCATGAGACATCGCCCGCTGCTTTCCCTCAAGGTCAGAGCCCTGCGGCTGACCTTCCAGGCGCTGCGCACCCTGGCGCCCGATCTCGCGCATCGAGGTGCGGAGCGCTTGTTCTGTACCCCCCGCCGCCACCCTACGCCCGAAATGGAACTGGCCGCCATCCGTGAGAGCCGTACCTTCCATTTCGTGTCGAATGGCCTGCGCTTGCGGGCGCACGTCTGGGGCGAGGGCCCCGTCGTGCTCGGCCTGCATGGCTGGGAGGGGCGCGGAACCCAGTTCCATGCGTTCATTCAGCCGATACTGGAGGCCGGGTTCTCTCTTATCACCTTCGATCAGCCTGGCCACGGCGGTTCGCAGGGCCGTCAGGGCGGCCCCCTGGATTGGGCCCAGGCCATCCACGCCCTGGTGCGCGTGACGGGGCCCATCCATGGGATCGTGGCTCACTCACTCGGTGCCGCCGGGGCAGCCATCGCTATGGATCAAGGACTGGCGGTGCCCCGGGTGGTCTTTCTCGCGCCCCCAGCGGAGCCGGACCCCTTTTACAGCGGCCTGCTTTCCTTGCTGGGTTTCCCCGAGGCCGAGCATCCCGCCGCTTTCCAGGCCTACGCAGAACGCCTCGGTCTCCCCTGGGACCGCATCCGCCTGCGCAGTCTGGCAGCGCACCTTTCAGGCCCACTGCTGGTGATCCATGACCAGGGGGACCGCGAAGTTCCCTGGTCCAGCGGGGCCGCGGTGGCCTCGGCATGGTCTTCGGCCCGCCTGCTCACCACCCATGGCCTTGGCCATCGCCGCATCGTCCAGGATGCCGGAGTGATCCGGCAGGCCGTGGCCTTCCTGCAACTGGTCCCAGCTTCCACGTCCCTTCCCATCCTGGGTGACGGGCCCCGTAGCCTCGAATGGCACCTGTTTCATCGCGATCTCAGGACCGCCTGAGCCACACCTGACGGAATGGCCACTCCGCGGCTCGCTCCGGAGCGCGTTTTCTATCATCGGTTTGGCAGGATTGGTCTAGTTTTATGTCCCGATCCTGGCTGCCGATAACAGCTCCAGACCGGCCACTCATTCGGTTAAGTCCACTCCCCAGAGCGCACGTGGCGCTCCCTTCTCCTTTGGAGGTTTTATGCGCCCATCCATTGCCACGCCATTCCTGGCCTTCCTGTTTGTGGCCTCAGCTGCCGCCCAGCCCGCAGAGCGCCCCAAGGCTGAATCCATGGTGAAGGAGGGGGTCACTTTCTTGAAAGCCAATGGCAAGGAGGCCTTCCTTGCCGAGGTTCAGAAGGGAGGGGGACGCTTCCACCTCAAGCCCGGCAGCACGCTCTACCTGATGGTCCACGATATCAACTTTGTCGTGGTGGCCCATGGGGCGAACCCGGGATCTGCTGGCCTCAATCGGAAGGATATCAAAGACCCCGATGGCAAGTACCTGGTCCGGGAGATGGTCAAGGTAGGTAAGCAGAAAGGGGGCGGCTGGGTGGACTACAAGTGGCCCAACCCGACCAATGGAAAAATCGAAGAGAAAAGCACCTTCTCGTTGGCCGAGGGCGATTTGATCCTGGGCTGTGGCATCTACAAATAATCACCGAAGTCCATAGGCTCTGCGTAGGATGGCTTCCCACCAGGCGGCGGGCAGGAGTGTCTTAACTTTGCCTGCCCAGAAGGCATCCTTCCCGATGACCACGCGCCGGGGCGGGTGCTCCACCACCAGGGCCGCAAGTATTTTTCTGGCACAGGTCTCCGCATCCAGGGCATGCCGTTCACTGCGGTCTTTGCGGATGGTCTTGTACTTCTCCAGGATCCCTTCGTAGCGGGTGCCCTTCGCCCGATCCGGCAGGTCTCCCCAGACCTTGGTGAGGGTCTCCCGGAATTCCGTCTGGATGGCGCCGGGTTCCACCAGCACCACGGCCACCTCCTGGCCCACTTCCAGGCGCAGGGTTTCGGCCAGGGCCACCACCGCGTGCTTGGAGGCGTTGTAGGGGCCCGCCAGCGGAATCGATAGGCGCCCCAACATGGAGGCTACCTGGAGAATCCGCGCCCCGGGCTCCCGCCGGAGCAGGGGCAGGAATGCGTTGGTCACCCTATGCAGGCCGATGACGTTCGTTTCGAATTGAGCCCGGAGTTCCTCAGGGCGGAGGAGTTCAAGGGGACCCACCTGGCCATAGCCGGCGTTGTTGACCAGGGCCTTCAGGCGCAGTTCGGCGCAGGCGCTGGCCGCCACCACGATGCTGGCCCCGTCAGTGACATCCAGGGTCAGGATGCGCAGATCTTCGCCCGGTGGGAGGTCCGCCAGGGTTTCGGGCCGCCTGGCGGTGGCCACCACCCCCCAGCCGGCTGCTCGGCAGAGGGGCACCAGGGCCCGCCCGATGCCGGTGGAACAGCCAGTGATGAGGACCCAGTTCCGCATCCATCCATTCTTTCACATCCTGCAGAACGGGGCGCCGCTGGCGCCCCGTTCTGCAGTTGCCGCCTTCAGCGGAGGACTACTTTTTCTTCGCGGGAGCCTTGGCGGCTTCCTTCTTCGCTCCACCCTTGCTCTCAATCTTCTCGGTATGGCCTAGCGGCCATACCGAGACCTTGAAGGTGAACGATCCGGAATTTGGATCACTTCTTCTTCGCGGGAGCCTTGGCGGCACCCTTGCTCTCAATCTTCGTGGCGATCTGCTTGTAGGTGACGGTTACCTTGTCGCCGGCCTTGAGGGCTTCCTTGCCGGCGGTGCCGCCATCGGTGTAGAAGCGCCACTCCTCCTTGCCCAGATCCAGGGTGAAGCTGTCGGCGGCAACCTCCTTCACGGTACCGGTCTTCTGGTAGCTGGCGGCGGCTGCGGCCCAGCCAAGAGCGGCACCGAGCACGGCGGTGGCGGAAAGAACAGCGAGGGACTTCATTCTCATATGGGTTCTCCTTGGGAAAAGGTGCCCCAAGGCTAGCAGGCTCCCGGTAATAGGCAAAATCTACACAAAGGCCAGCAACCCGACCAGGTAGAAGCTAAGGTCTACGCTCAACTCGAAGCGGTTCCTTCCGGCGGTGAATCGCTCGTGGTACAGCCACAGGTAAAGCATCGGGTAGGCGGCACAGACCACCAGCACCAGCGCCACCGCGAGGGGATGGCCTTGGCTCCGGTTCTCGAAGGTCAGCCAGAGGGTGCCGGCCAGGAGGGTACTCAGCAGGGTGACCAGCACGACCTTGGTGCCCCGCTTGCCCAGGAGGATCGGCAAGGTCTCCTTCCCCACGATCTGGTCGTTCTGCATGTCGCGGAATTCATAGATCACGGTGCGGACAAAGGCCAGGACACCCACTAGGAAAACCGCCGCGAAGGCCCGGAGATCCCAGAGCCGGCCGGACTGCCAGACGGGGGTGATGACCGCCACCGTGGCGAGGGCCATGGATACGACCAGGTCCTTGGATCCGGGGATGCTGCGCAGGCTGAATTCCCTGCCGCCCATCCGGAAGCGCCGTTTGTAGGCCGTGCCCACCAGGGAGGCGCCGATGACCACGGCCAGTACCTTCAGGCCCAGGCTGGCGGCCAGACCCAGGGTGAGGGCGAGGGCCGCGAGGGCAGAGACCATGAGGATCCGCCGGTTGCGGTCGAGGAAGCGGGCCCGGGCCGGCCCCTTGGCCCCCAGACCCAGCGGATCAAGGAATGGACTGAGCAGGTACATGGCCAGCACATAGGCGGCCGTAAGCACCGGATAGCGCCAGCCCATGGAGAGCCCCAGCCAGTGATGCACCCCCAGGGTCATGAGGCCTGCCCCCACGGCCATCAGGGACGAACTGCCAAAGGCCGCCTGGAGGAAGCTGCGCCAGCGGCTGGGACCATCGCCCAGCTGCTCCAGCACGTCCACCACCTCATCCACCAACCAGGTGGGCGTCGAGGCACCGGCCAGCACACCCACTGTCTCCTTCCCAGTGAATCCGGCGAGGTCCATCTCTGCCGCCGTCTCCACGTACTGCACAGGCTTCCCGTAGTGCTGGGCCAGCTCCGCCAGATGCTTGGTGTTGCTGGAGGCCTTGCCACCCACCACGATGACCGTGTCCACTGTGCGGGCCAGTTCCCGGGCCTCGTCCTGGCGCATCCAGGTGTCCTCGCAGATGGTGTTTTCGAAGACCGCGTCTTCCGCCCGGGTGCGGAGGTAATCGGTGATCAAGTGATAATCCTTCACCGTGAAGGTGGTCTGGGCCACCACCAGGAGCTTGCGGAGTTGCTCGTCCGTGAGCGCCTCGGCCTCGGCCATGGTCGATACGATGATTGAACCGCATTCGGCGAAACTGCGGTGCGCCACGCTTTCCGCATGGCCGTGTCTGCCCAGGATCACGGTGAAGTAGCCCTTGGGGCTCCACTTCTTGATCTTGTGGTGGACCTTGGCCACCTCCGGGCAGGTGGCATTCACGATCTTCAGTTCGCCCCTGGCCTGCCGCTCCTTGAGCCCCCGCAGATCCTGGATGGGGATGCCATGGGCGCGGATCACCACCGTGCCGTTTTCCACCTTGTCCGGGGTGTCCGCCACGGCCACGCCGCGCTTGCCGATGAGTTCCAGGGCCTGGGGGTTGTGGATAAGCGGCCCCAGCGTCTGCACCGCGCGGCCGTCATTGCGCACGGAGGCCTCCAGCACCGCGTCCATGGCACGCTTCACACCCCAGCAGAACCCCGCGGTCTTGGCGACGATGACCTTCATGCATTCCCCGCAATCCTGACCGGGTTGGTCAGGTTATTAATCATAGCGCTCGCAGCGAGCGAACGCACGCCGCGAGGTAGCCAGGATGGGGGGATTCGCCCAGGGCCCCGACTGGGTCGAAGGGGTCCGGCCGGAGCACTACTTCTTCTTCTCCTGCTGTTTCTTGATCGAATCCTTGACCACCTGGTTCTGCTGCTGGCGGTAGGTGTCCTGGCGGCGGTTGTCGGCCTGCCGGTCCTGGCGCTTGTAATCCTGCTGCTTGTGTTCGGCAGCGCGGGAGGGCGCAGGAGCCGGCTTGGGCGGGGGGGTGTAGGAAGGCTTGGAGGTGTATTTGTTGTCCGCGAAGGCGGTGCTGGAAAGCACCAGCCATCCAAGGCCTACCACAAGTGCAGTTTTCATATGGGATACCTCCAGGAAGCCGCAGCAGGGGCACTGCGAACGATGGATATAGCGGGATGAGACTCAATGTAATGATACGGTTTGATCTGTCAATTATATTAATGAAATTAACATTTAGCCTATGAGTGCCCACCTTCGTGGCGGGCTTTGTCGGGAACCCTCCAGGGGTGCTATGCATCCCAATCCTGGCCAAAAAAAACGGCCCCCATCCAGAGATGGGGGCCGCAACCATTCCGTGATGCTCAGTCTTCGGCTACAGCAAAGGCAGGTGCCTCATCCGGGACTTCGCGAGCAGGCAGGGTCTCCTCGGCAGTCCGCCAGCCCCAGGCGCCAATGACCGCCTTGAAGGTGAAGAGGATGACCGCGAGGGCGCCGATGCCGAAGATCACGTCGCCGGGCATGCGCAGCCAGGTGAAGGTGCGCATGAGGGGGCTCTGCACCACCTCGGCGCTGCGGGCGTACCAGGTGCCATGTTCGAGGCTCTGGGCGATCTGATAGAAGCCGCTGGGGATGAGAGACATCACCAGCATGAGCACCAGGCCGATGTTCAGGCCCCAGAAGCCGACCTTCAGCCAGCGCTCGTCCCAGGCCTTGTTGGGCGTCATGCCGCGCAGGGCGAAGAGCATGAGTGAGATGGCGAGGAAGCCGTAGACACCGAACAGCGCCGCGTGGCTGTGAATGGGCGTGGTGTTCAGGCCCTGGCCGAAGTAGAGCACGGAGGGCGGGTTGATGAGCATGCCGAAGACGCCGGCACCGATGAGGTTCCAGAAGCAGACGGCGGCGAAGAACTTGAACGGCCACTCGTAGCCGCTGCCGATGGCCTTCCCAGCCTTGAGGCTCATGGCGATCTCGAAGCCCACGATGGTGAGGGGCACGATCTCCAGGGCGCTGAATACGGAGCCCAGGGCCGAAATGGAAGCCGGGGAGCCCGTGTAGTAGAGGTGGTGGAAGGTGCCGATGACGCCGCTGCCCAGGAACAGGCCCATGGAGAGGCTCACGGCACGCAGGGCGGTGCTTTCGCGCAGCAGGCCCATGCGAGTGGAGAGCAGCGCGATGGCCACGGTGGCGAAGACCTCAAAGAAACCTTCGACCCAGAGATGGACCACCCACCAGCGCCAGTACTCCGCCAAGGCCACGTGGGTTTCGCGGGTGTACATGAAGCCCGCGGAGTAGAAGAGCGGGATGGCGACGGCGGACAGCACGAAGAGTTTAAGCAGGCCCACGCGGCCGGCCTCGCCCTTCAGCGCGGGAATCAGCGCGCGGAACACCAGCACCAGCCAGCCCACCATGCCCACCGTCAGCAGGATCTGCCAGAGCCGGCCCAGTTCCACGTACTCATAACCCTGGTGGCCCAGCATGAACGAACCGGAGAGCTTGCCCACGATGGCCTGGTGGGCGCCGGTGAGCGCACCGACCACCACCACCACCAGGGCGGCGAGCAGGCCCGCCACGCCGAACCACTGGCCCTTAGGCTCCTTGGCGCTGAGCTTGGGGCCCAGATAGAGGCCCGTGGCCAGCCAGCAGGTGGCGATCCAGAACACGGCCAACTGCAGGTGCCAGGTGCGGGAGGCCGCATAGGGCAGGATGCGGGAGAGGTCGATGCCGTAAAGGGCGTTCCCTTCCACCGCGTCATGGGCCGTCAACACACCCATGCCAATCTGCACCAGGAACAAGGCCATGGCCACGGCGAAATAGAGGGCCGACCAGCGCTGGCTGGGAGTGGCGGGGGCCGCAGGGATGGCCTGGGGCGCAGGGAATTCCTCCACAGGCTGGCTGGCGTGGTGCCAAATCATCAGGCCCACGCCCAGGATCAGCAGAATGATCGACAGGATGCTCCAAAGGTGGCTGATGGGTGTGATGGTGTTGCCCACCAGGGGCTCCTGGGGCCAGTTCTGGGTGTAGCTGTGGTCGGCGCCGGGACGGCGGGCCGCAGCGGACCAAGCCGTCCAGAGCCAGAAGTCGGCCACCCGCTCGCCCTCCCTCATGGTGGGGATCCAGCGGGCCGGAATGGCGGCACCCTTGTCACCCTCCACCGCGATCTTCGCCAGCTCGGCGCGAGTCTGCAGGTAGGCGGCAGCCTGGGCAGCGCCCAGGGTCAGGGTGCCGTTGGATAATTCATACTTATTATTCTGAAATATAGAGACCGTGCCGGCCTTGGCATCGGCGACGGATCCACCCTGGGCCTTCACGCCATCGAGGGTATGAGAAGCCCACTGGTGCAACGCCTTGGCCGTCCAGTCCGGTGCCAGGTAGGCACCGTGGCCCCAGATGGAACCGATGTGCTGACCGCCATGGCCCAGGTAGCTGACCTGTCCTTCGAGGATCTGACCAGGTCCCACCAGGAGGGTGCCATCCTCGGCCACCACCCTCTGGGGAATGGGTGGGGCATTCTGGGCGATCTGCCGCCCACCCAGCCCCAGCACGCCGAAGCCCGCCAGGAGCACCAGCAACACCAGCCACCATCTTGCCTTCATGTAAGCCTCCATCGGGGCGGATCTGCGCGCCTGGGATTATTTTCCCATGAAACACTTTATTTAGGACCAACAATTCTTAATTGTGACCCGAGGCACTGCTTCCCCTGCCCGTCGTCCCACCCCTCTTGGCAATACCACTGGCCTGAAGGGCCGAATTCCAAGTACCTTGGACCTGGTTCTTTTTGATCGCTGAAGGGATGCTTTGCCCATGGCCCACCCTGCCCTCCTGCCCGTCGTCCTCACCTGCAACACGGACCTGAGGTTCATCGACCTGATCCAGGTGGTGGGCGCCGAGTTCCTCAAGCACCTCAGCTTCACCCAGGAGGATGGGGAGCGGCTTTGGCTGGCGATCCAGGAAGGCATCGCCAATGCCATGCGCCATGGCAACAAGCTCCAGAAGGACCAGCCCATCAAGGTGACCTTCACCCCCCGGGCGGATCGCTTCGAGATCCGCATCGAGGACCGGGGACCTGGCGTCGATCTGGCGGCCCTCCCCGATCCGAACCTGCCCGAGAACCTGCTCAAGCCCGGCGGCCGAGGCGTCTTCTTCATGCGCCAGGTCATGGACGAGGTGTCCATGGAGCGCACTCCCACCGGCTCCACCCTCGTGCTGGTGAAGGCCCGCAAGGTGCGGGAACCCCACGCCTAGGCTGGCGGGCCCTGGCTAGAACTGGCTGGGTTTCTCGTTGACCACGCCACAGGCAGCGGGCATCCGCACATAGAACACGGACAGGCCCTCGCCCTGGATGAAGGCCAGGAGGCGATCAGCCTCTTCATCCGTGGCCATGAAGGTCAACTCGACCGGCAGGTCCCCCGCCAGTTCGATGAAATGGTCCGCGTGAAGGTGCCCGTGGCGGCCGTAGCCCGCAATGGCCTTGAAGGCCGTGCCCCCCTGAAGCCCCAGTTTGCGCGCCTGAGTGAGCAGCCATTCATAGAGCAGAGTGCCGTGATGGGTTCGGTTCTCCTGCAGGAAGAGCACCAGGTAAGTGCCTTGCATGACGCCCCCTCAGGCTTTTACGAATGCTTTCACGGTCCACATCCCCAGCATGGTCATGACCAGCGAACCCGCCAGGTGGAATCCCATGTGGGCTGTGGCCCAACCGAATTCCCCCCGGGTCAGTAGATGCACCGCTTCCGCCGAGAAAGTGGAGAAGGTGGTGAGCCCGCCGAGAAAACCCGTGATGATGAGCAACCTCGCCTCGGGTCCCAGACCTGGATGTTGGGCGAACCCAGCGACGGCCAGGCCCACCAGGTAGCCCCCCAGCAGGTTCGCTGACAGGGTGCCCATCGGCAGGGAGGGCAGCAGCGGATTCAGCCAGGCGCCGAGCCCCCAGCGCAGCCAGGCACCCAGCGCTGCGCCAATCCCCACCGCCAGGAATGAATGAATGCCCATGCCTGTGTCCTCCAGGATCCACAGGCGTCATCAGCCGTTCTGGCGGTTATGGGGCGGACGCCATCGCCGGGATCCAGCCTATCAGGATGCCTGGCCGACCCCCAGGGCGATCCTCAGTGGACCAGCTGCCCCGCAGTCACGAAGCGCACCTGTCCCTTGGCGCGGGGCACCAGCTTTTCCAGGGCCTCAACAGTCTCGGGATAAATGTGCCCGATGATGAGCACGAAGCCCTCTTTCTCCGCCAGCTTCAGGGCCCGCTCCCACTGCTTCTCCATCTCGGGGAAGGCCTTGTCGTCGTCGAGGAAGACGCGCCGCTGCACGGCCGGGATGCCCAATTGTTCGGCCACGTCGTAGGCCACGCTGTCCTTTTCGGTGCGGCTGTCCACGAAGAAGCACTTCCGGGCCTTGAGCTCCTGGAGCACCCAGCCCATGCGTGTGCGGTCCGGCGTGATGCGGCTGCCCATGTGGTTGTTCACACCCACACGGTAGGGGATGTCGTCCAGGGCCAGGCGCACCCGCCGGCGGACTTCGGGCTCCGGCAGGTTGTAGAGGATGGCGTTCTGACCTGGATCCCGGCCCAGACCCGGGTAGCCGATGGGTTCCATGGGCAGGTGCAGCATCACTTCCTTGCCGAGCCGGTGGGCGATCTCCGCGCTCTCCCGAGTGTGTTCCAGGAAGGGGAGGACGGCCACGCTGAAGGCCACGGGTAGGCTGCATAACCGGGTCACCAACTCGGGCTGTATGTAGCCGAGATCATCGATGACGAGGGCGAGGCGAGGGAGGGGCCGTTCCGGTTCTTTGCTCGGAGGCTTGGCGGCCTCCAAGCTGGGCTTCGCCTTCGGCTCAGCGGATTTCTTATCTGGTTTCTTGGGTTCGGGTTTGGGGGCTTGCTTCGCTGGGGTTTCGCGTTTGCCACAGCCCTGCTGACCCAGGATCAAGCCGGCACCCAGGCCCAGGGCGAGCATGAGCGCAGCCCAGCCCAGGAGGACCAGGGTGGACGTCTTCTTGCCTTTGCCTCGCGCCATCAGTTGAGGGGTTTCTTGACTGAAGGTGGCACCACTTTGGGACCGGCTGCGGCATCCGTTGCAGGGCTTGTCGACTTCGCAACCGGGGCGGGAGCCGCCAGGGCGGCCAGCACCTTGGCCAGCGGATCATCAGATTCGGCCAGACGCAGCACCTGGTCCGGGACCACGCCCTGACGATCCAGCTTCTCACCGCCCAGACCCGACCAGCGCTTGGAAACCAGTTCCACGGCCCCACCCTGCTTGAGGGCGAAGCGGGATCGCTCCACCCCCAGGCCCGGGGTCCGCTCACCCAAGGAGCGGGAGCCGCCCTTCTTAAGGCAGGAGGCAAGTACTTCCGGGGCTCCCAGGGTGGAGCGACCCGTCAACAGGGCCATTCTGGCGAAGGGCGTGCCGGAACCGGTCACCGCGAGGGTTCGCTCAGGCTTGCCAGCTTCCTGCAGGGTGGCGAAGGTTCCCTTGGCGCCCAGGAGGCCCGCCACGGCCGCAGCCTCCTCCATGGAACCCCTCAGGCACTGGCGCAGGTCCAGCACCAGGGTCTGCCCGCGATCCGCAAGGGCCAGCGCCTTGTTCAATTCCTCGGCCCGCCCCGGAGCCAGATCCGGCAGGGAGACCAGCAGGGCGCCCTGCCCCTGCTTGACCACGACAGAGCCGGACCCTACCAGTTGCCGCAGTACCGTGGTCTTGGTGAGATCGCCGGTGGCGTTGTACCGATAGAGGTCGAGCGAAGAGCCCACTGCCCCCCGAAGCCGCCGTTCCAGCCTCCAGGCACTGAGCCGGCCCACGGAATCACCATCCATTTTGCGGATCACATCCCCGGCCTGGATGCCAGCCTTGGCCGCGGGTCCGCCGGGAACCACAGCCACCACCGTGGCGTAGATGCCCCGCTTCAGAACCACCAGGCCGGCTTCGGCGGGGCCCGGGTCGGGCAGCCGCAGATCCTCCGCCGTCAGGTAGGAGTTGAGCGGATGGGAGCGTTCCAGAACGGCCTGAACCCCTCCAGAGACCACCTTGCCCATATCCGGCGGGTCCACATAGTTCAGCTGAACCAGGGACAGCACATCCTGGATATCTGACAACCCCGCCAGGGGATCCTGGGGCACGGGCTTGGCGCCTAGGCTGGGCTGGGGCTTGGGCGGATTGCCCTGCTGCAGCACCGGCAGGGTGAAGGCGGCCACCAGGGGCAGGGACAGGACCGAGAGCCAGGAGCGAGCGTGCATGAGAACAGTGTAGGAGGAAACAGCCCGGCATCGCCCTGCTATCAGTCAGGCCTTCAGGTCCAGCGTTGCCTGCATCAACTCATCCGCTGACTTAAGCACCTTCAGATTGGCCCGGTACATCAGGTCGAATCCCATGCCCGTCACCATCTCGGTGGCCAGGTCCACGTTCGAGGCCCCCGGGCCGGCGGATGCCGGGTCTTGAAGAAGACTCGACACCCGCACCCCCCCCGAGGCTTCAGCCACCAGGTCGACGCGCTTGGCCTTGAATCCGTCCGACTGCTGGTTGGCCACGTTGTTGGCCTGCACTGCCAGCCCCGCGCTCGATGCGCTGAGACCGGAAAGGGCAATGCCGACGACGTCCATATGGGATTAATCGGCACGCCCTCGCCAGACTTGACGTTTTTTTTAGGAACCCTGGAACCAGTTGCTGCCGGATTGGAAGCCCTTCTGCTTCACCGCCGTCTGGGCATGGCGGGCCAGGGCCAGGTCGATGAGCCGGGTCAGCAGCTCAGAATAGGGCACGCCGCTGGCGGCCATCATCTTGGGATACATGGAGATGCTGGTGAAGCCTGGGATGAAGTTCAGCTCGTTAAGAAAGATCCGCCCCGTCAGGCGCTCCAGGAAGAAATCCACCCGAGCCATGCCGTAGCCATCGGAGGCCGCGAAGGCCCTGGCCGCGAGCTTGCGGACCAGATCAGCCAGTTCGTCGGGGATCTGGGCCGGAATCTCCGTGCGGCTCTTGCCATGCAGGTACTTATCCTCGAAGGTGTAGAACTCGTCGGCCACGATTACTTCCCCGGGCTTGGAAACCAGCGGTTCGTCGCCACCCAGCACGGCCACCTCGATCTCGCGGATATCGAGGCCCTGCTCCACCAGCACTCGCCGGTCGAAGGTGAAGGCCCGATCCAGGGCCCCAGGCAGGTCTTCGGCGCGCTTCACCTTTTCCACGCCAATGCTGCTGCCCAGGTTGGCGGGTTTCACGAAGAGCGGCAGTCCCAGCTTGCCGGACTCTCCTAGACAGGCCGACCGCTCGCGCTGCCAGCGCTCCTCGGTAAGCCCCACGTACGGGACCACGGGCAGCCCCTCGGACTCCCAAAGTCGCTTGGTGATCCACTTGTCCATGCCCGCCGCCATGGCCATCAGTCCGGCCCCGGTGTAGGGGCGATGCAGAAGCTCCAGGTAGCCCTGGATCTGGCCGTCCTCGCCACCTGCCCCATGCAGCGCGTTGAAAAAGAGATCCGGCAGCGGGGTCGCCTCCGCGCCCTTCTCCAGGGGGAGGAAGGGGTGCTCACTGCGCTCCGGTAGCTCCCGGTTGGCCAGTCGCGCGAAGGGATCGCCGGTCACCGCCCAGACGCCGTTCCGGGCGATGCCCATGGGCCGGACGGTGAATCGCGACCGGTCCAGGTGCTCCGCAATGGCACGGGCGGTCACGATGGAAACCTCGTGTTCAGGAGATTCCCCGCCGAAGAGTAGGCCGATGCTTAGTGGATCGCGCATGGCTCCACTGTACTCCCAACCGGGAACACTGTGACACCCTCCTGCGGACCAATGCGCTAGGCTAGGGCAACTTCCCGGAGCGCCCGTGCGGACGGCCATCTACCCAGGCTCTTTTGATCCCGTGACCCTGGGCCACTGGGACATCATCCAGCGGGCCGAGAAACTGGTGGATCGATTGGTGGTGGCGGTCCTGCACAACCCCTCCAAGACCTCGGCCTTCAGCGTCGAGGAGCGTGTGGCCATGCTGCGGGAGCTGGTGGGCGACCGTCCGGTCATCGAGATCACCAGCTTTCATGGCCTGCTGGTGGATTTCGCCAAAACCCAGGGCGCCCAATTCATCGTCCGTGGCGTGCGGGCCTTCAGCGACTTCGAGTACGAATTCCAGATGGCCCTCATGAACCGCAAGCTGGCACCGGAGTTAGAGACAGTCTTCCTCATGCCCAAGGAAAAGTACAGCGCCGTGAGCAGCCGCCTCGTCCGCGAGATCGGCTCCATGGGCGGCAACCTTTCCGAACTGGTGCCCGAAGCGCTGCGGGAACGCATCGCCCTGCGCCTGACCCGAGACTAGCTTCCAGGGGGCTCATCCCTGCCCGAGGAAATCGAACCCTACCTTTCGCTGGAGCAGCGAGATCTGGGCGGAGACCTGCTTGAGGAGGCTCAGTTCCAGCTGGGTCAGGCTTTTCAGCTCCACCAGGTTGTCCCCGGGCAGGTTGGCGGCCAGGAGATCAGCCTGGTGAACCAATCGCAGGGTCATCAGGAAGTCATAGCCCTGGATCAATTCCTCGTGATCCAGATCACCCAGGGTGCCGAGTTCATTCAGCCGCAGGAAACGTCCAGGAGTACTGGTCTGCGGGAACCCCTGCCGGAGGGCGTAGATTCGTCCGATGTGCACCATGGCGGCGAGGGTTTCCTTCAGGTCCAGAGTTCGCTGGCCATGGGCTACGAGGTTGCTGAAAAATCCGGTTGAGGTCCGGTAATGTACTGTGGCCTGGGCCATGTGACCCAGGAAGGCTGGCGTGGCACTCAATTCTTCCCTGATGTGCGCTCGCAGGGCCCCGGCCAGGGCCTCTTCCCCATGCACGCAACGGAAATCGAAGAAGGTGCCGAATTCCAGGAGGTTCTGGGGCTCGGCCAGGTGGATCCAGCCGCTGAAGTGTTCCTTCCAACCCTCCAGGGACTGGCACCAGCGGGGGTTGCGAGCCATCATGCCGCCCTTGCAGGCCGGGTATCCCGCCGACTCCAGCCAATCCCCGACGCGGCCGGCCAATTCCAGAAAGTAGGCCTGAACAGTGTTAGGGTCCTGCCCTGCATGGGGGGCGAACACCAGGGCACTGTCCTGGTCGGAGAGCAAGGTCTGCTCCTCCCGCCCCTGGCTACCCAGCACCAGGTAGGCGCACGGCGAGGGGGGCTCCCCAAGGGCGGCGATGGCAAAACCGATGAGCTTCGCCGTGACGGCATCCGCCACCGCCGTGACTGCCCGACAGACATGGCGGGGCCGGGCGCCGCTATCCATGAGGGCCTTGACGAGGATCGGCAGCCGAAGCCGTTGCGCGATGACCTCTTCGGGCCCACTGGCCTCACGGACGGCCCGGACCAACAGGGCGATGGGGTAGCGGTCGGCCTGTAGAAGATCCTGCACCCTGAGCAGGCCCTGCACGACACCACCGGGCTCCCCCACGGCGAGGTGGCGGACGCCCTTTTCTCGCATGAGGAGGAGGGCTTCGTGACCCTGGGTGGCGGGTGGAACGGAGAGCAGTGGTGAACTCATGACTTCGAAGACCGGCCGCTCAGAGGACAACCCGCGAGCCACCACCCGCTCCCGCAGATCCTGGTCCGTCACCAGCCCGAGGGGCTCGCCGCCGGGGCCCTTGATCAGCAGGGCACTGAAGCCAGCATGGCTCATGAGCCTTGCTGCCTCTCCGATGCTGGTTCGCAGGTCTGTGGCGACGGGCTCCCGCATGTAGCCCTTCACGGGCTCACCCAAGTACAGGAGGGCGGTCTGAAGTTCGGCATTGAGCCCATCACGTTCCCTGACCTCGCGCAGCCGCGCCGTCACATCCTCGGCCAGGGCATCCACGAAGGCCGGGCTGCCATGCTCATCCCGGACCAGGGTCGCCCACAGGGCCACGGAAACGCCCCCCCGTTCCTCGGAGAGCCGCAGGATTCGGTCCTTCACTTCACCGTGTTCGAGCAGCTCTGATCGCAGGGCTTTCAACGTTTCGGCATCCGCGACGGCGTCGATGAGGCGCCCTTCTCCACCCGGTGAACCGCCCAGGAGCGCCTGAGCCGCCGGGTTGGCCTCCAGCACGGTCATCTCTGGTTCGATGGAGGCACGGAACACGGCCACACCCAAGTTCTCTGCCACGGCCCGAAAACGGGCCTGGCTTTCCCCGAGGGCCGCCAGGACCTCCTTGTGCGCGGACAGATCCCGGACGAAGAGGATGGCCCCTTCCTGTTCACCAATCTGAATGCGCTCCACCACCAAGAGTACCTCGATGGCCGCGCCGTCCCGCCGGTGGAGGAGTCCTTCCACAGGAGAAGCCTCGGCCTGTCCGGAGAGCACGGCCTTCATCCAGGATTCGAGCCCACCTTCGAGCTTGATGAGCTCCTCGAGATCTAGGAGGCCCCACTCCGCCTCCGTCAGGCCCGATAGCTCCAGGAAGACCGGATTGACGAAGACGGCGCGGCCTTTCAGCACCATGACGGTGCCTTCCTTTGAAGCCTCCACCAGCACCCGGTACCGTTCGTGGGATTCCCCTAGGGCATCTTCAGCGAGGGTCCGCTTCCGCTCGATCCGGAAGCTCTGCTGGGCGATGAAGAGCAGGAGCAGCGCGATCACCAGGGCCACGAAGACCGACACGCGGACGATCCGACCCGTCAGGGCCGAGATCTCGCCCTGGACATCTTCCGTGTAAATGCCCGTGCCCACGACCCAGCCCCAGGGTTCGAAGATCCGGACATAGGATTGCTTGGGCACCAGGCGCCCCGGGTCGTCCTTCCACTGCCAAACGTATTCCAGATAGCCGTCCTGCTTGGCCTTCACCAGCTCCGCGAAAGCCACGAACACCTGGTTCCCGGCCGGATCCCTGAATCCGCCGAGATCGGTTCCGTTGAGATCCAGCCGGTAGGGGTGCATGACCATCCGGGGGTGGAGGTCTGTAATCCAGAAGTAGTCCTTGCCCTCCCGGCCGTACCGCAGGAACTGGATGCGGGCCGCGGCGGCCTTCTGGGCCTCCAGCCGGCCCAGGCGGCCCGAAACCTCGTCCTGCCGGTACTCCTCCAGGATGCTGCAGGCGGAATTCGTGAGCTCCCGGATCATCTCCCGCTTGCGGGAGAACAGGGCCTCCTCGAAGGCCGGAACCACGAAGGCGAAGAGGGGTATCAGCAGGAGGGCGATGGCTACCAGGGTTGGGGCCGCGATGCGCAGCAGGAAGTTCCGCCAGTGAAGGACCGACCGGGGCTGATTCTTCGCCATCGGCGGGCGTGCGGGGGCAGAAACGGGTGTTCCAGGAGACGACAGCAGGAGGTTCCGGAAGGCGCGCCATCGCTCCAAGGGGAAGTTAACAAAGAGGTCGGACATTCCTGGAATATCAGGGCCGTGGAAATCGCAGCCTGCGCTGACGGCCAGGCCCAGTTCGTCCGCCAGGGCCAACAAGTCCTGGATCCGGGCCGAGGAATAGGGGGCGTAGATTGCCTCGATGCCATTGAGGCCCAGGCCCTGGAGAACCAGCAGGCGTTCCTTGAGGGTGGCGAGATCCTTTTCCAGCTCCAGGGGATGAGCCAGAAAAGTCCTGCCCCCGGCCAGGTGGATCAGTCGTATGCCTTCGGCCACCGGCAGACCGGCCTGTTCCTTCGCCCGTCGAATCGCCTCCCGCAGGTGCGGAGAGTCTGGATCGAAGCCGTAGGCCAGGATGTGGGCCGGACCCTGGTCGGTCCGGGTACTCAATTCCAGTCCGGAAATGCAGCCGATGCCATCCCGGGCCAGGGCCTCACGGAACCGGGTCAGCCCTTCCACCGTGTCATGGTCCGTGAGGGCAGCCACCCGCACGCCGGAGCGTGCCAGCCGCTCCGCCATTTCCACGGGGCTGAGCAGGCCGTCACTGCAATCCGAATGGCAGTGGAGGTTGACGCGGATGAAGTCGCTCACGGAACCATCATCTTCCAAATGACTGGGCGGCGCCCCCGGGAATCCGGAAGGCGCCGCCAAGGGGTCTTAGGCACTTGTACTAGGTCTCGGATTCGAGGGTCATTTGATTTGGCTTGGTCAGCAGCGAGACCACCACCAGCACGAGGAAGCTGAGGGGGATGGAAACGATGCCTGGGTTGTCGAAAGGAATGGGGGCCTTGGTCGGATCCAGCCCGAACTGCTTGAAGATGTTCGGAGAGAGGGCGATGAGCGTCAGGGAGCTGAGGATGCCCACGGTAATGGAGGCGGCGATGCCCTTGGAGGTCGTGCGCTTCCAGAAGAGCAGCATGACGATGGCCGGCAGGTTGGCGCTGGCGGCCACGGCGAAGGCGAGCCCCACGAGGAAGCTCACGTTCTGGCCCTTGAAGAGGATGCCCAGGATGATGGCGATGATCCCCACGGCAAAGGCGGCGATGCGGCCCGCCCGGACCTTCTGGTGCTCGGTCATCTTGATCTTCGCGTAGCGGTCCATGAGGTCATGCGCCACGGCGCCCGAGGCAGCCACGATGAGTCCCGCCACCGTGCCCAGCACCGTCGCGAAGGCGATGGCCGATATTACGGCGAACAGGAAGGTGCCGAAAGATTTCGCCAGCAGCGGCGCGGACATGTTGTTGTCCAGGGGGTTGATGACATTGTTCACCATCGCGCCCAGGCCCATGTAGAGGGTGAGCAGGTAGAAGAACCCGATGGCGGCGATGGCCACGATGGTGGACTTCCGGGCGGCCGCGGGGCTCGGCACGGTGTAGTAGCGGATGAGGATGTGCGGCAGGGCGGCCGTGCCCAGGAACAGGGCCAGCATCAAGCTGACGAAATCCAGCCGCTCCAGGAAGCTGCCTTCGATCTTGAACTTCGCGCCGGGACGCAGGATCTTGTTGCCGGTAGTGATGTATGGATGGTGGACGGCAACCTCGGCACCGCTGGCATCCTTGAACTTCGTGATCTTCCACTGCTGGATCTTGGTGTCCTTGGCGCCGAGCTTGGATAGAAACCCGAAGGGGCCAACGGGACCGGTCTTGGCCTCGGGACTCGTATCCCCGTTGATGGCCACGAGATTGCCCACCTGGCGCAGCTTGGCGCCGGCCTCGCCATTCACGAGCTTGGGTTGGCCAGGGGACTGGGATTCCCACTGGCATTCCTTCAGGGCGACCTTGCCCTCCTTCTGGCTCTTCAGCCACCAGGAGGGTTTGCCTTCCCGGGCCAGCTTCAGGAAGGTCTGATCCTTCACTGCCTTGGTTTCCAGCACGGTCCAGGTCGGATCCGCAGGGATCACCTTGCCATCCATCTGGGTGGCGGCCAGCTCGGCATAGGCGTAGAAGGGCACCTTGCCGCCCTGATCCGGCTTGGTGCTGAGCCCCCGGACCAGCAGGGCCACCGTGACGATGAGAGAGAACACGATGAGCAGGCCGCCCTTGAGGAACTGGACATAGGTGGTCGAGGTCATGCCCGCCGTGGCCACGATGATGATCACCACCGCGCCGACGATGATCACGCCGGCGGCATGGGGCAGTCCCAGCAGGGGCTCCACCAGAACGCCCGCACCCACCATCTGGGGAATGAGGTAGCAGAGCGAGACGATCAGCGTGCTGATGGCGCCCATCAGCTTGATGCCCTGAGAATTGAACTTGGCATCCACCGCATCGGTGAAGGTGTACTTGCCCAGGCGCTTCATGGGCTCAGCCACGACGAACAGGGCCACCATCCAGCCGGCCAGGTAGCCGATGGAATACAGGAAGCCATCGTACCCGCTGGTGGCGATCATGCCGCAGATGCCCAGGAACGAAGCGGCAGAAAGGTAGTCCCCGGCGAAGGCGATACCGTTCACACCCCAGTGGATATTGCCCCCAGCGGCGTAGTAGCCGCTGGCGGATTTGGTTTTGGCCCCGAAGTAGAAGGACAGCCCGAGGACGAAGCCGACGAAGGCGAGAAAAATGATGATGGCCATGTCACTTGCCCTCTCGGTTGCCCTGGGCGTCCATTTCTGCTTCCTTCTTACCGCACATGTGGCTGTAGACCATGGCGAGCACGAGGGCGAAAATGATCAGAAAGAATCCATACACCACGGCCAGGTTCAGGCCCCATAGGGCCTCGGCCTCCATGAGTGCCGGGTTGGTGATGTTGATGGCCACGAAGCCCGCATAGATGAGGGCATAGAGCAGGAACATCCGGTTCCCGATTCGGCTCTTGTACGAAGAGGCGGGATCTCTCCCGCTCTGCTGGGCAGGTTCGTGGAACATCCAGGTCTCCTTGGGGGGGGAAGGAAGTGGAAGGGGGGGGGAGGAGAGTAATTACAACCTCTTGGTCGTTTATCATCCTTGAATATTTCAAGAACTTCAACCTACCTTTTTTTACTCGGGGTAGATTTTCATTGTCCTAACCGGGGAATGAAGGGCTTCGGCCTTCTTCAACCCCGAGTTTTTCTTCCAGACTTCGACCCCAGACCATGAGTGCATTCGGGTTACACTTTCCTTTCCCAACATTGGAATTCCTGGAGTCCCAGATGCAGACCACCCGCTTCGTCCTCGGACAGCAGGAGATCCCCACCCACTGGTACAACGTGGTGGCGGATATGCCCAACCCGCCGTCGCCCCCCCTCGGTCCGGACGGCAACATGGTGAGTCCCGAGCAGATGCTGGCCATCTTCCCCGGCCCTCTGCTGGAGCAGGAGATGTCGGGCGAGCGCTGGATCCCCATCCCCGAGGAAGTGCGGGAGATCTACCGCCTGTGGCGCCCTTCCCCGCTGATGCGCGCCCTGCGGCTGGAGCAGGCCCTGGGCACGCCGGCGAAGATCTACTACAAGAACGAGGGGGTGTCCCCCGCCGGTTCGCACAAGCCCAACACCGCGGTGCCCCAGGCCTATTACAACCATCAGGTGGGCATCCGGCGGCTCACCACGGAGACCGGCGCGGGCCAGTGGGGCTCGTCCATGGCCTTCGCGGGTCAGATGTACGGCATCGATGTGCGCGTCTTCATGGTGAAGGTCAGCTACGAGCAGAAGCCCTTCCGCCGCTCCATGATGCAGGCCTGGGGCGCCGAGGTGCTTTCTAGCCCCACCACCCTGACCAAGGCCGGACGGGACATCCTGGCCGCGCATCCCGACAGCGACGGCTCCCTGGGTGTGGCCATCTCGGAAGCCGTGGAAGAGGCCGCCGGGCGCCCGGATACCAACTACTGCCTGGGCTCCGTGCTCAACCATGTGTTGCTGCACCAGACCATCATCGGCCTCGAGGCCAAAAAGCAGTTCGAACTGGCCGGGGACTGGCCGGATGTCATCTTCGGCCCCTGCGGCGGCGGCTCGTCGTTTGGCGGCATCGCCCTGCCCTTCCTGGCGGACAAGGCCGCCGGCAAGACCCCGAATCTGCGCCTGGTGGCGGTGGAACCAACCAGCTGCCCCACCCTCACCAAGGGCGCCTACGCCTATGACTATGGCGATGCCTCGGGCTACACGCCCATCATGAAGATGTACACCCTGGGCCACGACTTCATGCCCCCGGGCATCCACGCGGGCGGCCTCCGCTACCATGGCGACAGCCCCCTGATCTCCCAGCTGGTCCACGAGGGCCTGATGGAAGCCATCGCGGTGCCCCAGGTGGCGACCTTCGAAGCGGGTGTGATGTTTGCGAAGGCCGAGGGCATCATCCCCGCGCCGGAATCCTGCCACGCCATCCGTGCCGCCATCGACGAAGCCCTGCGCTGCAAGGTGACCGGCGAGCCGAAGACCATCCTCTTCAACCTTACCGGCCACGGCCACTTCGACATGGCCTCCTACGACCGGTACTTCTCCGGCAAGCTCGAGGACTTCGAATACCCGGCCGAAGCCATCAAGGAATCGTTGGCGCATCTGCCCAAGGTGTAGCCAGGCTCGGGGCGCCTCTGGCGCCCCGAGTTACAAGGAGCTTTTTCTAACTCCAAACCCTGCGCAGCGGGGTTTGGAGCAGCTACTCGAACACCACCGTCTTGTTCCCGTAGGTGAGCACTCGGTGCTGCAGGTGCAGACGGACAGCGCGAGCAAGGACCAGGCGCTCCATGTCCTTGCCCTTGCGCACCAGGTCCTCCACGGTGTCCCGGTGGCTCACCCGGATCACGTCCTGCTCAATGATGGGGCCCGCATCCAGGTCGCTGGTAACGAAGTGGGCCGAGGCCCCGATGAGCTTCACGCCCCGGGCCAGGGCCTGGTGGTAGGGCTGGGCGCCCGCGAAGGCCGGCAGGAAGCTGTGGTGGATGTTGATCACCTCGGAGAAGGTCCGGAGGAAATCGCCACTGAGCACCTGCATGTACTTGGCCAGCACCACCAGGTCCACTCGTTCCCGTCGCAGCAGGGCCAGCTGGCTGGCCTCCTGTTCGGCCTTGTTCTCCCGGGTGACGGGCAGCACGTGGAAAGGCAGCCCCAGGGGCTCGACATGCCGACGGAGGTCCTCATGATTGCTCAGAATGAAGGCGACCTCGGCACCCAGCTCCCCGGCCTGGTGGCGCCAGAGCAGGTCCAGCAGGCAATGCTCCTGCTTGCTGCACCAGATGGCGATCCGCGGCACCACGTCCGAGAAGTGCAGTTCCCACTGGCCGCCCATGGGGCTGGCCACGGCAGCCACTTCCTGGCACAACCGCTCCCGGTCCGAGGGAGCACCCTCGTCCTCCCACTCGATGCGGCCCAGGAAGCGGCCAGCCTGGTGATCCGAGTGATGATCGGAATCCACGATATTGCCGCCCCGTTCAAAGACGAAATTCGACAACCTGGCCACGATGCCCTTCTGGTCCGGGCAGGAAATGAGGAGGATGGCCGTGGTACGGGGCATGGACAGATCCTGGATAGGCAGAGGGTTGCGAAAGACGGGCCGGAAAGGGCCATTATCCTTTGGGCCCGGCCGTCCGTCTCAACCGAATGCCAGCCTGCGTGAAAAGGGGGAATCCGATGGCCGACACCCCTGCCAAATCAACGAAATTGAAGGTGGATTCCCGATTGCCCGATAGGAGAAGGCAGGTGCCCCAGATGCTCTCCCGTCTCCTGGCCATGTTGTGCCTCGCCCTGGTCCTTCCCTTGAAGGCCCAGGTTCTCGGCAGTCTGCCTGTGCGTCGCTACGGCACGGAGCAGGGCCTGGGCAGCGAAGTGGTCTCGGCGATGGTGCAGGATCAGGCGGGCCAGCTCTGGGTTGGCACCGAGGGCGGGCTCTCCTTTTTCGACGGCCGAGGGTTCTCCCCCTTCACGGGCCCCCTGCCCACGGGATTCGTTCTGAGTCTGTTCGTGGACAAGGATGGGGCGGTCTGGGTGGGCACGGACGGTGGTCTGGCCCGGATCAGCCATGGCCAATCGAGGATCTTCGGAGAGGGCGAGGGCATCCCCCGAGGTTCCGTGCAGGAGGTCGCCCGGGATGCCGAGGACCATCTCTGGGTGCTCACTTCGCAGGGTATCCGGGTGGAACATGCACCCAACGGCTTCATCATTCCTACCCCATGGCCGGGTGCTGAACTGCCGACCCACCTGTTCGCCCACCCCTCCCTTTCCGGCGCCTGGGCCATCACCTCGAATAGCATCTGGTACTGGCGGCAGGATGGCTGGATACGGGTGGATTCTCCTCGATTCGCTCCGGGAGAGATCCTCCGGGACATCGCCGTGGATGGGGATCGGGACCTCTGGGTGCGCACCAGCAGCTCCCTCTGGCGTCTGCCGGCCGAAGGTGTCCGCACCTGGATCGGGGCGAAGATGGCTGGGGGCTACAGCCACATCTCCAAGCTCAGCCGCGATGCCGAAGGCTGGGTCTGGGTGGACACCGCTTCCGGGCTCTGGCGGGTGCGCGGCAGCCGACGTGAGCAGTTCGGTCATGCCCAGGATGATGCCCGGGGCGGCATGGTGGACCAGGAAGGGGGCCTCTGGTTCCGCACCGACAAAGGGGTTCTGCGAGCCCTGGGAAACAGCCGCTGGCGCACCTTTGGGCCCCAGGACGGGTTGCCCTTGGATACCACCTGGCAGATGCTCCGGGATCGCCAAGGGAAACTGTGGGTGGGTACCGATGCCGGCCTGTGGGTGGAGCGGGGTAAGCGGTTCAAGCAGGTGCTGCGGGGCCGGTTCCTGAACCTCGCCCGGGGCCAGGGAGACACTATGTGGGCAGTGGGCAGTCCAGGCGGCATCGTCCACCAGGTGGACACGCGCACCCTGCTGGCGCGGACCATCCGGATCGAGCTCCTGCCCGTCGCCCGCATCACAGCGGGTCTCACGGTCGATCTGGATGGCCACCCATGGGTGGCCGACGAGGAAGGCCATGTTGTTCGGGGCACCCAGACCGGCACGGGCTGGACCTGGCAGGCCATGCCGATGCAGGGCCCGCCTCCTCGCGAGGTGCGCGGCCTCCTGACGCTGCCGAGTGGGGAACTCCTGCTGCTGCACGGCCAGTCCGGCTCTCTCTGGAGCCACGGCAGCTGGCAGAGTGTTCCCGACCTGCTTCCCGAGCTCCCCTATGTGGCCGCCACGAGCCCGGACGGACGGCTGGTCATCGGCTACAAGACCCGCGCGGCCCTCACCCTCCACCGCATGCAGGAGGGCCGAATGGTGCGGACGGGGACCCTGGACTTCACGGTTCCCGGCAAGAACCTGGTCATCTACAGCGTCGGCATCGGCACCGGGGGCAGGATCTGGATCGGCACCACCTTTGGACTGGGCTATGTCGACGACCAGGCCCCGCACCGGATTCGCCTCCTGGGCTCCGAGGATCGCATCGTCCACCCAGAGTGCGACCAGGGCGCCATGCTGGTGGAGCCGGGCCGGATCTGGATCGGGACGCCTTCCGGCCTGATGAGCCACGATCCCCAGGCCCAGACGCCGCCACCCGAGCTTCGCCCCCCCCTCCTCCTGTCGGCCCGTGTGGCCACCCAGGAACTCGACCTGCGGGATCCTTTGGCGGAGTTGCCCCGCGATCGGAACGAACTGGAAGTGCGATTCATGGTTCCGAACTATCAGATTCAGGATGCTCTGTACTATTCCGCCAAGCTCTCCGGCGTCGACACCGACTGGATCCGCCTGGACACCCCTTCCCTCCGTTACGCGGGCCTCCCGGCCGGTCCGCATACGCTGGAACTCCGCGGCATCACACAGCAAGGGGTGCTCGGTCCGGTGACCACCTTCCACTTCCTGGTCCGTCCAGCCTGGTGGGAGAAGGGGTGGGTGAGACTCCTCGGGCTGCTTGGGCTGGGGTGCTTGATCATCCTGCTGGTCAAGATCCGGCAGACCCGGCTCGAGCAGCGCAACCGCGAGCTCATTGACGAAGTGGCCCGGCAGACCTCGGCCCTGGTGGCAGCCTCCAAGGCCAAGAGCGCCTTCCTGGCCAACATGAGCCACGAATTGCGCACCCCCCTGAATGCCATCCTGCTCTATTCGGAAATCCTTCAGGAGGACATGCGGGACCCGGCCTTGGAAGGCCTGAAGAAGGATGCAGGAAAAATCCAGAGCGCCGGCAGGCACCTGCTGGGTTTGATCGACGACATCCTCGATGTGTCCAAGATCGAGGCTGGGTACCTCCGCCTGGATCCCCAGGCCATCAACCTCCGCGCCTTCCTTCAGGATCTGGACGCCACGGTCCGCCCGCTGGTAGAGAAGAACCGGAACGGATTCGAACTGGACATCCAGGACGTTCCCGCGCCCTTCTGTTCCGACCCCACCCGCCTCCGCCAGATTCTCGTGAACCTCCTGAGCAATGCAGCCAAGTTCACCAACTCCGGGCAGGTGCTGCTCCGGGCCTGGTCGGAAGGCGAAAGCCTGATGCTGATGGTCCGGGACAGCGGCATCGGGATGACCCAAGAACAGCAGGTCAAGGTCTTCGATGAATTCGAACAGGCCGACGATAGCACCACTCGGAAATTTGGCGGTACAGGCCTGGGCCTCACGCTGGTGAAAAAATTCACCGATCTCCTGGGAGGTGAACTTCGCCTGCATTCCCAGCCTGGTGAGGGCACAACCTTCATCGTGAAGATCCCCCCATCCCAACCGAGGCTCGACCTGTGATGCGGGTGGCCCTGGCCATCCTGGCCACCTTCCTGTTGCAGACTCAAGGTTTCGGTCAGCCGTCGGCCAGCCCAGACATCAAGAAAAACGTCCTCATCCTCAATTCGTACCACCAGGGGTTCAAGTGGACGGATGAACAGACCCAGGGCGTGATCGAGGCCATGAGCCCCAAGCAGGGCCAGATCAAGTTCTACATCGCCTACATGGATACGAAATGGTCCTTCGACAAGGACTACTTCCGCCTCCTGCATGAAACCTACCAGGTGAAATTCAAGCACATCCGCTTCGATGCCATCGTGGCCACCGATAACGATGCCTTCAACTTCCTGCGGCTCTATCGCAACGACACCTTCGGCGACATTCCGGTCGCCTTCTGCGGGGTCAACTGGTTCAAGCCGGAGGACCTCCGGGGTCAGACCCTTTACACCGGCGTCAACGAGGATGCCGACATCGCCGCCAACCTGGACTTGATGATCCGCCTACACCCAGCGGTCAAGCACATCTACATCGTGGTCGACAACACCACTACGGGAAAGATCGTCCATCAGACCCTCCTCGAGCTGGCCCCGAAATACCGAGAGAAGGTCGCCATCCACCTGTTGGATGACCATGGCATGCCGGAGATCCTATCGACAGTCTCCAAGCTGGGCAGCGACAGTCTGGTCTTCCTCACCATCTACCAACAGGACCGGTCCGGCACCTTCTTCGAATACTTCGAGATCGCCAGCCTGCTTTCGAAGCACAGCGCGGTCCCCGTCTATGGCCTGTGGGATTTCTACCTGGGCCATGGAATTGTCGGGGGCAAGCTGACCAGCGGCAAAGCCCAGGGCACCAGCGCCGGAGAGCTTGCCCTGCGGATTCTCGCCGGTGAATCGCCGGATGCCATTCCCGTCGTCATGGAAAGCCCCAACCGCTACCTGTTCGATTACAACCAGCTCAAGCGTTTTGACCTGATCGATGCCGAGTTCCCGTCAGGAAGCCGGGTGATCAACGAACCACCCCGCTTCTACACGCTCAACAAGAACCTGTTCTGGGGTCTGGTGGTCGGCATGTCCGGCCTGGGCGCGGGACTGATCGCCCTTCTGTTCTACATCCACGTCCGCAACAAAGCGGAAGAAGACCTCCGCAGGAGCGAAGAACGCTACCACTCCCTGGTGGACAATTTGACCCTGGGCATCTACCGGACCAGCGGCGGAGATGATGGAAGATTCCTGCAAGCCAATCCCGCCATGGCGAAGATGTTCGGCTTCGACACTCCCGAGGAGCTGCTGGAAATCTCCATTTCGAGCCTGTATCAACGATCCGAAGAGCGCCCGCAATTCCTCAAGGAAATTCTCAACGCAGGCACCGCGAGGAACCGGGAACTCCTCATGCACAAGAAGGATGGGGAGCCGGTTTGGGTGTCCGTCAATGCCAAGTCGCACCGGGACGCGGCTGGCCGCCTGCTCTGGATCGACGGCATCTTCGAGGACATCACCGAAAAGAAGCACCTCGAAACGCTCCTGCGCCAGTCGCAGAAGATGGAGGCCATCGGCACCCTGGCCGGCGGCGTTGCCCACGACTTCAACAACCTCCTCACGGTCATCATCGGCTACGGCAATCTGCTGAAGAAGGGCATCGCTTCTGGCAGCCAGGCCATGAAGCACCTGTCACACCTGCTGTCCGCGAGCGAGAAGGCCGCCCAGCTGACCAGGAGCCTGCTGGCCTTCAGCCGGAAGCAGATCATCAGCCTCAAGAAGGCCGACCTGAACGAGATCGTCGACGGCATGGGCAATTTGCTGTTCCGGGTGCTCGGCGAAGACATCGAGTTGTCCTTCGACATGAACCCCCACCCGCTGCCGATCCTGGTGGACGTGGGGCAGATCGAACAGGTGCTGCTGAACCTGGTGACCAACGCCCGGGATTCCATGCCCAATGGCGGCTTGCTCTGCGTCAGCACCGAGCAGATCAGGCTCACGGCGGACCAGATGATCAAGCATGAGTACGTCACCCCCGGCGACTACGCGGTCATCTCCGTTTCAGACAACGGCCTGGGCATGGCCGAGGACGTGAAGCAGCGAATCTTCGAGCCCTTCTTCAGCACGAAGGCCGTCGGCAAGGGGACTGGCCTGGGCCTGTCCATTCTCTACGGGATCGTCAAGCAGCATGATGGCGACATCAGCGTCTACAGCGAGCAGGGCATCGGCACCACCTTCAAGATCTACCTGCCCATCGTTCTGCATGATGGGCCCGAGCAGGAGAAGGCCGCCCTGGCTCCCGCCACGGGTGGGACCGAAACCATCCTGGTGGCCGAAGACAACGATGAAGTCCGCAGACTGGCCCAGGAGGTACTGGTCTCCGGAGGCTACCGGGTCATCCTCGCCCTCGACGGAGACGAGGCCATCCTGAAGTTCCGGGAACATGTCGAGGAAATCGACTTCGTCCTGCTGGACGTGGTCATGCCGCGCATGAACGGGAAAGAGGTCTACGACACCATCATGGCCATCAAGCCAGAGGTCAAGACCTTGTTCATGAGCGGCTACACGGCCGACATCATCAACCAGAAGGGCATTCTGGAAGCAGGCATCCACTACATCTCGAAGCCGCTCAGCCCGGATTCGCTGCTGCGCAAGGTACGAGAAGTCCTGGCGTCCTGACGGGGAGCCGATTCCCCGCCTCAGGTTCCGCCAGGCTCAGTGCTTCGCCTTGAACCTTTGCAGAGCAGCGGACAGTTCCAGGATCCGATAGGGCTTGGAGAGCAATCCAGCCGCCCCCTGGCTGAGGAGTGCCTGCACTTCCTCGTTCTCGCCGTAGCCGGTGCAGATGATGACGGGCACGGTGGCATCGATCCCTCGCATCTGGGCAAAGGCCTCTTGACCGCCCATGACGGGCATCTTCAGATCCAGCAGCACCGCCAGCAGTTCACTGTGCCTGGCCCGATAGGCTGCCACGCCGGCCCGGCCATGCTCGGCGGTCTCCACCGCATATCCCAGGCTTTCGAGGGCGCTCTGGGCCACCTCCCGGAGGATGGGCTCATCCTCCACCACCAGGACGATCCCCTTCCCGAAGTCGAGGGCCCTTTTCTGGGGGGGCTGTTCGGGGCTGAGGCTCCCCGGGGGCAGCAGCACGTGGAAGGTAGTCCCGAGGCCCTGCCTGGAGTCGACCTCGATGACCCCATGATGGGCCTCGAGGATGCCATACACCGTGGACAGACCGAGGCCTGTGCCCATCTCCCCCTTCATGATCTTGGTGGTGAAGAAGGGCTCGAAGATCTGGGGAAGCAGCTCCTTGCTGATGCCAATGCCCGTGTCGGAGACTTCGAGCATGACGTAGGACCCCGGTTCCAGCCGGTGCGCAGACGCTTCCATTGCCCCCAGGTTGACCACCCGAGTCGTGATGCCGAGGATGCCCTGGCTGGGCATGGCCTCGATGGCGTTGAGGCAGAGGTTCATGAGCACCTGCTGGATCTGTGCAGGGTCCCCGTCGACCGAGAGGCCCTTGTCAAGGCTGGTGCTCACCCGCAGATCCGGAGGCATGGAAGGCTGGAGGATCGACAGGCATTCCTGCACGGCGGTGCTCAGCACCACGTTCTCCACCCGGTTCTTCCCTCGTCGGCCGAAGGCCAGCAGTTTCGAGGTGAGTTCGCTGGAGCGCTTGGCGGCATTGAGGATGTTCTGCAGGTACTTCTGCCGCTTGGGCTCGGTCTCCTCGGTGAGCAGCAGATCCGCATAGGCCATGATGCCACCCAGCATGTTGTTGAAATCGTGGGCCACGCCGCCCGCGAGCCGCCCCAGGCTGGTGATCTTCTGGGCATGGGCATCCTTCACCTGCTGCTCCAGCCGGTGCTGCTGCTCCACCGCCTCCAGGGCCCGGTTGACGTCCAACACCAGGCGGCCGATCTCATCGGCCTCATGCCCTGGGGGTGATTCGAGGCGCGAGCCTTGGTGGGCATCCAGTCCGCCGAGCCGATCCGAGATCACCTTGATGGGCCGGACCACCGTGCGCATGACCGTCATCGCCACCGCGATCCCCACCACGGTTGCCATGACCAAAATCAAGCCCCTGAGCACCCATACATGGCGGGCCACGCTCCGCGCCGTCTCCGCCGCGTCGGGGAAGACGCGGATTTCGCCCACGGTGGTGTCCTTGGCGAAGGGCGAGGGCACGGGCCGGACGATCTCCTCCGTGGTCGGGCTGCCACCCAGCCGCTGGGCCTTGGCCAGAACCCCACCCAAGCCACGGATCTCCACCACGGCGATGCTGGGGGAATTCAGCAGGCCCAGGGCCGTCTCCTGGGCCAGGCGCTGATCACCTACGAAGCAGGCCGCGCTGGCCGAAGGCTCCACCACCGCCAGCAGCCCGGACACCTGACCCCGGGCACGAGCGATCTCATAGTGAAGGGCCACCTGACCCACGATTCCATTCGCCACCAGTCCGATCCCGAGAGCCACCCCGAGTACCAGCAGGGTGGTTCTAAGGACGATGCTCGATCGGAGTCGACGGCTCGGCAACCTGACTCCTATCTTCCGAAGTCCAGCACCACCCGAACGCGACGATCCACCAGGGATGCATCCACCACGCCAATGGCACCTTTGTTTCCGGCCACCAGTTCCAGGACTTCGGCCGCGCTGTTCACCTGGCGCGGGGGCTGGGCCTGGCCCGAGAAGAAGAGGCGGGCCCAGTAGGCGTTGATATCGGGCAGATCCTTCTTCACCAGCAGCTGATAGAAGCGGGCCCGGGTCGCCACCGGCTGGGCCTGCTCCACGGGAAGGGCCACGATGCCGGAGGGCAGCCGCTTCTGCCGGCCCATGAACAGGCTGGTCACTTCATCGTGGGTGAGTTTTTCCACGCCGCTTTGCAGGTTCACGATGACGACGGGCTCACCTGCCACGAGAGGTGCGGTCGCCAGCATCGCCAGCAGAAGAGGGAGGAAACAAAACGATCGAAGGGGTGAATGTCGCATGGCGCCCTCAGAACACGAAGTCGAGGACGACGGATGCGAGGGTGGCCTTGCCATCCCAGCCGGGGCTGGTATGGGGCCAAAGCATGGTGGCCTTGGAATCAGCCGATACCCGGTCCACCTGGATCTTCAAGGCTGCCTTGGGGTGGAAATCCCAACGCAGGCCCAGGGCGACGGTCTTCTGGTCCGCGTTGCTGTTGGTTAGGAAACGTTGAATGCCTTCGGCCACGGCGGCACCCTGAGGCCCAAGGCCGGGCAAGGCGCCCACATAGGGGGTGGGATTCGAGGTGGCGATGCGCGAGGCCAGCACGTAGGGAACCACGGCCTCCACCCGGTAGCCGATGGACGCATAGCCGGCGTTCAAGGTGGAAAACAGCGCGCCGGAATTCACCCTCGCGGCCACCCCGTCGATTCGGAGGGGGCCCTGTTGCCAGTTCAGGCCTGCCGAGTAGTAGTGGAACACCTGATCCTTGAACACCATGGCATCGGCCTGCCGGGCCAGGAGGGGATCGTTCAAGAGCAAGGCGAAGGCGTAGACGCCTTCCCGAAGACTGGCCACTGGGGTTATGAAGTCCCGGGTCGTGCGGAATCGTGCATAGGCCACCCGGAAATTGAGGTTCTCCCCCTGGAACTCGGCCAGTGAGCCCAGCAGCTTCCCGCCTTTTAGTTCCTGGTCTTCGCCCGGAAAGCTGGTGGGGATCTTCTCCCAGACCTGGCCCGCTGAGACCTTCAACCGCAGGCTCTGACCTTCGCCGAGGGGAGTACTCCAGGCGATATCCCCGCCATCCATGCTGGAAACCTGCAAAGGGCCGTAGAAATCCAGCGGGGGCCGCGCCCACAGGTTGGAGTAGCCCACATTGCGCGTGTCGGCCAGCTGAAACACATCCCAACCCAGCCTTCCGACGCGAACCTGGGCCCCCGAAGTGGGCGTATAGCTGAGGAAGGCCCAGGACAGATCAGGGGTGAAGGTCCCGTCATAGCGGTACTTGCTGACGACCTGACCCACGAAGCTGAAATCCTCGCTCAGGTTGACATTCACCTGCAGCCCCAACCGGCTGTCCAGCTTCGCGTTCAGGCGGCGGGTGGTTCCCTTCGGTTGAGAGAGCTCCCGTGAATATTCAACGAGATCGGTGGAATTCGAAGCCAGGCCGAGGGTTCCGAAGCCGCTGAGGCGCCAGCGGGAATCAGGTTCCTGGGCTGTCAACATCACCGGCAGGCCCACCAGGGCCACCCACACTTTCAGATTCGTCGACACGGGTCGCTCCATGACAGGGCCGTTGCTCAAACACATCGGGGCATTGCTTGGGATTTCAAATTTTGAGGTACGGATACCCATCGACATTAACCACCCAGGTGTTAACTTTCATCGGGCATTCCATGCCCATGAAGTTACCTGGTTTAAATCGGGCCTCCACTCCGGATGCCAGGGGGTTGGCTGGTCCTTCCCGGGCCTGGGTCCTCTTCGGTCCTAGCTGATCTCCGCCAGCCTCAGCCGGGCCTGCTCCCGCTTCAACCAATCGAGCTGGGATTCGCTGAGGCCCAGGGCCAGCGCCCGGTCCGCGGCCTCGCGACAGCGCAGTAGCAGGGCGCGATCCCGCACCAGATCGGCCACCTGGAACTGGGGCAGCCCCGCCTGTTTCACGCCGAAGAATTCGCCAGGGCCCCGCAGTTCCAGGTCCCGCTGGGCGATGCGGAAGCCATCCTGGGTTTCGACCAGGGTCTGGAGCCGTTCCGTTTCGGAACCGCTGATCATGTGGAAGTGGCTGCGCTGGGTGCCGCGCCCCACCCGGCCCCGCAGCTGATGAAGCTGGCTGAGGCCGAAACGCTCCGCATGATCCACCACCATGACCGTGGCGTTGGGCACGTCCACGCCCACCTCGATCACCGTGGTGGCCAGCAGGATCTTGGCCTCGCCGGAGACGAAGCGACCCATGCGGGCGGCCATGTCATCGGCCTTCAGGCGGCCATGGACCACCTCGATGGCCTCCTCCGGGAAGATGCCGCGCAGCAAAGATTCCATGGCCTGGATGTCCCGCAACTGCACCTTGCCTTCGTCAGAAGGGTCGATGCTGGGGCTCACCACGAAGGCCTGGCGGCCGCTTTCCAGCTCGCGGCGCACCTGCTCCCAGACCCGTTCGGCGGATTCCGGCTTGTGCAGCTTTGTGCTGATGGGCTGGCGGCCCGGCGGCAGTTCATCCAGGACACTTTGGTCCAGATCGCCGAACACCGCCAGGGCCAGGGACCGGGGGATGGGCGTGGCGCTCATCACCAGCCAGTGGGGATCGCCGCCCTTCTCCTTCAGGGCCTCCCGC
>JANYLR010000082.1 GCA_025363715.1 Holophagaceae bacterium | reverse complement strand
CCCGATAGTTTTTGTTGGCAGGGGAGAATCTAATTTATATGCTTTAGCATGCAAAGAAATCGCTAAAGAACGAGGGAATGTTTTTTTTATTGGGGAAGTTAAGCACGAACAAATGCCTTATATATATGAACGGGCAAGAGTGCATGCATTGGTTAGCCTTAGGGAAAGCCCTGGTCTTGCAACTTTGGAAGCTGCTATATATGGAGCAAACTGCGTGGTTGGGAAATATGCTCCGGTGGAAGAGTATTTTGGGGAAGATGCGTGGGTGTGCGATCCGATGGATATATCATCAATAAAAGATGACGAGCAGTATGCTTTGAATTTTCTGCCATTCTCATGAAGAACCCACGAGCTGTTGCCATGAACACGATATTCGATTTCAGAATCATATTCTGTTTCGCAATTTATTAATTCTGTAGGTACTTCAAATATTATGTGCCGGCCAGGCCGGAGCCCACCACCAGCACCTTGTACTTGCGCTTGTTGGCCGGGTTCACGAGCTTGAGATCAAACTTGTGGTTGTCCCACTTCTTCTCGATGGGGCCATCTGGGATTCGGGAATTGAGTTCCATGGTTGGCTCCCTTGGATCAGTGGATGCAGCCGGTGAGGACGGCGATGGGGTAGGAAATGTTCACGCCCACCACCAGCAGGGTCAGGCCCGTGGCGAAGTTCCGCCGGAGGCCGTCGTAGCGCGGGTGGGTGAGACCTAGGGTCTGGGTGAAGCTCCAGACGCCGTGCCACATGTGCAGGCCCAGGCAAAGCTGAGCCACGATGTAGAAGCCAGCGGCGGCGGGAACCTTGAAGGCGCTCACGAAGTTCGCGTAGGGATTCGCGTGGTCGAAGTTGGGGTGTGCGTGGCCGGTGGTCAGGTGCAGCAGGTGATAGACGATGAAGGCCGCCAGGATGAAGCCGCTCCAGCGCATGGTGCGGGAGGCCCAGGTGGAGGCGACCGGCTGCTGGGCGCGATAGCCCACGGGGCGCGCGGCCTGATTGTCCAGGGTCAGCGAGACGGCGGCCCAGATGTGGAGGCCGGTGGCGGCGAGGAGCACGGCCCGGAAGATCCAGATGCCGGCGCCGTGGAGCATGGTGTGGAGGAACTTGGCGTAGCCGTTGAACCCTTCAGCGCCCAGGTAGGCCTGGGTATTCCCGATCATGTGGACCGTGACGAACCCGAAGAGGACGATGCCGGTGGCGGCCATGACGACCTTCCGGCCAACCGAGGACGCCATGAAGCCGTGGCCGCGTGCTTCCGCGCCCGCGATGCTCTGTTCAGCGACGGACATAGTTGGACTCCTTTGGTGGTGGCGAAATGAAGGGAACAGGGATCCCTGGAGGGGCACGGGATCGACAGCTGGGATCAAAGTCGGATGTGTCCCGATTATCTTCCCCGGGCCCGGGATTCCCAAGCCCCTAAGGCAGGACCTTGGTCACACTGTGGTTAAGCCATGAAGGAGTCAGGGGAAGACCCGGAAAAGCCCCGGTCTTGCGGCAGGCGGCCCATCCACGCTAAGATCGCTCACAGTCCAACACGATCTTTGGTGGTCTGCCCCCGGGGTGGGGGCTCATGCCGCATCCGCACAGACCATCTGATCCGTGAGATACCGCCCGCTTCAGCCTTCCTAGTCCCTTTCTGAACCCAATTGGAGGAACACCATGGAGACGATGAAACGCCTGCTTGGCGCTCTGGCGTCAACCCGAATCGCGAAGGGGGCCATGCTGGCGCTCCTGGTCCTGGCCTCCGCCAGTCCCGCCCTGGCCGGTGAGGCCGAGCTGAAGATCCCCGTCCTGGGGGGCAGCTTCCTGGGCATGTCCGGCCATAACCTGCTGCTCATCGGCCTCTTCATCTGCCTGCTCGGCGTGGGCTTCGGGCTGGTGCAGTACTCCCAGATCAGGAAGCTCCCGGTCCACAAGTCCATGCTGGAAATCTCCGAGCTGATCTATGAGACCTGCAAGACCTACCTGGTCACCCAGATCAAGTTCATCTCGGTCCTGTGGGCCTTCATCGCCGTGATCATGGTCGCCTACTTCAAGTATCTGTCCCATACGCCCATGGGCTGGGGCCAGGTGATCGTGGTCCTGCTCTTCTCGATCATCGGCATCCTTGGTTCCGTGGCCGTGGCCTGGTTCGGCATCCGTATCAACACCTTCGCCAACTCCCGGACCGCCTTCGCGTCCCTGGGCGGCAAGCCCTACCCGACCATGGAGATCCCCCTCAAGTCGGGCATGTCCATCGGCATGCTGCTCATTTCCGTCGAGCTGTTCCTCATGCTCGCGATTCTGCTCTTCATCCCCGGTGACGCTGCCGGCCCCTGCTTCATCGGCTTCGCCATCGGCGAGTCCCTGGGCGCCGCGGCCCTCCGCATCGCGGGCGGCATCTTCACCAAGATCGCCGACATCGGCTCTGACCTCATGAAGATCGTCTTCAAGATTAAGGAAGACGATGCCCGCAACCCAGGCGTCATCGCCGACTGCGTGGGCGACAACGCGGGCGATTCCGTGGGTCCCACGGCGGACGGCTTCGAGACCTATGGCGTCACCGGCGTCGCGCTGATCACCTTCATCCTGCTCGCCGTTCCGGACCCCAAGATCCAGGTGGCGCTGCTGGTGTGGATCTTCGTCATGCGCGTGGGCATGGTCGTGACTTCCGCGGCCTCCTACTGGATCAACGGCCTTTGGTCGAAGGCCAAGTTCGGTGATTCCCTGAAGTTCGACTTCGAGACGCCCCTCACCACCCTCGTCTGGCTGACCTCGATCTTCTCGATCATCGTGACCTATGTCCTGTCCTACATGCTCATCGGCAACCTGCCTGACCACCTGTGGTGCAAGCTTTCCACGATCATCACCTGCGGCACCCTGGCCGGCGCCCTGATCCCTGAACTGGTGAAGGCCTTCACCTCTACCAACTCAGGCCACGTCCGCGAAGTGGTCACGGCCTCCAAGGAGGGCGGCGCCTCCCTCAACATCATCTCTGGCCTGGTGGCGGGGTACTTCTCCGCCTACTGGATGGGCCTCACCATCGTGGCCTTGATGGGAGCCGCCTACTACGTGTCCACCTTCGGCCTGGGTGGCTTCATGGCCGCCCCGGCCATCTTCTCCTTCGGTCTGGTGGCCTTCGGCTTCCTGGGCATGGGCCCCGTGACCATCGCCGTGGACTCCTACGGCCCCGTCACCGACAACGCCCAGTCCGTCTACGAGCTTTCTACCATCGAAGCCATCCCTGGCATCGAGGCGGAAATCCAGAAGGACTTCGGGTTCAAGCCTGATTTCGAGAACGGCAAGATGTACCTCGAAGAGAACGATGGCGCCGGCAACACCTTCAAGGCCACCGCCAAGCCCGTGCTCATCGGCACCGCGGTCGTGGGCGCCACCACCCTCATCTTCTCCATCATCCAACTGCTCAACGGCAAGTTTGGCGTTCCGGCGGTGGTCGAAGGCCTGTCCATCATCAACCCCCTCTTCCTGCTGGGCATCATCACCGGCGGCGCCATCATCTTCTGGTTCTCCGGCGCGGCCTGTCAGGCCGTCGCCACCGGCGCCTACCGGGCGGTGGAGTTCATCAAGCAGAACATCAACCTCGATTCCGGAGCCACCAAGGCCTCCGTGGAGGACTCCAAGAAGGTCGTGGAGATCTGCACACAGTACGCCCAGAAGGGCATGTTCAACATCTTCCTGGCGGTGTTCTTCTCCACCCTCGCCTTCGCCTGCGCCAATCACTACTTCTTCATCGGCTACCTGATTTCCATCGCCGTCTTTGGGCTCTACCAGGCCATCTTCATGGCCAATGCCGGTGGCGCCTGGGATAACGCGAAAAAGCTGGTGGAAACCGAGCTGAAGGCCAAGGGCACTCCCCTCCACGATGCCTGCGTCGTGGGCGATACCGTAGGCGACCCCTTCAAGGACACCTCCTCGGTGGCGCTGAACCCGGTCATCAAGTTCACCACCCTCTTCGGCCTTCTGGCCGTGGAACTGGCCATCGAACTGAACCCGGTCACGGCCCACATCTGGGCCCTGGTCTTCTTCCTGGTCTCCACGGTGTTCGTGTGGCGCTCCTTCTACGGCATGCGCATTCCCGTGCTCAAGGCGGATTAATCCAGCGGACTCGGCCACGAAAACGGACAGGCCCCTCAACCGAGGGGCCTGTTTTTTCGTAGTAGGGTAGATCTCGTGCGACCAAGGAGCCTCCCATGTCCCCTCGTCCCTTCCGCCTGGCTGGCCTGGCGGCGCTCATGAGCGCCACTCTAGGCCTGGGTGCTCAGACCCCAGCCCCCCCTTCAGCAAAACAGGCCGAGCACATCTCCCTCTGGCATGGCGAGAAGTTGAACGACCCCTGGTTCTGGCTGCGGGAAAAGACGAATCCCGAAGTGGCGGCCTACCTCAATGCCGAGAATGCCTACACCGAGGCCATGACGAAGGACCTCAAGCCCTTTTCAGAGGCCCTCTACAAGGAGATGCTGGGCCGCATCAAGCAGACGGACCTGAGCGTGCCCACCCGACGTGGCTCTTTCTACTACTACTCCCGGACCGAGGAGGGGAAGCAGTACCCCATCCAGTGCCGCCGGAAGGCCGCCAAGGGTGGCACCTACAGCGAGAAGGCGCCGGAAGAGATGCTGTTGGACCAGAATGAGCTGGCCAAGGGCCTGGCCTTCCTCAGCCTCGGCGGGTTTTCGGTCAGCGATGACGACCGCACCCTGCTGTACAGCACGGATGCCACCGGCTTCCGCCAGTACAAGCTCTTCACTAAGGATCTGGCCACCAGCACCGTAAGCGCTCCTCTGGCGGAACGAGTGACCTCGTTCACCTGGTCCAGCGACCATCGCCACATCTTCTACGTGACCGAGGACGACCTCACCAAGCGCTCGAACCAGGTCTGGCGGCTGGATCTGAAGGGGGGCAAGCCCGAGCTGGTTTTTGAGGAAAAGGACGAGCTCTACCGCATCGGCATTGGCCGCACCAAGGATCGGAAGTACCTGGTGGTGGAATGCCAGTCCACAGACACCTGGGAGGCGAGGTACCTGTCCGCCGCCGAGCCGAAGGGCGCCTTCAAGGTGCTGTTGCCCCGGGAGAAGGGCCACAAGTACGACCTGGAGCACCGGGAGGGGCTCTTCTACATTCGCACCAACAAGGGCGCCAAGAACTTCCGGCTGGTATCCGCCCCCGTGGCCACGCCGGATCCGGGCCACTGGATCGAAGTAGTCCCTCACCGCCCCGATGTCCTCCTGGAAGGGCTGGACCCCTTCGAGAAGTTCCTGGTCGTGATGGAGAAGAGCCAGGGCCTGGACCGGTTCCGGATCTTCGACATCAAGCACAAGACCTGGCGCGACGTTACCTTCCCCGAACCCGTCTATGCCGCGGTCCCAGGGGGTACCCCGGAATACACCGCCACGGCCTTCCGGTTGAACTACCAGTCCATGGTCACGCCGGCCAGCATCTACGACTGCGACCTGGCTTCGGGGCAGCAGACCTTGCTCAAGCAGACCGAAGTGCTGGGTGGCTATGCCAAGTCCCGGTACGTCACCGAGCGCCAGTGGGCCACGGCCCGGGATGGCGCGAAGGTGCCCCTGTCCGTGGTCTACAAAAAGGGCGTGAAGCGGGATGGCAAGGCGCCGCTCTTCCTGTACGCCTACGGCTCCTATGGTTACGGCAGCTCCCCGTCCTTTTCCATTTCGCGCCTGAGCCTGCTGGACCGGGGCATGGTCTACGTCATCGCCCACATCCGCGGCGGCAACGAGCTGGGCGAGGGCTGGCACGACGACGGCATGCTCCTGAAAAAGATGAACACCTTCACCGACTTCATCGATTGCGCCGAGTTCCTGGTGAAGGAGAAGTGGACCGCCCGTGACCGCTTGGTCATCGAGGGCGGCAGCGCAGGCGGGCTGCTCATGGGGGCCGTCACCAACCTGCGCCCGGACCTCTTCAGGGCCGTGCACAGCGCCGTGCCCTTCGTGGACGTCATGAACACCATGCTGGATGCCAGCCTACCCCTGACCGTGGGCGAGTACCTGGAATGGGGCAATCCCAACGAGAAGGCCGCCTTCGACTACATGCGCGCCTACAGTCCCTACGACAACCTCAGGAAGGGGTCCTACCCGGCCATCCTCGTCACCAGCAGCTTCAACGATAGCCAGGTGATGTACTGGGAACCCGCCAAGTACGTGGCCAAGCTGCGTACCCTCAAGACCGATGCCAACCAGCTCCTGCTCAAGATGAAAATGGAGCCCGCAGGCCACGGCGGAGCCTCCGGCCGCTACGATGCCTTGAAGGACAAAGCCTTCGAGACGGCCTGGATGCTGAATCAGGTTGGCATTAACAAGTAGCCGTTCCATGCTCCAGAAGGACGCATTCGCGCCCTTCTGGAGAGAGTGAAGGAGGAAATCATGGTTGAGCCTGTCCCCAAGGGGTACCACACGGTCACGTCCTACCTGGTCGTGGCGGATGGGGAGGGCCTCCTGGTCTTCCTCACGAACGCCTTCCAGGCCGAGGTGGTCAGCCGCACGGTCCGCCCGGACGGAACCATCGCCAACGCGGAAGTGCGCATCGGGGATTCCATGCTGATGGTGGCCCAGGCGAAGGATCCATGGAAACCCATGCCCTCGGGTTTCTACCTCTATGTGCCGGACACGGACGCCACCTACCAGGCTGCCCTGGCGGCCGGTGGGATCTCGACTCTGGAGCCCGCCGACCAGTTCTACGGCGACCGGAATGCGGGTGTGCAGGACGTCTGGGGCAACAATTGGTGGATCGCCACCCACCTCGAGGATGTGGACGAGGTCGAGATCCAGCGAAGGATGGCGGCCCGGGATTGAGTTCAATCTCCAAAGGGCGCGAAGGCGCCCTTTGGAGCTAGAATTGACGAGGCGCGGCTCAGCCGCGCCTTTCTATGTTGGAACCCATGAGCCTTGCGGAAGAAATCCAGCGGCGGCGCACTTTCGCCATCATCTCCCACCCTGATGCGGGCAAGACGACGCTGACGGAGAAGCTGCTGCTCTACGGCGGCGCCATCGACCGGGCGGGCAGCGTGAAGGCCCGGGAGGGCGGCGCGGCGGCCCATTCCGACTGGATGAGCATCGAGCAGGAGCGCGGCATCAGCGTCACCTCGGCGGCCATGCAGTTCGAGTACCTGGGCAAGGCCATCAACCTGCTGGACACGCCGGGCCACCAGGATTTCAGCGAGGACACCTACCGGGCCCTCACGGCCGCCGACGCGGTGGTGATGCTGCTGGACTGCGCCAAGGGCGTGGAAGAGCAGACCAAGAAGCTGTTTCGCGTGGCTCGCGAGCGCCGGCTCCCCATCTTCACCTTCGTGAACAAGCTGGATCGCCCTGGTCGCGAGCCCGTGGAGCTCATCGACGAGGTGGAGGAGCTCTTCGGCCTCCACGCCGTGCCCATGACCTGGCCCATCGGCTCCGGCACGGACTTCAAGGGTGTCTATGTCCGCGCCACGGGCCAGATCCAGGTCTTTGAACGGGCCAAGGCGGGCCGCAAGGCAAGAGTGGCGGGACAAGGCGGCCTGGACGATCCCGAGATCGCGGTCCTGCTCACGGCTGCGGAACTGCAGCAGCTCAAGGACGACGTGGACCTCATGGACCACGTGCTGCCCGCCTTCGACCGGGAGGCCTTCCTGCGGGGCGAGCAGTCGCCCATGTTCTTCGGTTCGGCGGTGAACAACTTCGGCGTGGCCGAGTTCCTGGAGGAGTTCCTGGAACTGGCCCCGTCGCCGGGCGCCCGGCCCCTCATGGCGGGCGGCGAGATCGAACCGGAGCAGCCCTTCACGGCCTTCGTGTTCAAGGTGCAGGCCAACATGAACAAGGCCCACCGGGACCGCGTGGCCTTCGCTCGCATCGTGTCCGGGCGCTTCGAGCGAGGCATGGATGCGCTCCATGTGCGCGAGAAGAAGTCCATCAAGCTGAACTACCCCCACATGTTCTTCGGCCGGGAGCGGCAGATCGTGGACGAGGCCTACCCCGGCGACATCCTGGGCCTCATCAATCCCGGCCTCTTCCGCATCGGCGATGTGCTCAGCGCCCAGGGAGCCGTGGAATTCCACGCCGTGCCCCGCTTCTCGCCCGAGCAGTTCGCCTCCGTGCGCCTGGCGGATCCCGGCGCCCGCAAGGGCTTCCTGAAGGGTCTGGGCCAGATCGCGGAGGAGGGCGTGGTGCAGGTCTTCTGGCCCAAGGGCGGCGCGCCCCTGCCCATCCTGGGCGCCATCGGCCGCCTCCAGTTCGAGGTGCTCCAGCACCGCCTCAAGGACGAGTACGCCTGCCCCGTGCTGCTGGAGCCCCGTGGCTTCCAGATGGCCCGCTGGATCACCGGCGGCTGGCCCGAGCCCAGCCGCTACTGGGGCGAGCTGGTGGAAGATGTGGAGGGTAACCCCGCCATCCTCTTCGAGAACGACTGGCAGCGCCGCACCACCTCCGAGAAGTGCCCCGGGCTGATCTTCTTGGAGCATCCGCCCAAATAGCTCGGGGGGGCTCGAAATGCTGCGCATTCCGAGTGGGAGAAAGACATAAAGGCGAAACAAAAGAGCGGCGCAAATGCGCCGCTCTTTCCACCTCGGAACGCGCAGCGTTCCGAGCCCAGCCTAGGCCTTCGCGAAGATGTCCATGACCGCATGCAGCAGCTGGATGGCCTCGGCCTTGGGGCGCTGGAAGGCGTTGCGGCCCATGATGGAGCCGAAGGCCCCGCCCGCTGCGAGTTCGCTGACTTCCTTCAGCACTTCCTCGGTGCCCTTGGCCTCGCCGCCACTGAAGATGACGATGCGGCGGCCGCCGAAGGCGCTGCGCACCACTTCCTTCACGCGGTCCGCCATGCTGTCGATGGGGATGCCGGTCTTCTCGAAGGTAGCGGCGGCTTCCTTCACCTCCAGGTGCTTCTTGGGAGGCTTCACCTTGATGACATGGGCGCCCAGCTGGGCGGCGATCTGGGCCGCGTAGGCCGCCACGTCCACGGCGGTCTCGCCGTCCTTGGAGAGCCCCGTGCCCCGGGGATAGGCCCACACGATGGAGGGCAGGCCCACGGCCTTGGCCTCCAGGATCAGCTCGCGCAGGGTCTCGTACTGCTCGTTGCGCAGGCCGCTGCCGGGGTAGATGGTGTAGCCGATGGCGGCGCAGCCGAGGCGCAGGGCGTCTTCCACGCTGCCGGTGATGGCGCTGCAGGGCTCGATGCCCTTGCTCAGGCAGTCGCTGTTGTTGAGCTTGAGGATGAGGGGGATGTCGCCGGCGTAGTCGGAGGCCACATGTTCGATGAAGCCCAGGGGGGCCGCGTAGGCGTTGCAGCCGGATTCGATGGCCAGCTCCACGTGGTAGCGGGGGTCGTAGCCCGCAGGGTTGGGCGCGAAGCTGCGGGCGGGGCCGTGTTCGAAGCCCTGGTCCACGGGCAGGATCACGAACTTGCCCGTTCCGGCCAGGCGGCCCGTGTTCATCATGCGGGCCAGATTGGCCTTCACGCCCGGATTTTCCGAGCTGTACCAGGACAGGATTTCACGCACGCGGGCGGTGGCCATTGATGCTCCTCTCGATTGTTTCAAACAAACATTCTACCGGTACCAGGCCGGAATGGGGCCCCGGGCTGGGCGCGACGTGCTCAGCTCTTGGCGTAGTCGTAGAAGCCGCGGCCCGACTTCTTGCCCAGCCACCCGGCATCGACATATTTGATGAGCAGGGGGCAGGGGCGGTATTTGGGATCGCCCAGGCCCTCGTGCAGCACGTTGAGGATGAAGAGGCAGGTGTCCAGGCCGATGAAATCCGCCAGGGTGAGGGGGCCCATGGGGTGGTTCATGCCCAGCTTCATGATGCCGTCGATGCTCTCCACGGTTGCCACGCCCTCGTAGAGCGCGTAGATGGCCTCGTTGATCATGGGAAGCAGCACGCGGTTGCTCACGAAGCCCGGGAAGTCGTTGCAGGCGATGGGGGTCTTGCCCAGCTGCTTCGACAGCTCCATGACCGCATTGAAGGTGGCGTCATCGGTGGCCAGGCCGCGGATCACCTCGATGAGCTGCATGACCGGCACGGGGTTCATGAAGTGCATGCCGATGAAGGCGCCGGGCCGCTTTGTGATGGCAGCCAGCTTGGTGATGGAGATGCTGCTGGTGTTGGAGGCCAGGATGGCGCCCGGCTTGCAGACGGCATCCAGGGTCTCGAAGAGCTGCTTCTTCAGCTCCCACTTCTCGGGGGCGGCTTCGATGACGAGGTCGCAGTCCGCCAGATCCTCCAGCTTAGTGGTGGTGCGGACGCGGCCCAGCGTGGCAGCCTTCTCCTCGACCGTCATCTTGCCCTTGTCCACGCCCCGCTGGAGGTTCTTGTCGATGGTGGCCAGGCCCTTGGCGGCGAAGGCCTCCGTGATGTCCTGCATGAGGACACTGAAGCCCGCCTGGGCGGCGACGTGGGCGATGCCGTTGCCCATCTGGCCCGCGCCGATGACGCCGATGCTCTGGATGCTCATGGTGATCTCTCCTCGTGGCTGGGACACCCGCAGGGCCCATCGTGTGCTTGGAATGGGATGATCCCCAAGCTTAACCTCGGATGCCCGGGGCGTCCGTCACCAGCTCCGGAGCAGGGCGGGCAGATCCCGGATGGACTTGAGCACCGGGAAGGAGGCTTCCACGGGGCTGTCGACCACTTCGTGGGTCCAGGTCAGGTGGTAGGGAATATGGATGGCGCGGCCGCCCAGGGCCAGGACTGGCAGGATGTCGGACTTCACGGAATTGCCCACCATGGTGAACCTGGAAGCGGGGATGCCCTGGCGCTCGAGAATGGCCGCATAGGTGCTCTCATCCTTCTCCGAGACGATCTCGACCTTCGAAAAGTGTAGGCCGAGCCCCGACTTCACGAGTTTGGTCTCCTGATCAAAGAGATCCCCCTTGGTGATCACCATGAGATCGAACTCTCCGGCCAGTTCCTGCACCACCTCGGTCACGCCGGGCAGGGGCGCCACCGGCTTGTCCAGCATGGCCTTGCCCAGTTCGACCACCCGCCGGATGCCCGCGCCGTCCAGGCGATCCTCGGTGAGTTCCAGGGCCGTTTCGATCATGGACAGGGTGAAGCCCTTGATCCCGTAGCCGTAGTGCTGGAGGTTCCGCATCTCCGTGTCGTGCAGGCGGGCGTCGATCCAGGCGTCGTCGTGGAAGGGCCGCAGCAGGGCCCGGAAGGACTCCTGGGTCTCGGCATAGTGGCCCTCGTTATGCCAGAGGGTGTCGTCGGCATCGAAGGCCAGGGTTCGGCGCATGGGTGTCCCTGTGGAAAACCCCCAGCCTACAATGGAGCCTACCCCGGGGACACCATGGCTGCATCCAAGACTCGCATTGATTGGGCATTCCTCCTCCTGCGCGTGGCGGTGGGCGGGATGGCGGTGCTGCAGGCCTTCCCTGTCCTCCGCCAGGCCCACGGCACCATTACGCTGGCCCACGCCACTACTTGGGGGCTGGCCCTGGGTGAACTGGCTTGCGGTGCTCTCATTGTGGTGGGCATTTGGGTGCCTGCTGCGGCGGGACTACTGGCCGCGTTCCTGGGCTGGCCCCTGGTGCACGGCTGGCTCCACGGGGCAGGTCTGCTGTCGAACCTGGGCGGCCTGTTCCGATTGCTGGCAGGGCTGGCCTGCGCCATCGGCGGTGGTGGCAAATGGGCCCTGGAAAGGTAGGCGACCGATGCTGCGACCCCCCCACCACCAGATCTTCGCCTTCGATGCAGAATGGGTGCCGGATCCCGCGACGGGCCGCCGTGTGCTGGACCTGCCCGGGGACCTGCCGGATGAGGCGGTCATCGAACGCATGTGGGCCTATGGCGGGGCCACCGAAGCCGATCCCCGGCCCTACCTGAAGACCATCCTCTGCCGCGTGGTGTCCATCGCGGCGGTGATCCGCACGGTGAAACACAACGAGGTGCAGCACCGGCTCTACGCCCTGCCGGAGGGCCCGGAGGCGCTGCCGGAGGACGACCTGCTGCGCCGCTTCCTTGTGGCCATGGGCGACCGGAAGCCCCAGCTGGTGGGCTTCAACTCCCGGGATGCGGACCTGCCCATCCTGGTGCAGCGGGCCATGGTGCACCGGCTGTCCATCCCGGGCCTGGGCCGCAGCGCCGAGAAGTGGGCCCCGGGTGATTTCTTCGACCGCTACGGCAACCAGCACATCGATCTGCGGGAGATCACCGGGGCCTGGGGCAAGGCCTCGTCCACGCTGCACGAGCTGGCCACGGCCTGCGGTATTCCGGGCAAGCTGGGCACGGACGGCAAGAACGTCATCGACCTCTGGCGGGCCGGAGATATCGCGGGCATCGTCCGCTACAACCAGTTTGATGCCCTCACCACGTTTCTGGTGTGGCTGCGGGCCATGACCCTCTCGGGCCACCTGACACCGGAGCAGATGGAGGCCGAGGAAGCCCAGATCAGGGCCCTGGTGCAGCAGAAGGCCGCCACCGATCCGGGCTTCAACCTGTATATCGAGGGCTGGGCCAGGCTCTCCTGAGCGCTTCCCCTTGCAAGCCAGGGGCAGGCCGCTAGACTGAGCGCGACTCATCTTTTCGTGCGCTTTTTCTTCCCAGGAGGAATTTGTGAACAGGCGGCTTGCGGCGGAATTCTTTGGAACCCTCTGGCTGGTGCTGGGCGGCTGCGGCAGCGCCGTGCTGGCGGCGGCCTTCCCGGGCGTGGGCATCGGCCTCCATGGCGTCAGCTTGGCCTTCGGCCTGACCGTGCTGACCATGGCCTATGCCATCGGGCCCATCTCCGGCTGCCACTTGAACCCCGCCGTGACCCTGGGCCTGGCCGTGGGCGGGCGCTTCCCCTACAAGGACCTGCTCGGCTACTGGATCGCCCAGGTGGCGGGGGCCGTGGCAGCCTCGGCCATCCTTTATGTGATCGCCACCGGCAATGGCTCCGCCATCGGCGGCTTCGCGAGCAATGGCTTCGGCGATCACTCCCCAGGCAAGTACAGCCTCGGTGCGGCCTTCCTGACGGAAGTGGTGATGACCTTCTTCTTCCTCTTGGTAATCCTCGGCAGCACGGCCAAGAAGGCGGCGCCGGGCTTCGCGCCCATCGCCATCGGGCTCTGCCTGACGCTCATCCACCTCATCAGCATTCCCGTCACCAACACCTCGGTGAACCCGGCCCGCAGCACCGGCCCGGCCCTCTTCGTGGGCGGCTGGGCCCTCTCCCAGCTCTGGCTCTTTTGGGTGGCCCCCCTCATCGGCGCCGCCCTGGCGGGGTTCCTGTTCCCGAAGCTGGAGGAATAGGGACTTAGCCACCCCTTTTGGCATGGCTTGAGCAAACCCTGACCTGGGCCGATACACTTTTGACCCAGGAGTTGCCATGAGCCAGGAAATCCGCCCCGAGGACCTCATCGTCACCGAGCAGGACGGCACCCGTCGCATCAACCACGATGTCATCGAGAGCTATGGCCTCTTCAATCTGCCGCGGGCCACCATGCGCCAGGCTCTGATGGTCTACTACGACAACGCCAGCCGCCAGGGCCGGGGACCGGCCCAGACTGTCCGCACCTTCATCACCCTGGCCAGCTCCATCACCCGCTTCCCCCGCCAAGTGGCCATCAACTTCACCCGGGGAGTCGCGTACCGCAGGAATATGCGGATGCTGCGAAGGTACAGCCGCTGAGGCTATTCCGGGTTGCAGGGCGAAAAGAATCGGGAAGTAAGCTGAGGAATGCGGAAAAGCGGGGGAGAGCGGAGAAATCCTTGCTCTTGCTTATCTGTTGGCCGGGCGAGTTGTGGCTAGAAAGCTCTGCGCAAAGGGTGAACTGGGCAGAAGAGTGGTCATTTTCTCCGCTTTCCTCAGCCCCTCCGCCCTCCTCCGCTTAATTCAATCTTTGGCCTTCTTCAAAGCCTGCGCAGGATCCGCTCGATGCCAGTCGCCCTGCGGCCGTCGGTGGTGACGAGGATGGCGTGGAGCTGCAGATCCCCCTCGGCCACTTCGTACCTGGGTCGAAGCACCTTCAGGAAGCGGCCGATGCTGGCTTCCTTCTTCATGCCGATGACGCCTTCGTAGGGGCCGGTCATGCCGATGTCCGTCACGTAGGCGGTGCCGCCGGCCAGCACCTTGGCATCCAGGGTGGGGACGTGAGTGTGGGTGCCCAGCACCGCCGTGGCGCGACCATCCAGGTAGTAGCCCATGGCTTGGGCTTCGCTGGTGGCCTCGGCGTGCATGTCCACGATCACCAAGTCGGCCCGTTCCTTCTGCAGGATGGAATCCACGCAGCGGAAGGGGCAATCACAGGTGGGCATGTGCACCCGACCCATGAGGTTGATGATCAGCACCTCGGCGCCGGAGGGGATGTGGAGCTTGATCCAGCCGCTCCCCGGCGTATCCGGGGGCTGGTTGGCGGGGCGCAATAGGCGGGGCTCCTGGCGGTAATAGCTTTCGATGCCCTTCACATCGAAGGAGTGGTTGCCCGTGGTGATGACATCCACACCGCAACGGTCGAACCAATCCTTGGCGATGCTTTCCGAGATGCCGTGGCCATGGGCGGCGTTCTCGCCGTTGACCACCACCAGGTCCGCGCCGGTCTCCCGGCGCAGCTCGGGCACGAAAGCCTCCACCAGCCGCCGCCCCGGCTCCCCCACCACATCGCCCAGCGCAAGAATCTTCATGTCCTCAAGCCTAGGGTCCCATGGCCCTGGAGGCCAGGATATCTGGATGAAGTCCTGACTCTTGGATCAGTTGACCCAAAGAACAGGCCCCCTGAGCGGGGGCCTGTTTCTGGTAGCGGTGGCTCAGAACTTGATGCGGAGGCCCAACTGGACTTCACGAGTCTTGTTGAGATCCACGTTTCTCAGCTGCCCGAAGGCCGTGACCGGAACCGTGGCAGCGCTCGTGCCCCACTTGTAGCTGGCCGTTGGGACGAAGAAATCGGACTTGTTGAAGAGGTTGTAGATATCCAGAATGCCGTCCACCTGGAAACGCTTGGTGATCCTGAAGGTGCGGGCGACGCGCAGGTCAAACTGAGTGAAGCTCGGCTGGCGCTGATCGTTCCGGTCGTGTCCGGCCACGATGTGGTTGGCCATGTTGTCGCCGTTCACATCGTTTGAGTAGTAGGCGGAGTAGGGCAGGCCGCTCTGGAAAACGCCGCGGAGCGCGACATCCACCGCCTCGCCGATGGAGAAATAGAACACGGCGTTGGCCACCAGACGCCGATCACTATCGCCATAGCCATAGTTGGAGGCGGGGCTCTGGGGATCGGGGGTCAGGGATGCGCCGAGCTCACTGGTGAAGTCGGTACTCGCGGAGGTGTAGGTGCCCCGTTCGAAGGAGCCCGTGTCTTTGGCTTTCGACCAGGTGGCATTGGCGATCAGGCCCATGTGGTCGTCCCAGGTCTTCTTCATGGTGAAGCTGATGCCGCGATAGTCACCGTAGCCGTCGGTCTTCACCAGATAGACGTCGCTGAATCCGCCCACCGGATTGCCTGGCACCGTGGCGGCAGGGCCAAAATCGACCCGTCGACCCGCGACGACAGCAAAACCTGGCCGAGTGGCGGTGGTCCAGGCGTTATTGGTGGAGGCGTAGCCGTCGCTGTAGTAGCCGCCGGCGATGAGGGTGCCGGTTCCGTCCAGCTGCCCGAGGTTGATGTTCTCGAAGCGCTGGAGGTGCTCGTACTTGACGTAGGTGGCGCTGACCCCGACGACAAGCTTGTTGCCGAGGTCATGCTCTACACCGAGGTTGACCTTCTTGGACTGCGAAAGCTTGTTGTTAGGGTCCCAGAGGGAGGTGGGGGAGGCCCCGGCAGTGAAGAGCCCGCCAGAGGCGATGGCCGCCAATTCGGCATCCGTGGCCTTCCTCAGGTTGGTTCCACTCAGGAGGTTGGCGCTGCTGAGCAAGCCGGAGTTGAAGAGGGCGACATTCGAGACATTCGTCTTGTTGAGGGCGAAGGAGTAGTTGGTGATGATCTGCCCGTTGCCGGTCATGGTATTGGAGTGCAGCAGCAGGGGCGTGGGACTGGTGAAGGTACCGTAGCCGCCGCGGATCACCGTCTTGCCCTGACCGTTCAGGTCATAGCTGAAGGCGATGCGCGGATCCGTGGTGCTGCCACCATAACCCTGGTCAAGGCCCTTGAAGTTGGTGTTCGGATGCGGATTGTCAGAGAAGGTCTGCTTGTTCCTGCGAAACCCCGCCGTGACGATGAGCTGCTTGTTGAGCAGGCCGGAGTACTGGACCTGCCCGAAGAAGCCGTCCGTGCCGGTCTTCATGGGGATGCGGCCGAAATAGGGGCTTACACCCCCGGCGTAGGTGATGCCACCGGGCGTTACCGCTGCCAGGGTGCCGTTGGCCCAGGCCGCGGCACCGGCGTAGGTGTCGAACCGCCAGGAACCGGCATTGTTCTGGAAGAACTGGTTGTCCTCATCCACGCGAAGGAGGTCCACACCACCCTTCAGCTGCAGGTCCCCATGGGTCCAGGTGGTGGCACTGAAGAACTGGGTGGTGATCTCGTTGCTTTCGCGGGGGGTCGAAGTCTTGGTTCCGAAGGACATGTTGGTCGCGGAGGTCGGGATCGCGATGGCGGGCACGCCGGGTGCGGCGTTGTTGCGCATGGGGCGGGCCTCGCGGGCCAACTGCAGGCGGCTCTCGGTGAACAGCTCGTTGGTCCAGATGTTGTTGGCCTCCAGTACCCAGCTGATGGACTGGACCTTGGTCGGAATGTTGTTGCTCTCGGCGTTGTTGGGGCTGGCGCTCGTGTTCTGCAGCGTGTCCGTCATGTCCTGAAAGTTGCTGCGCAGCACGAACCGGTGGTTCGGGCTGGCAACCCAATCCAATCGGCCGAAATAAACGGTGTTGGTGTTTTCCATGGGGTATGAGTGGGCGGGAACACCTGCCCCGGGATTGCCGAATTCCTGCGCCAGGGTGAGGCCACTCCGGTTGGTGACGATGCCACCCAGGGGAGAGGCCAGGAAGGCGTTCAGGTCCGTCGCAGTATTCCCGTCACCTGCAGTCGCGGCCGAGACCGTGGTAGCGGCAGGGGTGGCGGTGATCTTGCGGTTGTAGCGCTCGATGCCGAAGAAGTAGAACAGCTTGTCCTTGACCAGTGCTCCGCCGATGTTGAAGTTGATATTGCTGGAGTCGTTGGTCCGCACCAGGCCGGTAGAGCTGCCAAAGGGTGCATGCTGGGCGGGTTCGGTCCAGCCCGTGCGTCGCATTTGGTAGAGGGCGCTGCCGGTGACTTCGTTAGTGCCGCCCTTGGTGATCGCGTTGATGGTGGCGCCGGCATGGGCGTACTGCACATCAAAACCGTTGGTGACGATCTGCAGTTCCTTGATGGTGTCTGCCCCGAAGATGAAGGGCGTATAGACGCCACCGCGCTGTTCGCTGAAGAAGGCGGAGTTGTTGCTGGCGCCGTCGATCTGGATGGCATTGAAGATCTGGCGGCCTCCTTCAACCACTAGGCGCGCCGGGCTTCCAGAGCCCGCGGTGACGCCGGGAGCAAGTTTGGCGACGTCTGTGAAGTTGCGGGTCACGAGGGGAATTGACTCCACCAGGCTCTGATCGATGGTGGCCACGGTGTTTACCTGCTGGACGTCCACATTGCCAGCTGAGCCTAGGACTTCCACCGTGGCACTCGCTTCGGAGACTTCAAGCAGCGGGCTGACGATGGCCATATTTCCAAGCGTGATCTTGATCCCAGTATCCTTGATCGGCCTATAGCCGAGAGCTGAGACAGTGACCTCATAGGTGCCCGTGGGCAGCAATGGGAAGCTGTATTCTCCCCCTGTCCCAGTTCGGGTGCTACGGCTCACCCCGGTCTCAATATTCAGAATCCGGACTGTGGCTCCGTTGACGACCCGACCATTCCGATCCTTGATGATGCCTTTAATGGCTCCGGACGTCTGACTGGTTTGTGCGTGGGCCACAACCGAAAGCGCGAACACCGTCAGGACAACGGTAGGCAGATGGTTTCTTCTCATTCAATCCTCCAGAGATGGGCCTCTTGGCCGCGCAGTTGCATGAGCCGGTGGCCCGAAAAAACAGTAAAAAATAGGCTTGGTATTGATGGTAGCTACAGATTGAGTTCATAAGAAGGGGTCCCGACGGTCATGGAACGAAAGTTACCGACACGACACCTCATGGGCACAGGGGGGTCCGGGGGGGCCGTCTGCTAGGCTTCTACTTTTCGCCCGGGATCCCATGAAACTGGCTGCCATCGTCACTATGTTCTTGTCCCTGACAACCCTCTTCGCCCAGGGACCGGCCACCCTTGGCGTGAACGAGATCCGGGCTGGCATGAAAGGCTACGGCAAGACGGTCTTTCAGGGCGGGAAGATCGAGCGCTTCGACTTCGAGGTCCTGGGCGTCCAAAGGAATTCGGCCCCTGGACGCAGTCGCATCCTGGTGAGGGGTTCCGGCAGCCCCCTGATGGAAAGCGGGTTCCTGCAAGGCATGAGCGGCAGCCCCTGCTACATCGATGGCAAGCTAATTGGTGCGTTCAGTTTCGGCTTCCCCTTCGGGAAGGAACCCATTGGCGGCATCACCCCCATTGGCGAAATGCTGGACCAACTGCGGGACATCCCGGATACCGCCCCCAGCCGCACCCCCTTGATCCTGCCCAAGCTGGAGCCCCCCAAGGTACTCAAGGCCGCCCTCCTGGGGCAGATGCTGGATTTCCAGACCCTGCTGGGCGAGTCGGATCCCCAGGTCCAGCCCATGGCCCTGGCCGGGAGTCCCCTCGGTGCCGAGGCCCAGCGGCTTTGGTCCGGGTGGCCAGTCACCTTCACCGCGGTGCCCACCCTTTCCGGCGGGCGGGAAGATGCCAGTCCCCTGGAGCCCGGTGGCATGGCGGCCATCCTGCTCATGCACGGCGATCTGGATTTGGCGGCCGCGGGCACCATCACCTATGTCTCGGGGAAGCGGGTGCTGCTGTTCGGCCATCCCCTCTTCAACCTGGGGCCCGTGGACCTGCCCCTCTGGTCGGCCACGGTGGCCGGCCTGGTTTCGAGCTACCAGACTCCCTTCAAGCTGGCCATGCCCGTGGCGCCCATCGGCGCCCTGCGTCTGGATCGCGCCTCGGGCGTGGCGGGCATCCTGGGGGCCGAGGCCCGCATGGTGCCGCTGCGCATCGGACTGAACCTGGGCGGCAAGCGGACCCTGAATTTCCGCTTCGAGATCATGGATCACCCGGTCGCTACCCCCGCCCTCACCGCCACCGCCGTGGCCCAGACCCTGGACGCGCACACCCGCGGCCTGGGTTTCCAGAGCTTGTCCATGCAGGGCAACATCAAGCTCGCGGGGCAAAACGCTATCGTGATTGAGAACGTCATCGCGGACCTGAATCCGGGCCGCATGGCCCAGTATGTGGGCGGAATGCTGCAGGCCATCTGCTTGAACCCATTTGAAAGACCCGTATTCGATGGGATCTCGCTCACCATCAAGGCCGAAGAGCGCCTGGATCTGACGAGCATCGCGGCGGTCCGCCTGCTGAGGGCCCGGGCCAAGCGGGGCGAGGTGCTGCCGGTGCTGGTGACCCTCCAGAACATCCAGGGCGTCCGGGAGACCGCCACCTTCAACATCCAGGTGCCATCGTCCGCGGCGAAGGGCAAGGCCATCCTCATGGTGGGGGACGGCTTCAGCCTCATGGCGGCGGATCCCGACGAGCGCGTGATCGAAGTGGCCGCCCTGGGGGACATCGTGCGGATCCTGAACGGGGCCCTGCGGAACAACCACGCCTACGCCCTGTTGGTGCAGGCGCAACCCGGGGCGGGTCTGCGCGGCAGCCGCATCGAGGGCATTCCCCCCTCCGTGGCCAGTCTGGTGAGTGGGGATGGCGCCAGCAGCGACAACCGCCTCCAACGCCGCATCATTGGCCGCGCCCTGCTGCCCCTGGAGCGCGAGGTGCGGGGCATCAGTCAGCTAGAAGTGGAGATCGAGTAGGTGAGCATGCGACGAAAGGGATCTATGCGCTGGTTGACCTTCCTTCTATCCGCAGTGGTGGGCGTGGCGGCCCTGGCGCAGCAGCCCTCGGCCACCTTCTCGGGCTTCAATGACTGGCTCGGCTCGGAGGCGCGGGGCGTGCGCATCGGCGCCGATGGCCGCCTGCGGCTGGCCCCGAACCTGCGTCGCGTGGGCCAGCTGCCGGAGGGCGTGATCTGGTGCGCCGTGGCCGATGGCTCAGGTGGCGCCTACCTGTCCGCAGGCACGGATGGCAAGATCTTCCACTTCGTGGGGGGCCAGGTGAAGCCCCTGGGCCAGGTGAAGGGCGGCATCGTCTTCGCCATGGCGCGGCTGGGCCAGGACCTGGTGCTGGCGCCTACGGGCGAAGGCAAGCTGTTCCGGATGACGCCCGCCGGGGATGTGAAGCCCTTCGCCGATATCGATGCCCGCATCGTCTGGGCCCTGGCCGTGGAAGGCGATGCGGTGGTCGCCGCCGGCGGCGCCGAAAAGGGCGCCGTGCTCGTGCAGGCTCGGGAGGGCTCTAGCCGCCGCCTGGCAGAGCTGGCGGACGAAACGGCCTTCACGGCCCTGACGCCGGACGGGCAGGGTGGCTGGTACCTGGGCAGCCATGGCCGGGGCCTGGTGCTGCGCTACAACCGGCAGGGTGATCGCCTCGAGACCCTCATGGCCACCGCCTTCGAGGAAGTGCGGGCCCTGGCCCTGGCCGATGGCCAGCTCTATGTGGGCGCCGATAACGGGCTGACGCCCAAGTTCGCCACGGGCCAGCTGGAGCGCCGCGAAGGCTATCTCCAAATGGACACCCTGGCCACTACCCGCTCCGCGGTCATCCGCCTGGACAAGGATCGCGTCCCGGAAACCCTCTGGCAGAGCGCCCAGAGCCAGGTCTATGCCCTGGCCGCCTGGAAGGGCCAGTTGCTGGTGGGCACGGGCAACCGTTCCCGGCTGTTTTCCCTGCCCCTGGGCAAATCCCGCGACACGGATCCCTTCGCCGTGGTGCAGGAAATGGGTACGGCCCAGGCCACGGCCTTCCTGCCCTCGGGCGGCGACCTGCTGGTGGTGGGCTCCAATCCCGCGGAGCTGCACATGCTGTCCGAAGCCCAGGCCACGGAGGGCACCCTGGAATCCAGGCTCCTCAAGGGCGCGCCCATCGCCGACTGGGGCCGGACCTATCTGGATGCAGAAATGCCCTCGGGCACCAACGTCGAACTCCAGTTCCGCACCGGCAGCACGGAAACGCCGGATGCCACCTGGGGCCCCTGGAGCCCGCCCCTCCGCAGCGGAGAGCGGCCCGCCCTGCCGCCATCGCGCTTCGCCCAGTTCCGCCTGCGCCTGAGCAGCACGCGCGGTGGCGCCACCCCCGTGGTGGAGACCGTGAAGGTGTTCTGGGCCCAGCGCAACCTGGCGCCGGTCTGGGAGAACGTGGAAATCATGCCCCCCGGCCTGGTCATCACCCGCACCGCCCCGCCGGATGACATTGGCATTGAGCGAGTGCCACTGGAGACCCAGAAGCTGATTCCTGCCCTGGGCTACATGGGCGCCGAAAAGCGCAGCTTCCGTCGCGGGGGCCAGAGCTTTGTCTTCAAGGTGAACGATCCCAACGGCGACACGCTCCAGTTCGCCCTCCGCCTGCTGCCGGACCGTGGTACGCCCATCCTGCTGGAGAAGGCCTGGAAGGATCGCTTCTTCAGCCTTGATACGCTGCCGGTTCCCGATGGGCGCTACCGGCTGGAGGTCACGGCCTCCGACGCGCCGACGGCGCCCTTCAACACGGTGCTGGCCAGCACCTGGCGCACGGCACCCTTCCTGGTGGATCACACGCCGCCCGTCATCTCCGAGCTGAGCGCCGTGCCTGAGGGCGAGGGTATCCGGGTGCGGTTCCTGGCCCGGGACGAGACCTCCACCCTGAAGGAGGCCGCCATCAGCGCCGATGGCGAGCGCTGGCTCCAGATCGTGCCCGAAGACCGGGTCTTCGATCAGAAGGAGGAGCGCTTCGATGTGCTCATTCCCCGGGAGTCCGTTCGCGGCGACCGGGTTCTGGTGAGGGTGGTCGATCTGTACTTCAACGAGCAGACGGCTGCCGTCACGTTGGGCGCACCTGGCGCCAAACGATAGTCTTTACCTAACTCCAAAATGGGCATGCCCATTTTGGAGCGAGTGAACGGCTACAAACCCTTGAACGCTGCTGGGCGCTTCTCCAGGAAGGCGCCCATGCCCTCCTGCATGTCGGTGGTGGCGGCCAGCAGGCCGAAGAGGGCGGCCTCGTACTGGAGGCCCTGCTCCTGGGGCATCTCGCTGCCTTCGTTCACGGCCGCGAGGGCGCTGCGCAGGGCCAGGGGGCCTCTTGAGAGAATGGTCTTCGCCAGTTTCTCTGCGGTGGCTTTCAAGTCGGCCAGGGGCACGACCCGGCTCACGAGGCCCATGCGGAGGGCATCGGCGGCGGGGGTCATCTCGCCACTGAGGATCAGGTCTAGGGCCACGCCCTTGCCCACGAGCCGGGGCAGGCGCTGGGTGCCGCCGTAACCGGGGATGATGCCCAAGCTCACTTCGGGCAGGCCGAACCTGGCGTTCTCGCTGGCGATGCGGATGTGGCAGGCCAGGGCCAGCTCGCAACCGCCGCCCAGGGCGAAGCCGTTCACGGCGGCGATGACGGGTTTCGGCATGGACTCGATGCGCTGGAACACAGCCTGCCCGCCCAGGGCCTGGACCCGGGCTCCGGCCGTATCCAGGCTTTTTAGTTCGCTGATATCGGCGCCCGCCACGAAGGCCTTCTCGCCCGCGCCCGTCACCACGACCACCCCCACTTCGGCGTCCTGCTCCAGGTCCGCGAAGACCCGTTCCAACTCCTGCAGGACTTCGTTGTTCAGGGCATTGAGTTTTTCGGGCCGGTTAAGGGTGACCCAGGCGATGCGGTCGGCTTTCTCGACGAGGACGTAAGACATGGGGGCTCCTGGTTGGGGATGATTGTAGGCTGAACGTGGAGGAAGCGATGTTCCATCCACCGCACCCCGAGACCTACCGCGACCAGCTGCGCGCCTTCCTGCGGGAGGACTGGGGTACCCAGGACTGGACCACGGCGGCCGTGCCGGACCGGCCCATGACGGCCCGGGTGGTGGCCAAAGGGAACCTGGTGTTGGCTGGCCTGCCCATGGCTGCGGAAATCCTCCGCCTGGCCTGCCCCTCCATCACCATCGAAACCCCCAAGAAGGACGGGCAGAAGGTCGCTGCTGGCATGGAAGTCATTCGCCTGCGGGGCTCCAGCCACGGCATCCTGCTGGCGGAGCGGGTGATGCTGAACCTGCTCCAGCGGCTGTCGGGCACCGCTACCCTCACGCGACAGTTCGTGGACGCCATCGAGGGCACGGGCGCCCGCATCCTCGATACCCGCAAGACCACCCCGGGCCTCAAGGTGCTCGAGAAGTACGCCGTGCGCTGCGGCGGTGGGGTTAACCACCGGCTGACCCTGGGGGACGGGGTGCTGCTGAAGGAGAACCACCTGGCCGCCGCGGGCGGCATCCGCGCCGCGGTAGAGGCAGCCCGCCGCACGGCGCCGAACCTGGTGAGGATCGAAGTGGAAGTGGAGAACCTGGGCCAGCTCAAGGCCTGCCTGGACCTGCCGGAGGTGGACGGCGTCCTGCTGGACAACATGGGCCTGGAGCAGATGCGAGAAGCCGTGGCCCTGCGGGATCGCAGTGGGAAGCGGCTCTTCCTGGAAGCCAGCGGCAACCTCACCCTGGACCGGGCCCGGGCCGTGGCCGAGACCGGCGTGGACTTCCTAAGCGTCGGGGCCCTCACCCATAGCGCTCCGGCGGTAGACATCAGCCTTCGCTTGGATTGATCGCATCCGTGCTCCGCCGCTGCGCGGCGGAGTTAACTCCAGAATGGGCCCCGCATGGGGCCCATTCTGGAGCAGAAGGCGCGCCTACTTCAGTTCAAGCTTTCTGGCCTCCAACAAATGTCCCAGGGCCTTCTCCAGGGCGGTCACGGCCTTGGCATAGGTAATCTGGGACTGGAGCTCGCTGCTCTTGGCGGTATCGAGGTCGTTCTGCTTGGAGAGCACGAGGAAGTTGGTGCTCATACCGTTCTCGAACTTCTTCTGTTCGGCTTCGAGGTCCTTCTCGCGGAAGTAGCGGGTCTTCTCGGCGGCGGCCACGCCCTTGGCGGAGGCGTCCACATTGCGGAAGGCGGTGCGGACCTCCAGGGTGATGCCCAGCTCCAGATCGCGCAGACTCAACTCGCTCTGGCGGCGGTTGGCCCGGGCCTGGGCCTGGTTTCCCCGGGCCGAGCGGTTCTGGAGTGGGATGGCGAACTGGAGGCCCACGGTGTAGCCGGGGTACGCCCCCTTGCTGAGGTCCTTGTTGATGGCAGAGAGGCCCTCAGAGGGAATCTGTGAAGCGGCATTCCCGTTGTAGGTCGCGAAGGCGTCCAGCTGGGGCAGGGTGCGGTTGGCGGCGGCGGTCTCCAGGATCTGTTTGGATTCCACGTCCAGGCGGGCACTCTTGAGCTCGAGCCGGTTGGCCAGGGCCTGCTTCTCGGCGGCGGTCTCGTTCATCTCCAGGGGCTTCACGCTGGGGGTATCGGCCATCTCGAGGCCCATGGGGCGCTCGGAGGAGGGGTAGAGCGCCCGGATTAGCGCATCCTTGGCATTCAATAGTTGGGCCTCGGCGGCGATGATGTCCTGCTCGCGCTGAGCCACAGAGGCCTCGGAGGAGGTGACTTCGATGGGCGCCAGGGTGCCGACCTCCACGCGTATCTTGTTCTCCTTGAGCTGCTTCTGGGCCAGGGAGAGGGCCTGCTGCTTATTCTCCAGATTGCGCTGGGCGAAGACCACGTCCCAGTAAAGGGATTCGGTGCTGGCCACCAGATCGATGATGGCCTTCTGGAAGCCCAGATCCGCGGCCTGGGAGCTCTTGCGGGCCACGATGAGGCGACTCTCCGTGGTGTCCCGGCCGAAGTTCTTCAGGAGGCTTTGCGTGTAGGTGGCGGAGAAACTGCCGTCGTAGGGGTTGGTCGTGAAGGGGCCCTCGGGGCCGCCATTGACGGTGCCCTTGCTGAACCGGTAGGTCGGCGCATAGCTCAGGTTGAGGTTGCCGCCCCAGCCGAAGGCCTTGGTGGAGCCGACGGTGAGGCTGCGGCTGAAAGTGGTCGTTTCGGAGGACACCAGCGGACCACCGGGGAAGTTGGAGGCGCGGGAGGCGTCCTGGTTCTTGCCCAGGTTCAGGCCGGCCGTCAGGTTCCAGTCGAAGAACCCCTGCTCGATCAGCACGCCGGCGCGGGTGAAGTCTCGGGTTTCGACGGCGATCTGTACCTGCAGGTTGTTCTTCAGGGAGGTCTCGATGGCGCCCTGGAGAGTCAGCTTCGTGACCGGGGTCTTGGGCGCATCGCCCTTCGGCGCCTCCTGGGCGACCAGCGAGACTGCCACCAGCAGGGCCGGGAAGATCGGGAGACGCGTCATCACCACTCCTTGAAGATCGAAAAGAGCTGCCACAGGGACAGGGTGCCTACGGACGAGCCCAGGGGCGGGTTTAGAGTAACCCCTACACAGCAGGATCTCTCCCTCGCAAGTTGAGGGCAAGGGTATTTCACCGGGTGTTGAAAATCTTTACTTCAACAACTCCCGGGCGATGACCATGCGCTGGATCTCGCTGGTGCCCTCGTAGATCGTGGTCACGCGGACATCGCGGTAGAGGCGCTCCACCAGGTAGTCTCGGGAGTAGCCATAGCCGCCATGGATCTGCACGGCCCGGTCACAGAGCCAGACGGCGCTTTCGGTGGTGAAGAGCTTGGCGGTGGCTGCTTCCACCGTGCAGATCTTCCCGGCCTCCTTCATGGCTGCGGCGCGGTAGACCAGCAACCGGGAGGCCTGGAGCCGGGATTCCATCTCGGCGAGGTAGGTCTGGATCATCTGGTGCTCGCCGATGGGTTTGCCAAAGGAGCGGCGAGTCTTGGCGTAGGCCACGCTCTCGTCCATGGCGCGCTGGGCGATGCCCAGGGCCTGGGCGGCGATGCCGATGCGGCCGCCGTCGAGGCCGCCGAAGGCCACCTTGAGGCCGTCACCTGGCTTGCCGAGCAGGGCATCCTCGGGGACGAAGGCATCCTCCAGAGCCACCATCACCGTCTTGCTGGAGCGCAAGCCCATCTTCGCTTCTGGCGGGCCCATGATCACGCCGGGCTGGTTCGCGTCGAGGATGAAGGCGCTGATGCCCTTCTTGCCCTTGTCGGGATCGCTGCGGGCCATGGTCACGAAATAGCGTCCCACGCCGCCGTTGGTGATCCAGGCTTTGGAGCCGTTCAGCTGCCAGCCGCCCTCCACCTTGGTGGCGCGGGTCTTCAGCGCGGCGGCGTCGGACCCTGCATCGGGCTCGGTGAGCATGAAGCCGCCCAGCACCTCGCCGCTGGCCAGGGGCTTCAGGTACTTCGCCTTCTGTTCTGGCGTGCCGAAGGACAGAATGGGCGCGCAGGCCACGGAGTTGTTCACGCTCATGGTCACGGCCACGGAGGCGTCCGCGTAGGCGATCTGCTCCAGGGCCAGAATGTAGCTGAGGAAGTCCGCGCCGCCGCCGCCGTAGGCCTCCGGCACGCACATGCCCAAGAAGCCCATATCGCCCAGCTGTTTCAGGATGGCCGTGGGGAACTCACCACTGGCATCCCGGGCGGCGGCGCCCGGGTCGATCTCCGCCATAGAGAAGGCGCGGGCCGCTTCGCGGATCGCGGACTGGTCCTCAGTGAACTGGGGGAACATGGGCACTCCGGGATTTCTATCAGATTACAGGGCTGCAGGATACCTGGCGTCCGGTGCTGCGTCAGACTACAGACCGCCGAAGTTGGACGGCCCAAAAAGCTATTGATAAGCGGAGGAGGGCTGAGGAACTGAGGAGAGCGGAGAAAAATGCATTGTTCCCCGCTTTCCTCCGCAGCTCCGCTCGCCTCTGCTTATCTATGCTTTTTCTCAAATCCGAGCGCTCATCCGTTCAGAGGCCCAGGGCTTTCTTCAGCAGCACCACCGCGGCCTTGGAGCCTTCCCACTTCATGCGCTCGTGGGCTTCGTCCAGACTGCACCACAGGTACTCGCTGTGTTCCAAGGGTTCCAGCTTGACCTCGGCCTCGAGCGAAACTTCCATGGAGAAGCAGATCTCGGTGTTGAAGCGGGGTTCGGGATCGGGAAAGCGGACGATGCTGGAATCCACCCAGAAGCTGTGGGTGAGACCCAAGGGCCGCAGCGTGCCCGTGAGCCCGGTCTCTTCCAGCAGTTCCCGGTGGGCGGTCTGCTCCGGCTCTTCGCCAGGTTCCATCATGCCGGTGACGCTCTGCCACCAGAAACCATGGGAGGGGATCCGCAGCATCATGAGGACTTGGGGACCGCTCGGTCCCCGGCGCCAGGTGAGGGCAGAGACGCTGCGGCTGGGGGCCTGGGTGGGCTGCAGGTCCATGGCCAGACCATCGGTGAGGTGAGCCTGGAGGCGGTCCGCGGCCTCCACCCAGGTCGGCGCCCCGTCGCCCAGCAGGGAGGTCAGGCTGCAGACGCCCTTATCCGCGAAGCCGCAGGGCGTGATCCAACGGAAGTGATCCAGATTGGGCCGCACGTTGAAGGCGAGGCCGTGGGTACTGATCCACTTGCTGAGGTGCAGGCCGATGGCGCCGAGCTTCTCTGGGCCCCGTGATGTCTCGACCCAGATCCCGGGCGCGCCATGGAGGCGGTCGGCCACCACCCCGAAGTCCGCCGCCGTGCGGATCATGGCCTCCTCCAGTCCGCGCACCAGCCGCCCCACGTCCTCGCGACCGCCCCGCAGGTTGCAAATGGGATAGACCACGATCTGGCCGGGGCCATGGTAGGTGACTTCGCCACCCCGGTCGGTGCGATGGACGCTGACTCCCTGGGTGGCCAGGAAGTCCTCGCTCATGTGGATATCGGCGGGGGTGGCATTGCGGCCCAGGGTGAAGACGGGATCGTGCTCCAGGATTACCAGCTGGTCGGGTCGTCCCGCATCGTTGACGTACTCCGCCAGGGCCTTCTGCAGGCGCAGACCCGCTGGGTAGAAGACCCGCTGGAAGCGGCGGAGCTGGGCCGGACGGGGGATGGAAAAGCCGATGTTCGACATGTGATGAGTCTACCTCGGCCATGATGGTCGGATGTCAAAGGTGATCGTGGTAGGTGGCGGCGCGGCTGGGCTGGTGGCGGCCTGGCGGGCGGCCTCGCTAGGCCATGCGGTGTTGCTGCTGGAAGCCAACGGCCGCCTCGGCGTGAAGCTCCGCATCAGCGGCGGGGGCAAGTGCAACATCACCCATGACGGACCGCCGAAGACCCTGCTGGCGGCCTTCGCCAAGGACCAGGCGCGGTTCCTGCGACCTTCGCTGCATGCCTTCGACAACAGTGCTGTGCTGGAACTCCTGCGCCGGGAAGGGGTGGAGACCTACACCCGCGACAACGGCCGGGTGTTTCCCCTCGATCGTCCCGGCAGCGCCGGACTGGTGGTGGCCGCCTTCGAGGAGCTGGCCCGGCGGGCTGGCGTGGAGCTTCGTACCGGTGCCCGCGTGACCGCCCTGCGAGGCCGCGCGCCGCGACTGGACGGGCTGCTGCTGGACCAGGAACGACTCACGGCGGAGGCGTACATCCTCGCCACCGGTGGGGCCAGCTATCCGGAAACCGGCACCCGGGGCGAGGTCCTGGGCTGGCTTAGGGCTCTGGGGGTGCCCGCACAACCCTGGTTCCCGACCTTGGCGCCCATCCCGCTGCAACGGCCCCAGCCCGCCTGGGAAGGAGTGTCCCTGCGCGGCGGGGAACTGCGCCTCAGCGCCGGTCCCGGGCGACGCCGTCTGGCGGCCTTCGCGGGCGATGTCGTCTTCACGAAGAGCGGGATCAGCGGTCCCGCGGCCCTGGAACTGAGCCAGGGCACGGAGCGAGCCCGCCGCGAAAGCGTGGCCTGGCTCACCTATGCCTCGCTGTTGGATCCGCCTGAATCCCTGGACCTGGCGCTCCAGGCCGAACAGCGCACGAACCCACGGCTCCTGGCGGCCACCTGGCTCCAGCGATACCTGCCGGAGCGGCTCGTGGAGCCCTTGCTTCGGGAGGCCGGACTGGACCGGACCATGATGCTGAAAAATCTACCGAAAGCTGGGCGCAGGGCCCTAGTGGACCTGGCCACGGATCTTCCGCTCGGCGAACCACAGACGGTGCCGCTGGCCCGGGGCGAGGTGGCCGCCGGGGGCGTGGACCTTGGGGCCGTGGATCCCCACACCATGGCCCTGCGGGGCTGGGAGAACCTGCGGGTCTGTGGCGAGCTGCTGGATATCGACGGCCCGGTGGGCGGCTACAACCTCCAGGCCGCCTTCAGCACCGGCTTCGCGGCTGGCAGCCTATAGAATCCGGCGATCTTGGGATTCAAGAGAGTTGGAACGCAGAGGGCACAGAGAACTGCCACGGTGTGGTTCCGCCACCAGCTCTGGCCAATCTTCAACGTCCTTGCTGGTCACGGGACACACGGAATTTCAGGGAAGACACGGAAGGGGCCGTGGCCCTCGGGATACAGCCCACGCTTTTGGAACAGACACCCCATCCTTTTTCGTGGTTTCCAGCTTTCCTCTGTGCCCTCTGTGTTCCGCTTCTCCTTTTCCTGAATTCCCAGATGAACCTAAATCCGCCCCGCCAGATCCACCACCAGCTCGCAAAGCCGCGCGGCGTAGCCCACCTCGTTATCGTGCCAGCCGAAGACTTTCACGAAGCGCGGGCCCAGGGTCATGGTGAGGTCCAGGTCCATGACCACGCTTTCGGTCCGCCCCGTGATGTCGCAGCTGACGGTATGGGGCTCGGCGAGGGCCACGATACCGCGCCAGGGCCCTGAGGCCGCGGCCTCGAAGGTGGCGCGGAGGCTGGCTACGTCCGCATCCCGCTGGAGGGTGGCCACCAGGTCGACGAGGTTCACGCTGAGCAGGGGCACCCGCAGGGCGACCCCATCGAAGCCCGGGGGCAGGCCCGGCATGGCGCGATGGAGGGCGCCGAAGGCGCTCGACGTCGTAGGAATGATGCTCTGGAAGGCGGCCCGGCCCCGGCGGCGGTCCTTGTGGGGCAGGTCCAGCAAACGCTGATCGTTGGTGACCACGTGGACGGTGCTCATGCCAGCATGCTCGAGGCCAAAGGCGTCCTCCAGGATCTTCAGCATGGGGGCCGTGGCATGGGCGGTGCAGCTGGCGTTGGAGACCACCCGGTGTCTCGCGGGATCAAGGTCGGCGCCGTTCACCGGGGCGATGATCGTTAGGTCTGCGTCGGGACTGGGGGCGCTGATGACCACGTGTGAGACTCGCTCCTTCAAATGTCGGGCGGCGTCGGCACGGCGTATGAAGCGGCCGCTGGCCTCCAGCACCAGCCGGGTGCCGGCGGGGAAGGGGATCTGGGCGGGATCCGCCGCATGGAAGAGGGGCATGCGCCGCTCCCCCAGCACCAGATAGTCCTGGTCCCCTTCAGTCAGGCCGTCGATGCGGAGGGCGCTGCTGCCATGGACCGAATCGCAGCGGAGCAGCTGGACTACCTGGTCAAGGGGCGCGGGGTCGTTCACGGCGCAGAGCAGCTCGGGTTGCGACACACCCAGGGTGCGGACGGCCAGCCTTCCGATGCGGCCGAGGCCATTCAGGGCGATGCGCTTCATCGGCCGGCCCCTTCCAGGACGTGGAGGCAGAGGTCCTTGAGCCGTGCCGCGTAGGCCCACTCGTTGTCGTACCAGCCGAAGACTTTGACGAGCCGAGGCCCCAGCACCTTGGTGAGGAAGGGATCGTAGAGGCAGCTGGCGCTGCTGCCCACCAGGTCTGCGCTCACCAACTCGGCGTCCAGCACCTCCAGGTAGGGCGCGAGGGGGCCGGTGGTGGAAGCCCTCCGGAAGACCTCGTGAATTTCCTCCGGAGTGGCTTCCATCTTCAGGATTGCCGTGAGATCGATGATGCTCACGTCCGGGGTGGGCACGCGCACGGAGATCCCATCCAGGCGGCCCCCCAGGTGGGGGAGCACCTGGCCGATCGCCCGGGCGGCACCGGTGCTGGTGGGGATCATGCTGAGGGTGGCGGCCCGGGCCCGGCGCAGATCCGCGTGGGGCAAGTCCAGGATGCGCTGGTCATTGGTGTAGCTGTGGACCGTCGTCATGAACCCGTAGTCCAGGCCGAAGGCGTCGTCGAGCACCTTGGCCATGGGTGCCAGGCAGTTGGTCGTACAACTGGCCGCGGAGATGACGCGATCCTTCGCCAGGTCCAGTGAGCTTTCATTGACCCCCAGGACCACGGTGCGGTCGGCATCGTCCGAGGGGGAGCTGATAATCACGTGGCCGACCCCGCCTTGGAGGTGCTCGGCGGCCTGGGCCCGCCCGGTGAACCAGCCCGTGCATTCGAGCACCACCTGGGCGCCCGCGGCGCTGAAGGGAATGAGGTATGGCTCCTTCTCGGCGAAGACCTCGATGGGGCGGCCATCCACCACCAGGAAGGCGCCCTCGGAAGCCACCGAAAAACCTGCCCGTCCATGCACGGAGTCGTACTTCAGCAGGTGGGCGAGGGTTGCCGCGTCCGCGAGGTCGTTGACGGCCACCACCTGGACCTGGGGCACCCGCATCAGCTGGCGCAGGACGAGCCGCCCGATTCGTCCCAGCCCGTTGATGGCGACCTTCATCACAACTTCCTCCGAATTCTTGTTGTATCGGGCCCCAGGCATCCTGTCGAAACAAAAGCCCGGCACCGGGCCGGGCTTTGACAGAAGGACAAGACGGATTCAGCTCGCGAGGCTCACGCGGCGGAGGCGGCTGGGGGGGGCCTCCAGCTTCTTGGCCAGGGTGTTGCGATGGATGCCCAGCTCCCGGGCGGCGGCGCTGTGGTTGCCTTCATGGGCCGCCAGCACCTCCTCCAGATAGACCCGCTCGAACTCGCGGCGGGCCAATTCCAGGGGGATGCCACCATGCACCATCTCGGCTACGAGATTTCGCAGCTTTTCACGCATTCCGGGTTCTCCAATGACCGTCTCGGGAAAACGAAGGTAGCATCGCGATGACGCGAGGAAAAGCCCCGTGATAAATTTGTAACCTAGGCCCAGGCTGTGGAAAAGTGTGTGGATTGCCTGTGCAAGCGATGGGAGAAATGGTGCGCAAGACCAAACTCGTGATGACCTTGGGACCTGCTCTCATGCAGGGCGATCGACTGCGGGAAGCCCTGAAAGAGGCTGATGCGGTGCGGCTGAATGCCAGCCACGGGGACCCGGAATCCCGGGCTCAGGCCCTGGTACTGGTCCGTGCCCTGGCCATCGAGCTGGGTCGATCCATCCCCGTGTTCCTCGATCTGCAGGGACCCAAGTGGCGCATCGGCATCCTCGACGCGGCGCTCGATCTCGCCGAAGGCAGTGAGGGCATCTTCTACGCGCCGGGAACGCCAGTCCCTGCCGGGTTCGCCTGGGCGGCGCCGCTGCCCCATCCCGAGCTCTTCGAAGGCGCTGAAGCAGGTCAGCACTGGCTGCTGGATGATGGCGCCATCACGGTGAAGATCCTCGCCAAGGGACTCGATGTATTGAAGGCCCAGGTCGTCATCGGTGGCCCGCTGAAGTCGCGTAAGGGCATCCATCCCATCGGCCTCGATATCGTCATGGATCCCCTCACCGAAAAGGATCACGCCGACATCCGCTGGGGCGTGGAGCACCAGGTGGATCTCTTCGCCCAGAGCTTCGTGCGCCGGGCCTCGGATGTGCAGCAGCTCCAAGCCATCATTCATCACCTGGGTGGCACCCAGCCCATCATCGCCAAGATCGAGCACCCGGCCGCCCTCGGCAACCTTGGAGAGATCCTCGAGGTGAGCTGGGGCGTGATGGTGGCCCGGGGCGACCTGGGCGTGGAACTGGGCGTCGAGCGGGTTCCGGGTCTGCAGAAGCAGATCATCAAGGCGGCCCGCCGGGCCCTCAAGCCCGTGATCACGGCCACCCAGATGCTGGAGAGCATGATCGAGCACTCCCAGCCCACCCGGGCCGAGGCCAGCGACGTGGCCAATGCCATCTGGGATGGCACCGACGCCGTGATGCTGAGCGCGGAAAGCGCCACCGGCGCCCATCCGGTGGAGGCCGTCCAGTGGCTGGCCCGCATCGCCGCCGAGGCAGATGCCAACGTCAAACAGCGGACCACCACCTTGCCGGAAGACCTGGCGGAAAAGGTCCTGGCCCGTACGGACATCTCCGTGGCCTTCGCCGCCTGTCGCACGGCGGAAGAGATCAACGCCCGCTGGATCGTGGCCTTCACCGAAGGGGGCGGCACGGCTCGCATGGTGAGCCGCCTGGCCGGACGCACACCCGTTCTGGGCGCCACGGTGGATGAATTGACGGCCCGGCGTATGGGCCTCCTGCGGGGCGTGACCCCGCTCATCATCCCCAGGGTTGACAGCACGGACGAGATGGTGGAGGCGGTCCGCGGACTGCTCATCGCCAAGCACCAGGCCGGCGCCTTTGATCGCGTCGTCATGACCATGGGGCTGCCCCTCTGGAAATCCGGCACGACGAACACCATGAAGGTGATGACCTTCTAGATTGCAAGGAGGAGGATATGGGAATCACACGACCACTTCCAGATGAGTACTCCGCGGGCCTGGCGCCCTACATCGCCGAGGCCCCCGAGGGCGATGTGCTGGCCCTGCTGAAGGCCCAGCTGGGCGAGGTCACAGCTCTCTTCACAGGGATGTCAGAACCGCAGGCCACCTACCGCTACGCGCCGGGAAAATGGAGCCTCAAGGACCTGCTCCAGCACCTCAGCGACGCGGAGCGCATCTTCGCCTACCGCTGCCTGCGCATCGGTCGCGGGGATGTCACGCCGCTGCCGGGCTGGGAGGAAGATGACTATGCCCTGGCGGCCAGGGCCGATGAGCGCGCCCTGGCGGACCTGCTGGCGGATTTCCAGGCCACGCGAGCGGCCAGCCTCGAGCTGTTCCGCAGCCTGTCCGATGCCGCCTGGGCCCACGTGGGCACTTCGAACGGTCGCCCCCTCAGCGCCCGCGCCCTCCCCTACGTCTGCCTGGGCCACGCGGCCCACCACCTGGCCGTCATCCGGGAACGCTATCTCCCGGGGCTGAAGTAGCCTTTCCATCCTTCGAGAGCATCCGCCAGTTTCTCCAACTGGGTGGCCTCCGTGGTGCGGAAGCGGCTCACCAGCTTCCAGCCCTGGGCCACCTTCTGATAGCGGTGGAGCCAGAGGAAGGGACCTTCCCAGTCGCCCTCGGGGTCCGTCTTCGTCTTGACCAGGAAGGCCACCGTGGTCCAGGGGCCGCGGGCCAGGAAGCGGCGGCCCAGTTCCTGGATACCGGATTCCTCGTCGGATTCCAACACCAGGTCATCGAGATCGTGCACGATCATGGGAACACCTCGTTCGGTCCACCCATCCTATAGCCCGGAGGCCGCGGCATGGAAAAGCTCATGGGATTCGTCGGCGCCACGGTGGGGAGCCTGGTGGGTTATTACCTGGGGGCCCTGGTGGGCTTCACCACCGGCGTGGTCCTGAGCATGGTGGGCACGGGTGCCGGGCTGTGGTTCGGCCGGTGGGCCACACAGCGGTGGCTGGAGTCCTGAGAGGACTGGAGCTTTCCCGCACTCCGTGGTTCCATTTCTCCCATGCGAATCGAATGCATCGCCATCGGCACGGAGCTGCTCACCACCCGCCGCCTGGATACCAATTCCGTATGGCTGGGGGAGCGGCTGGCGGACCTGGGGCTGGCCTTCCATCGCAAGACCGCCGTGGGGGATGACCGGGCAGATCTGGCGGCGCTGATCCGGGAGGCGCTGGGGCGCTCGGACCTGATCCTCACCACCGGTGGCCTGGGACCCACCTTCGACGATGTCACCAAGGAGCTCTTCGCGGAAATCCTGGGGGCAGAGCTGGTGGAAGACGCGGGTGCCCGCGCCGAGATGCTGGCCTTCTACACCGCCCGCAACCGCGTGCCGGCCCAGTCGAACTTCAAGCAGGTCCTCATTCCAGCAGGGGCTGAACCCCTGCGGAATCCCGTGGGCACGGCGCCGGGCGTGTGGTGGCAGGATCCCACCGGGCATCCGGGGGTGCGGATCGTGATGATGCCCGGCGTACCCCGCGAAATGAATCGCATGTGGGAGGAGCAGGTGGAGCCACGGCTCCGTTCCCTGGCCGGTGAGCCCACCCATACGCTCCGCCTGGTGGTGGCCGGAGTGCCCGAAAGCACCCTGGACGAGCGCATCCGGGAAGTTCGCGAGCGGCACGGCCACCTCGATTGGAGCATCCTGGCCAGCCTCACCCAGGTGGAGCTGCTGGTCCGCAGCGATGACCCCGGCTCGCTGGAGGCGGTGGCCGCGGACCTGCGGCCGGTGCTTGGGGACGATCTCGTGTCGGTGGGGCAGGGCAACCTGGAGGAGGCGGTGCTCCGAAGGCTAGAGGCACGTGGGCACAGCCTCGCCGTGGCCGAAAGCATGACGGGCGGGTTGCTGTCGGCCCGGCTCACGGCCATTCCCGGCGCGAGCCGCGCCTTCCTCGGCGGTGCCACGGTCTACACGGAAGGGGCCAAGTCCGCCCTGTTGGGTCTTTCAGAAGCCTTCCTGGCGGAGCACGGCACCGTGTCCGCGGCCACCACCACGGCACTGGCGGAGGCCGTGAGGGCGAAGCTGGGTGCCACCTGGGGCCTGGCGGTGACGGGGAATGCTGGTCCGACGGCTGAAGGTCCAGCGCCCCTGGGTACCGTCTTCCTCGCCGTGGCGAGTCCCGGTGGAACGATCTCGGCCAGGCGCACCATCCATGGCGATCGATCGGATGTCCAACTGCGGGGCAGTGGGGCGGCCCTGGACTTCCTGAGGCGTCAGTTGGATCTAGTTCTTAATTATTAAACCACTCATATCAATATTTGAATTCGTGTAGTCCGACATTAATTTGAAACATCACATCAATGAAAGGCATCTCTTCAGCGGACCCCCAGGTCCAAGAGAGGTGCCGCATGGAAGGGAGATCCGCTTCTTTCGTGATCCTGAGTCTGGCCGTCCTGGCCATGGCCTGTGGTATCGAGGATCGCAGTCAAACTCCGCAGTCTCGCAGTTCGGAGGTCACCGTCGCACTGGCGGGGACGGTGTCGGGTTCGCCGGGGGCGCTGATCTTCAACCGGTTGCCCCTGCATACGGGCAGCGCTCTGGTGACAGTCCAGGGCCGACCAACCACCCCCGCCAAGATCCGGCCCGGGTCGGTGCTGCGGGGCACGGCCACGAAGACTCCCCAGGGATATGAACTCTTGTCCGCCGAGGCGCATCACGAGATCGAGGGAATCATCGAACGGGTCGATCTGTCCGGTTCCAGGCTGGCGGTGATGGGTCAGAACGTGCTGGTGGGTGCCTACACGAACATCGGTGAGGAGGGGCCAGCCGCGACCAGTCGCAGTCTCCAGCTGGCGGATCTGAAAGCCGGGGACCGGATCGAAGTGGACGGCTTTTCGGCGACGGACGGCTCGGTAGAAGCCACCCGCATCGAGCTGGTGCCGGCCTCTCCGGATCCCGAAGGCTCCTTCCACGGAGTGGTCAGCGCCCTCAATAACCTGGCGGGAACGGCCATGGCTGGGGGCTGCGTCATCTCCTTCAGGTCGGCCCAGATCAGCGGCTCCCTGGTCCCGGGCGCGAGGGTGGAGGTCCAGGGCAGGCTCTCCGGCAGGACGCTCGTGGCCAGCGGCGTCAAGGTCGAAACCGGCCTGGAGGATCTGGCGGGAACCACCCTGGAAATCTGCGGCCCCATCAGCTGCTTCGATCCTGTGGCGAAGACTTTCCTCCTGATGTCCTACAAGGTGGACTACAGCCGGGCGAAGGTGGAAGGCACCCTGGCCAACGGGGCCAGCGTGATGGCCGAAGCCCGCTTCAACCCGGTGGGAGCTGCGCCCGCTGCTTTTTCAAAGGTCCGGGTCGGCACCAGGATCGAAGTGCCGGTGCTGAGTGCCAAGACGGATCCCCTGCGAGGCACCCGCTGGGCCGGGGATGCCATCCAGAGATCTTGACCTGCGGAGGCCCGGGAAGACAGGGCCAGCCCTGCGGAGTGCGGCAGGTGCTGATAACCTTCCGGGATGACACCGGTTTCGCTCCCCACCCTGGCTCTCGGCTGCCTTGGCGCTTTTTTGTGCGGCAGTATCCCCTTCGGCCTTTTGCTGGTGAAGCTGGCGGGCAAGGGGGATGTGCGAGCCCACGGCAGTGGCAACATCGGCGCCACCAACGTGAGCCGAGTGGGTGGCAAGGCCCTGGGCATCGTCACGCTGCTGCTGGATATCGCCAAGGGTTTCCTGCCGGTGTTTCTCGGGAAGCAGCTGGGGCTAAGTGAATCCGCCCTGTCCATGCTGGCCCTTTGCGCCGTGCTGGGCCATGTGTTCACGCCTTGGCTGAAATTTCAGGGTGGCAAGGGCGTGGCCACGGCCCTGGGCGTGGCCCTGGCCTTCCGCGCCTCCATGGTGCTGCCGGCTCTGGGCGTGTTTATCCTGCTGCTGCTGGCCTTCCGCTACGTGAGCCTGGGCAGCGTGATGGCCGCCCTGGTCCTGCCTCTGGTCCTCCTCTGGAAGGGTGCAACCCCACTGGTGCTGCTCCTGTGGGCCGACATCTCCCTCATCGTCATCTTCAAGCACCACGAGAACATCCGGCGTCTCCTGAAGGGCACCGAATCGCCGCTCTGGGGCGCGAAGAAGGAGCAGGTCCATGGCTAGCCACGCGGATATCGGCGTCTTCGGTTCCGGCGCCTGGGGCACGGCCCTGGCCATCACCTGGGCCCGGAAGGGCGCCAAGGTGGCGCTCTGGGGGAACTTCCCCGAGGAAATGGCCCAGATGGCCGCCACTCGGCGGCACCTGCGGCTCAAGGATGTCGCGTTTCCGGAGGGGCTATCGATATCCGACGACCCCACCGATGCCTTCGCCGCGCCCCTGTGGATTTCCGCCATGCCCACCCAGGTGACGCCCGAGGCCTGGCGCGGACTCCTGGCCCGCACCTCGAACCGTCCCGAGCTGGTGATCCATGTGAGCAAGGGCATCCTGCAGAGCACTCACCAGACCCTGTCCCAGGCCCTCACGGGCGTGCTGGACCTGCCCGTGGGAGCTCTGTCGGGGCCCTCCTTCGCTGATGAGGTCTCCCGGGGTGTGCCCACTGCCATCGTGCTGGCCCTGCCGGCCACCGTGGCGGATGAGCGCGCCAAGGCCCTGCAGGCCCAGCTGGCCTGTGAGAAGCTGCGCCTCTATCTGAGCCGCGATGTGGTGGGCACGGAGCTCTGCGGCGCTCTGAAGAATGTGCTGGCCATCGCCGCGGGCTTGGTGGATGGCCTGGGCCTGGGCTACAACGCCCGCGCCGCCCTCATCACCCGCGGCCTGGCGGAGATGTCGCGGCTCGTCGAGGTGCTGGGTGGCCAGCCCACCACAGTCATGGGATTGGCCGGCATGGGCGACCTGCTGCTCACGGCCACCGGGCCCCAGAGCCGCAACCGCACCTTCGGCGAGATGGTGGGGAAGGGCCAGAGCGTGGACGCGGCCAGGGACGCCCTGGGCGGCCAGGTCATCGAGGGCATGTTCACCTGCGAAGCCGCCCTGGCCCTGGGCCGGGAGCATGGTTTGGAACTTCCCATCGCCGCTGAAGTGCAGAAGCTGCTCAACGGCGAATCCCCCCAGGAAGCCGTGCGGCGGCTGATGACCCGATCGCTGAAATCGGAGTAAATGAAAAAATCACCGCCAAGGCGCCAAGAAAAGAACCTGGCATTCGGCCTCGAGCAATTCTTCTTGGGCATCCAAAGATTGGCTGGTCACGGAAGACACGGAATTCCACGGAAGACATAGAAGGGGCCAGGATCCTCGCCGCGCGGGCCCGCCGGAGGCAGCTTTCTTCCGGGTCTTTCGTGACCAGTGCTTTTCTCTGTGCCTTCTGCGGCGCTCTGTGTCCTCTGTGTTCCGCTTTTCTGACCCCGGAATTCCCGGATGAACCACAAGAATCTTGGCGTCTGGGCGTCTTGGCGGTGATCATTCTCCATAAATCCATCAGGAGTCACCATGTCCGAGCCGTTTCGTTTCCGCATTCTGGAGCATGGTCCGGCGGGATCGCCGGTGCGGGAGGCCTTCACGCCCACGGATCCCAAGCCTGGCTGGGTACGCCTTGAGCTGAAGGCCATGGCCCTGAATCGCCTCGACCTCTGGACCACGGAGGGAATTCCCGGCCTCACTCTGCCGCTGCCACTCACGCCGGGCTGCGATGGCGCGGGCGTGGTGGAGGCCGTGGGCGAAGGCACGGTGCTGCCTCCAGGGGTGGAGCCGGGCGGCAGCGTGATGATCGCGCCAGGCCTCAGCTGCGGTGTGTGTCCGGCCTGCCTGCGGGGCGATGACATGCTTTGCGCTTCCTACGGCGTGCTGGGCCATGTGTGCGACGGCACGGCGGCCACGCACGTGCTGGTGCCCGCCGCGAATCTGCTGCCCATCCCCGGCAACTGGAGCTTCGAGCAGGCGGCGGCGTTTCCGTTGGTCTTCCTCACGGCCTGGGAGATGCTCGTCCACAAGTGCAATCTGCGTCCCGGAGAGACCGTGCTGGTCTGGGGCGGCGGCAGCGGTGTGGGCAGCGCGGCCATCCAGCTGGTCAAGGCCCTGGGCGGCACGGCCATCGCCGTGGTGGGCAGCGAGGCCAAGGCCATGAAGTGCTGGGAACTGGGCGCCGAGCATGTGATCGTGCGTGGCGAAATGAAAGCCCTGGCCGCCAAGGTGCGCGAGCTGACGGCCAAGCGGGGCGTGGACGTGGTCTTCGAGCACACCGGCGCCGCCACCTGGCCCACCAGCATGGCCGTCTGCTCACGCGGGGGCCGCATCGTCACCTGCGGCGCCACCACGGGGCCTGAAACGCCCTTCAACCTGCAGGCCCTCTTCGCCAAGCAGATCCAGATCCGCGGCTCGTACATGGGCCGCCGGGAACACCTCTGGACCCTGCTCTCGCTCATCCAGAAGAACCCCACCAATCCGCCTTTCCGCCCGGTCGTCGACCGGATCTTCGATCTATTTGAATACCCCGAAGCCCAGCGCCACCTCGAAGCCGGAACCGGCTTTGGCAAGGTCGTCTGCGGGATGTCCTGATGCTCAGGAACCTGCCGCTGCCCGAGGGCTCCACCTTCTCCTGGGTGGATCTGGTGGATCCCACCGAGGACGAGATGGCCGAGGTGGCCGGGCGCTACGGCCTGCATCCGGCCGTGGTGCGGGACTTCCTCAACCAGCCCCACCTGCCCAAGTTCGAGCGGCTGCCGGGCCAGCAGCTGCTGATCCTGCGGGCCTACGACGAGGTGGCCAAACGCGGCGACACCATCCAGGCCATGACCCGGCGCCTGGTGGTGTTGATGATGGAGGGGGTCCTCATCACGGTCCGTCGCCGGGAGCAGCCCTTCTTCCATCAGGCGGCCCAACAGGTCGCCGCGGGGACGGCCCTCCGGCCGGAGCAGCTGGCCCTGGTCCTGTGCGCCGGAGCCGTCCAGTCGTTTGATGAGCCCCTCCGGGAAAGCGAAGACAAGCTCGACCACATCGAGGCAGCCCTGTTCAGCCGCAGAATCCCCCACCTGGGCATCAAACAGGTCTACGGGCTCAAGCGACGCTGCGCAGTCATCAAGCGGACCCTGGCCCACATCACCACCGCGCTGAGGCACCTCAAGGAACATGCCCGGGATGACCAGGGCCTGCTGGCGGACGTGGTGGAGGAGGCGGACCGCCTCCAGACCTGGGCCGATGAGTTACTGGAAGGCGCCACCCACCTGATGAATCTGGAGATCAACCTCGCCAGCCAACGCACCAACGAGGTCATGCGAGTGCTCACCATCTTCAGCGCTTTCTTTTTGCCGCTCACGTTCATCGCCGGGGTGTACGGCATGAACTTCAAGCGCATGCCTGAACTGGAGCACCGGCTGGGGTATCCCCTCGTCATCTCGGCCATGGTCCTCACGGCCCTGGCCATCTGGCTTTGGTTCCGCCGGAAGGGGTGGCTTCGTTGATCTTCCGGCGACCCGAAGAGGCAAAGCGGTTAGACTGATTCGTTTGCGCAAGGAGCCCCTGTGAAAGTCCTCATTCTCGGTGTCAACGGATTCATCGGATCCCATCTGGTGGACCGCATCATGCAGGACACGGAATGGGAGGTCTACGGACTGGACCTTGGCGCCCACAAGGTCTCCGAGCACATGGCCAATCCCCGCTTCCACTTCGTGGAGGGCGACGTGACCATTTCCAAGGAATGGATCGAGTACCACATCAAGAAGTGCGACGTGGTGCTGCCCCTGGTGGCCATCGCCACGCCGAAGATCTACGTGACCGATCCCCTGCGGGTCTTCGAGCTGGACTTCGAGGAGAACCTCCGGGTGGTCCGCCAGTGCGTGAAGTACAAGAAGCGGGTGATCTTCCCCAGCACATCCGAGGTCTACGGCATGTGCCCCGACGAGGAATTCGATGAACACGAGTCGCCCCTGGTGACCGGCCCCATCCCCATGAACCGCTGGATCTACAGCACGAGCAAGCAGCTGCTCGACCGCGTGATCTGGGCCTACGGCTTCCAGCAGGGCCTGAAGTTTACGCTGTTCCGCCCCTTCAACTGGATGGGCCCCAAGCTCGACAGCCTGAACACCGCCAAGGAGGGCAGCAGCCGCCTGGTGACCCAGTTCAGCTGGAACCTGTTCAATGGCGAGCCCCTGAACCTGGTGGACGGCGGCCATGCGCACCGCTGTTTCTGCGACGTGAGCGACGCCATGGACGGCCTCATGGCCATCCTCCGCAACGAGGGTGGCAAGGCCGATGGGGGGATCTTCAACATCGGCAATCCTGCGAACGACTTCAGCGTGCGGGAGATTGCCGAACAGATGATCGCCATCTGGAAGAACCATCCCTTCCGCATCGAGCGCGGCATCCCCGAGGGCCGCATGGTGGAGACCGGCAGCGGCGAATTCTATGGCAAGGGCTACCAGGACGTGGCCCGCCGCACCCCCAGCATCAAGCGCATGCGGTCGACCTTCGGTTTCCAGCCCAAGGTCTCCATGCAGGATTCCCTGAAGAAGACCCTCGACTTCTTCGTGGAGGAGCACAAGGCGCAGGAGAAGGTGGTGGAGACGGAGGGCTAGGACCCGATTTGCTCAGCGCGGCACTTGACCTCGACCCACACCGCGGTTGTGAAGCCGCGCTGAGATAGAAAAGCATTTCATTCTTCGTGGTCTTCTCGGTATCCGCTTCACGAATACGCGAGACAAAGGGATATTTCCTGTCTTAGTGGTGAATCTTTTTCTTTTGGATGACCATTACCTCATGACGCGCCGCGAACGCTCCACCCTCCTGGCCCTCTGGTTTTTTCTCGGTCTGCTCCCCCTGCTGGTGCGCCCGCTATGGGAGCCGGACGAGGCCCGCTATGCGGAGATCCCCCGGGAGATGCTGGCCACCGGCGACTGGCTGACGCCGCACCTGAACGGGGTGCTCTACTTCGAGAAACCACCTCTGCAGTACTGGCTTTCGGCCCTCAGCATGAAGTTCTTCGGCCTGAACGGGGCTGCGGCCCGGCTGCCCCTGGCGCTGGCCTCGGGGCTCATGATCTGGGCGGCCTGGCGGCTGGCCAAGCGCCTCGGTGCCCGGGAGCCCCTGTGGGCGCCCTTCATGGCCGCCACGGGCCTGCTGGCCTTCCTGGTGGGCCAGCTGCTCACGCTGGATGCCCTCTTCAGCGCCTTCCTGGTGGCGGCCATCGCCGCCTTTGTGGAAGCCGTCGTCCGGCGACGGGAAGGATCAGCCTCCCTGGCCTGGACCCTCCTCACTTTTTTCCTCCTGGCTGGCGCCATGCTCACCAAGGGGCTGGCCGAGGTGATCCTCACAGGCGGCATCCTATTGTTCTCCCTGGCCTTCGCCTGGCGGGATGCGGGGCTGCGGGGGGCGGTGCTGCGCACGGCCCTGGACCCCCTCGGCTGGCTGCTCTACCTGATCCTGGTAGTGCCCTGGTTCTGGGCGGTGAACCGGGCCAATCCGGGCCATGCCCAGTTCTTTTTCATCCACGAGCACTTCACGCGCTTCCTCACCCATGAGCACGCCCGACAGGGCTCCAGCAACTGGCTGCTCGACAAGCTCTACTTCATCGGGATCCTGGCTCTCGGACTGCTGCCCTGGCTATCCGCCACGGTGGTGGGCCTGCGCCGCACCTGGACCTTCCTGCGGGGAAGGGGGCCCCAGAGCCAGGACCACTTGGCCCGGTGGACCATTGGCACCACGGTGCTCACCTTCCTCTGGCCCTTGGCCTTCTTCAGCCTCTCCGGCTCCAAGCTGCCGCCTTATATTCTCCCCGCCATCGTGCCCCTGGCCGCCCTGGCCTGCACCTTCGAGCGGGATGGGGAGGAAGGCCTGGCGCTGCGCCGCATGGGCTGGGAATTGATCCTCTTGGGGGGCCTCTTCCTGCTGAGTGGTTTCTTGTTTCTCAAGGACCTGCCTGGATTCGGCTGGATCCTGGCCCTGGGTGGCGCCTTCGCCGGATTGGGCCTCTGGGCCCAGCGCCCGAAGGGGCTTAGCCCGGTCCGACTCGTGGTGGCCTTCGGCGCAGCCCTCTGGGCGCTGGTGCTAGCCGCGCAGGCGACCGCGGGACCGGGCAAGTCCATGGCGGAGCTGTTGCGCAGGAGCCCGGCCAACGCCCAGTGGATCAGCTACGGCAACTATTTTCAGGGACTGCCCTTCTATGCCCGGACCCGGGTCGTGGTGGTGGCGGGCACGGGCGAGCTGGCCTATGGTCGCGACCGGCTGCCGGATCGATCCCGCTGGTTCGACGAGGACACCGAGGCCCTCGGCGCCATGGCCGACCGTATGAAAGCCCAGGATCCATCGCGGCCGGTCCTGATGCTGGCGAAGACCTCCAACTGGAAGGAGCTGAGCCCAGAAGAGCGGGGGCGCTGGGAGGAAGTGGCCCGGAACCCATCGGCCGTGGTGGCACGGAGGAAGTGAGCGCCGGGCTGGCTATTTCTTCACGGCCTCTTTCACCCCACGCCCCGCCTCTTTACCGCCCTTGGCGATGCCCTTGCCGGCAGTCTTGGCACCGCGGCCCACGGCCTGGCCCCCTTCCTTGGCCGCGTGGCCCACGGCCTTGGCGCCCTTCTTGACGCCTCGGCCGATTTCCTTGCCCGCCTGTTTGAGGTCTTCTTTGACCCCATCTACGGTCACGGATCCCAGATCGCGGGCTGCGCCTGCGTTGCCCGAGGGGCTGGTGAGGAGGCAGAGGCTGAAGAGGACGGGAATCATGACCCATTCTATCGCGCTGGGCGAGGTCACCTGTTCCAGGGGAAGATGGGGGATGAAGGAATCCTCCACCCAGCTTCAGACGCCCATCCGCTCAAGCCTGGCGGACTGGTCCACGACCCCTGCGCCGTTGCCGTTGACCGAGCCCACGGGCGGGGATGAGACCCTGCTGTTGAAGAAACGACCGACTCCCGTGGAGGCCCCTTGAGCCCCAACCTGAAAGCTATTCCCCTCATCGTGCTGGGCGTACTCCTCAATGCCGCGGCCCAGATCTGCCTGAAGAAGGGCCTGCAGGCGGCCGGGGGCATGCAACTGGCCGCTGGCCCCCTCTTCCGCCTCATGCTCGAACCTTGGGTGATCGCAGGCCTGGCCTGTTACGCCGTGAGCGTGATCGTGTGGCTGGGCGCCCTGTCCATGGTGCAGGTGAACTACGCCTACCCCTTTCTGGCGCTGGGCTTCATCGCCAATGCCCTGATGGCCCGGGCCTTCCTCGGCGAGGCCATGACCCCCATGCGCTGGGTGGCTCTCGGCGTCATCGTCGTTGGCGTGGGCTTGCAGGCCCTGAGCGGGCGGGGACAGTGAGAGGCTGATTCACGGCAATCGTTGCGATAGCGCGCCAGATAGAAGCTCCGCAGCATTGAATACACCCCGATCCAGCACGAGGCTGGTGACGAGTTCCACGGGGGTGACATCAAAGCTCGGGTTCCAGGTGGGCGTGTCAGTGGGTGCCCAGCGCAGGGTGCCATAGCCGCGCACTTCAGCCTGGTCACGCTCCTCGATGGGGATGGCAGCACCGTTGGGGCAGGCCAGATCCACCGTGGAGAAGGGCGCCACGGGGTGGAAGGGCACGCCGTGGTGCCGCGCCTGCACGGCGAGTCCGTAGGTCCCCACCTTGTTGGCGAAATCGCCGTTGGCGGCCACTCGATCGGAACCCACCAGCACCCGCTGCACCTTGCCATCCCGCAGCAGCAGGGCCGCCATGCTGTCGGTGATCAGGGTCGCTGGAATGCCCAGCTTCTTCAGTTCCCAGGCCGTGAGCCGCCCGCCCTGCAGCAGGGGCCGGGTCTCATCGGCGTAGACATGGATGCGCTTGCCCTGCTCGTGGGCGCGGCGGATGACGCCCAGAGCCGTGCCGATGCCCGCAGTGGCCAGACCGCCGGTGTTGCAGTGGGTGAGCAGCCCTTCGCCATCCTGGATAAGCTCGGCGCCATGCCGGGCCATGCCCTCGCAGAGCCGTACATCCTCCTCGAAGATGGCCTGGGCCTCGGCCACCGGATCCGTCGCGCCCTTCATGCGATCCATGGCCCACATGAGGTTCACGGCCGTGGGCCGAGCTGCCCGCAGGACCCCGCAGGCGGCGGCGTACTCGCCGGCGCTGGCGCCGCGCTGGGCGAAGGTGGCCAGGCTGGCCGCCGCCGCCACGCCAATGAGGGGCGCGCCACGCACCGCCAGCCGCTTGATCATGGCAATCATGGCCGATGGATCACTGCCGTCCAGCCACACCTCCGCGTCCGGCAGCTGCGTCTGGTCAAGCACCCAGAGCGTGCGGCCATCGTGGCGGAGACCGAGGGAATCGAAGGGGTTCATGGAATGCCTTTATTTTTTAACCGCAGATGACGCAGATTTCGCAGATGAAAAGTTGGATGCTTGTGAATCCAATCTGCGTCATCTACGCCATCTGCGGTTTCAAATCAAATAATTCTTGGTCCAAGCTTGGCCCTCAGCGCTCGCAGTTCCTCGATCTCAGCCGGCGACAGCGGCTTGGCGCCGCCCAGGGTCTCGGCCTTCCAGAGAATGGTGGCCACCTGTTCCAGGCGCTCCATGCCTCCAGCGGCCTCGTTCATGTGCTCACCCCAGCAGAGGCCGCCGTGGCGGGCCAGGATCATGAGCCGGTGCGCCGGCAGGAAGGGCAAGAGGTTCGCGCCCATCGCTTCGGTGCCCGGCATGGCCATGGGGACGATGGGAATGCGGCCCGCGGCCAGGATGACTTCCGGCAGCCCGTCCGAGGGCAGCTCCTGCAGCTCGGGCCGGGCCAGGGACCAGGCGATGGCCGTGGGCGGGTGAGCGTGGACGATGGCTTTGGCCTGGGGCACAGCGTTGTAGATGGCCAGGTGCATGGCCCGCTCGCTGCTGGGCAGGCCTTCGACGATGGCGCCGTCAAGCTGCAGGTAGGCCAGATCCCCCAGTTGAACCTTGGCCTTGGGCACGCCGCTGGGTGTCATGGCGATGAGGCCGTTGGGCAGCCGCACGGACAGGTTGCCGTCCGAGGCCGCCAGCAGGCCAGCGGCATGGAGGCGGCGGCAGGTGTCGAGGAGAGCGTGGAGCAGGGCGTCGGACATGGGAAGAGTGTAAGGGATGCGGCGGTGAGTCGCCCCGTACGGCCGGCCCCGGGAGTTGTGATCTAGTATTTCGGAGCACTTGGTATGATTTAACCTTCGACGGAGCCACGATGTCCTTTCTTCGCATTCTGCCCGCCCAGTTCTGCCTGCTGCTGCTGGCCGCCCTGTTCATGCGCCTGGGGTTCCCGCTGATCATGATCGTGCCCCTGACGCTCATGCTGATGGTGACCCTGCTGGTGACCTGGTCCGAGGTCCGGGCAGTGATGACGGTGGTGATGGGGCTTTGCGCGGCCATCTGGGGCTTCATGACCTGGCTGCGGGTGGAGGAGCGCCTGGCCTACGGCGAGCCCTGGTCCCGCCTGGCCGGGATCCTGGCGGGGGTCGCTTTGTTCAATGCCTGGTCGGCCTGGCTGCTGTGGAGCAGCCGGAAGGTCGGCCAACCCAGCTCTGCACCCAATACCGCGGGCCAGGCTTGTTCGGAACAGCAGGCTAACTAGGTCGCACCAACAAGGGGCGTGCCGGCGATTCTTTGCGCCGCCACGCCCCTTCGAAAACGATGAATCCTACTTGGTGAGGTGCTGCCGCATGGCGGTCTTCAGGGCTTCCGCTTCTGGGTTCACAGCCGTGGGCAGGGCGACGCCCGCCAGCTGCCCGGCCTTTTCGCTGAGCAGCAGGCCCAGTAGGCTTTCGATGAGGCTGCCGCCGCCCTTGTCACCGCCGCCCATGTGGATCTTGGGGACCACATCCACCTGGGACTTCTCGATGGCTTCGGCGAAGCGGTTCATGACCTGCTGCACCAGCTGGAACTGGGGGCCACCGTAGGCGCGGACTTGCTCCTCGATGGCCATGGCCTGGGCGATGCCCACGCGGGCGGCCTGCTCAGCCTGGGCCTCGGCCATGACCTTGATGCGCTTGGCCTCCCCCTCGCCCATGAGGCGGACCTTCTCGGCCTCGGCGCCAGCGAGGGTCTGGATCTGCGCCGCCTGCTGCTGGGCCTTGGCGTAGTCGGCCTTGCCCTGGTTGCTTTGCACCTCGATGCTGATGGCGGATTCCGTCAGCATGGTCTGCTGCTTGGCCCGGGCCTCGGCTTCGCGCAGCTCCCGTTCCTTCACGGCGGCGGTCTCCTGCCGGGCATAGGTCTCCACCTGCTCGTTGGCGATCTGGCGGCTGCGCAGCTGCACCAGGATCTGCTCGATCTGACCGCCGGGCGCGCCACTGGTGGGGGTGCCGATGAGCACTTCCTGGAGCTCCAGGTTGTAGTGGGTGAACTTCTCCTTCATCTGGACGCCGCTCTGCTCCTGGATGGCGCTGCGGTCCTGGATGAGCTGGATGAGGGTGCGGGTCTGGCCGACGTTCTTGAAGTAGGCGCTGACCATGGGATCGAGGGTCTGCTCCACCAGCTTCTTGATATCGCCAAAGCGCTGGATGACGAGGGGCGCCTTGCGGTAGTCGATGTGGACCACCACGGACAGCGGCAGGTTGGGCTCGAAGGCGTCCTTGGTGATGAGGCTCACTTCGCTCAGGTTCTCGTCGAACTTGTGGCTGCCCACTTCGCCCTTCGTCCACTTCAGGATGAAGTTCGTGGTCGGCACCATGAGCACCTTGCCGGCATAGGTGTTGAAGGCGTACTTGCCCGGCAGCAGGGGATCGCTCCACACACCCCGGCTGCCCGGGGCGACGAGTTCCCCATGGCGGTAGTCCAGGCCACTGACGTCCGTCCCCAGGGCGCCGGTGTAACTCACCACGACACCAACCGTACCCACATCCACCACGGTCTTGGGGATGAGCTCCACGGTCGCAAAGAGGCGGTTGATGTAGTAGGTGCCCTCCACCAGCACCTGGTACTGGCGCCCGCGCTGACCACCCGCCACCAGGAACTTGTCGGCGTCCTGGAAGTTGTTGTGGTAGGTCGAGGCCTTCTGGGGATCCTCGCCCACGGTGGAGGCGATGATCTCCCCGCTCTGAAGGCTTGGGCCGTCATGTACCGTCACGACGCCCACGGCGTCGTCCGTGCCGCGGATGATGACGGGCCGCCAGCCCGCGCGCTCGGCGATGATGGCGCTCATCTTCTGAAAGGTTTCCAGCTCGCTCTTGTCCAGGGGCAGGTAGTAGACCTGGTCCTCGGTCAGCACCACGAACTGCACGAGGTTGATGGCGTACATGCCCTCACGCAGGATCTGCCGCTGGGGGCCCTTCTCGCCGCCGCCCTGGATGAAGGCCAGCACATCCTGGAAGTCGGCGCCACGGGTATTGCTGGCCAGGGCCTGGGAGGGCGGCAGGTCCTTGCCATCCCGGGCGAAGACGTAGCCGATCTTGCCCTGGGGGATGGTCACCAGGGGCATCTTGTGGATGCGGTATTGGAAGGGGGTCAGGAAGTGCCAGCCGCCGCGCAGGAGCTGAGGCTGAAAGCCCGCCTCGCCGTTTAGCGCCATGAGACCGGTCTTCACGGACCCCTTGCCGCTGATGAGCTTTTCCACGATGCCGACGCGGTTGTTGGGGATGTAGCGGATCCACTTGCTGAGAAGCAGTACAGCGAAGGCGGTGCCGAAAACGGTCAGCAGGAAGAGGCCGGGGTTGGCGGTAAGCCAGGAAGAGTCCATGTAGTCTCCAGGGGACGGATGTGTGCAAGTGTACCGATCTCGGGCGCCGTCCCGCCTGAATTCTGGTTTCTTCCCGCGGTCCGGGGCCCCGGCTTCAGGGGAAGCGGGCCATGGGGATCCAGCGGAGAAAGAATCATGTGAAGTCGACGAACATAGGCCGATCCTCCCTTCGCGCCGTGATGGCCATCACCATTCCTTGTGAGCCCGCCTTGAAGGTGGGTGATCCCTCCGTAGCGAGGTCCACCCGCGTTCTATGCTGGATCATGTCCCTTCACCGAGCCGCAGCCAGGGGTTGGATCCGCCCCCGCAGGGGGGTGGGGGCAGGATTCATCCTTTTGGCCGGATCTTCTCTTGCCGCCCAGGTCCCGCCCACCTGGGAGGAGCTGGAAGCCCGGCAGGCCCGCCTAGTGGGCATCGAGATCCGCATTCATGATGTCTTCGATCCCGCACGCGCCCGCGAGAACCATTGGCTGGGACGCACGGCAAACTTCCTGCACATCGAAACCCGGGAGCAGGTGGTGCGCCGGGAGCTGCTGTTCCGCGCTGGCGAAGAGGTGAACGCCCGGCTGATCCATGAAACCGAGCGGAACCTGCGGACCTTCCGGTTCCTGAAGGATGCCCGGATCGAGGCCCGGGTGGATGAGACGGGTGCGGTCCACGCGGTGGTCCACACCCTGGATGCCTGGACGCTGAAGGTCAGCGCCGGCTTCTCCCAGGTGGGTGGGCAACGGGACTTCGGGTTCGCCATCCACGAGGCCAATTCCCTGGGTTTCGGCAAGGACCTGATGCTGGCCCACGAGAAGACCCCCGAGCGGTCCATCGACACTCTGAACTATCTGGACCGGCAGTTCCTGGGGAGCCAGTGGACGCTTGCCACCCGGTACCAGGTGCTCTCGGACGGGAAGACTCGGTTTCTGAATCTGACACGGCCCTATCGCGGCCTGGAGACGCCCTGGTCCATGACCTTCAAGGCCGAGTCCTTGGATGTCGTGCAGTCGATCTACAACCTGGAGCAGACCGCCTATTCCTTCCGTTCCCGATGGGAAAACGCTCTGGTCGAGGGCTCCTGGGCTGCGGCCGTGACGGATGGCAGGGCGATCCGGCTGGGCGCGGGCCTGGACCTGAAGCGGGCGCGGTTCGGTCCCTTGCAGACCCTGGCCTCGGGCGGCCTGCCTGCGCCGCTGCTACTGGATCGCCGGCTCCAGGGCGTCCACCTGAGCTGGGCCTTCTTCGAAGACCGGTTCAGGACCTTCAAGGATCTCGCGGGCATGACCCATCCCGAGGATTTCAGCCTCGGCTGGGACCTGAATTTGAGCCTCGGCTCCTACCTGAAGGGCCTCGGCACCGAGGTCTCCTCCCCCTTCTTCCGGGCCGGCGTCTCCAAGGGCTGGGCCCCGGGAGACGCAAGCCTCCTCCTGTTCCGGACCCAGGCCGAGGCCCGCCACGAACCCGCCGGCTGGCTGGATACCTCCGCGAATGCCAGCTTCACGGCCTATCACCAGGGTTTCCGGTTCCAGACCCAGGCCGCCTACCTGCAGCTGGACGCGGTTCACCAGCCGGAGCCCGAGAAGCTGCTCTACCTGGGAGGAATGGATGGGATGCGGGGGTACGGCAACCACCTGCTGCTGGGAGACCGCCGGTGGATGGCCTCGCTGGAGGAGCGCATCACTACCAGCGTCAACTGGATGGGGCTGCTGCAACTCGGGTTCGTGGCCTACGCGGATGCGGGGGCCCTCCGCCGGGCCGACACTGGCGGCTGGAGCCGCACCTACATGGATATGGGCGCGGGTTTGCGCCTGGGCAACCTGAAGAGTTCCATCGGGCGGGTGTTCCTGATCACTATCGCCTTCCCATTGGTGCGGGATCTGGGCACGGACCACCATCAGTTCGTCATCGGCAACCTCGTGAAGTTCTGAGCCAGGGTAGCCTTGGGGATGGACGAATGGCTCGAATGGTGCCGGGAACGCTGGGGGACCCTGGCGCTTTTGACCCTGGCGGGCCTCCTGGGCGGCAGGTGGTGGCTGGGGCGTCCCCTTGACCAGCCCCCGGGCGTCCTGGCGCCCCAGGAGCCTGTCCAGGGTACGCCGCAGCCGCCGGGCTCCTGGACCTACCGGGAGCATCGGATCACGCCTCTGGCCCGCTTCGAGCTCCGGGCCCGGGTGCTGGGCACGGAACGCTACCGCTTCGATCGGGCGGCGGAGCTGTCCCCCGTGGATTTCGCCCTGGGCTGGGGGCCCATGTCCGATTCAAAGGTTCTGGAAGCCATCACCGTCCGCCAGCAGGACCGTTGGTACTTCTGGAGCTCCGGCCTCCTGCCCATCCCCGCGGGCGAGATCATCAGCCACAGCGCGAACATGCACATGATCCCGGCGAACGATGCCGTGAAACGGCGCCTGCTGTCGGTGAAGACGGGACAGGTCGTCGAGCTCCGGGGGCAGCTCATCCGGGCCGAGGGCAAGGATGGCTGGCACTGGGTCAGCAGCCTCACGCGGACGGATACCGGGGATGGCTCCTGCGAGGTGATCTGGGTGGAATCGGCCACCGTGACAGACCACTGAGCCGGAATGTGACCAACAGGTAGAAAACAGCGGCATGGCCCCTGATAGACTCGGCCTGCGAAGGCCACTGGAGTCCCATGTTTGACATCGAAGCCTCCCTCGATAGCCGGCTGCTGGCGGAGCCCCGGAACCGGCCCACCGTGGTGTTCCCGGAGGCCCTGGATGCCCGGACCCTCGAAGCCGCCTGCTTCCTGGGCCGCTTCATCCGGCCCGTCTTCCTGGCCCCGGAGGCCGAGGTGCGGGCCCTGGCCACCCATGCGCTGGCCCATCTGGGCGCGGACCGAGTGGCCTACACCCTGTCCGAGGCGGCCTACCTGGAGCCGGCCTCGCGGCCCGATCTGATCGAGGCTTTCGCCGTGGCCTGCCTGGACTGGTGCCGGGTCAACGAGCGGCCCATGTGCATCGAGGCTGCGCGGAAACTCGTCGCCGAGCCCGGTCGTTTCGGCATCTGGGCCGTGAAACTGGGCCATGCCGACATGGTGGTGGGCGGCGCCATCCACGAGCCCAAGGCCTTCTTTCGGCCCATGGTGGAGCTGCTGGCCCACCGGGGTGTGGCCTGCGAGACCGGCGTCTTCGTGCTGCCCGACGAACACCCCGAAGAGGTCTACCCCCACAACATCGTGGTGTTCGGTGACGTGGGCGTGAATGCCAGCATGACCCCGCGCACCCTGGCGGAAGTGGCCGTGGGCACCTGCGCCGTGGCCCGCGATCTCATCCCGGAGGACGTGCTGCCGGAGATCCGTTGCGCCATGGTGTCCTACTCGAACCGTGGCAGTGACGAGGGGCCATCGCCCGAGCTGGTGCGGCGGGCCGCCGACCTGGTGCCTGAGATCCTGGCCGAGCGCATCAAGCATTCGGCGCGCTACGGCAGCATCCACATCCGGGGCGAGGTGAAGGTGAGCGTGGCCCTCTCCCGCCGTTCCGCCGACCTCTACCACGCGGAGGGCCTGCCCTGGGAGGGCGGCCCCAACGTGATCGTCTGCCCCAACCTGGACATGGGCAACCTGCTCTACAACCTCTACGCCACGCGCTTCCCGGGGGCCCGCAAGTTTCCGGTGATGTTCGGCCTCCGGTTCCAGGGCGTGGACCTGCCCATGGACTGCACGCCCGAGGACATCCGCCTGGCGGTGAAGGCCTCGGTCATGCGCCTACACGCCTACGGCGAATGGCAACGCACGCCCAAGGACACCTTCTTCCGCCGCCACCGCGTGCTGGTGCTGAACCCCGGCTCTACCTCCACCAAGACGTCCATCTTCGAAGGCGACGAGGAGCGTTTCAGCGAGGAGATCCAGCATCCGGCCGAAGCCCTCAAGGGCTTCGAGGGCAGGCCCATCACCGAGCAGTTCGCCTTCCGCAAGGAGGCCGTGCTGCGGGTAATGGCGGCCCAGGGCCTCGGCCTGGAAGACCTCGACGCCGTCGCCGGGCGGGGCGGTCTGCTGCGGCCCATCCCCCACGGCACCTGGAGCGTCGGCCCCGCCATGCTGGAGGACCTGAGAGCCGGGCGGCGCGGTGAGCATGCCTCGAATCTGGGCGCCCTCATTGCCGCGGAACTGGTGGCCGGTACGGGCAAGCCAGCCTACATCGTGGATCCCGTGGTGGTGGATGAGGCCGATCCCAAAGTGAAGATCTCGGGCCTCAAGGAACTGCCCCGCCGCGTGATCAGCCATGCCCTCAATCAGATCGCCACGGCCCGGCGCTACGCCGAGGAGCATGAGACCTTCTACGAGCGCATCAATGTCATCGTGGCCCACATGGGTGGCGGGATCACCGTGGGGGCCCACCGCAAGGGCCGCTACATCGATGTGAACAACGGGCTGGATGGGGAAGGCCCCTTCTCGCCCCAGCGCACGGGCAGCCTGCCTCCTGGCCAGCTCATCGACCTCTGCTTCTCCGGCAAGTACACCAAGGCCGAATTGAAGCTCCTGAACAAGGGCCGCGGAGGCCTCGTGGACCTGTTGGGCACCTCGGATCTGCGGGAGGTGGAGCGACGGGTGGAGGCTGGGGATGCCGAGGCCGGGCTGGTCTTTGAGGCCATGACCTACCAGATCGCCAAGGCCATCACGGGCCTGGTGCCGGCCTTCGAAGGTACGCCCCTCGATGCCATCCTCCTCACCGGCGGCATGGCCCGCTCCTCCCGGCTCGTAGGCGAACTCTGTCGGCTGACCTCGGCCCTGGGTTGCGACGTGAAGGTCTACCCCGGCGAGAACGAAATGATGGCCCTGGCCAAGGGCGCCCTGCGGGTGCTGTCGGGACGGGAGGCCGCCAAGGACTATCCACCTTCAAACTGAAGCAAGGGAGCTGGCAGGTCTTGGCTGGGCCCGGGTTCCTACCTTCAGACGCCGAGATAGGCTTCGCGAACCCTGGCATCGGCAGCGATCTCTTTGGCTGGTCCAGAGATGGTGCTGTAGCCAACCTCGAGGACATAGGCGAAGTCGGAGATCTCCAAGGCCTCGCTGGCATTCTGTTCGACCAGGAGAACGGTTGTCCCTTTCTTGTTGATGGCGATGATTTTATCGAAAATTTCGTCCACCAGGACAGGGGCCAGGCCCATGCTGGGTTCATCCAGCAGAAGAATATCCCCACCGGTGACCATGGCACGCCCCACGGCCAGCATCTGCTGTTCGCCGCCGGAAAGGGTGCCTCCCAACTGGCCAATGCGGTCTTTGATCCGGGGGAACATTTCATAGACTTCTTCCAGGCGTCGCTTCACCTCGGTCTTGTCTTTGATGGTCCAGGCGGCGAGTTCGAGGTTCTCCTTCACGGTCAGGATGGGGAAGATCCGCCTTCCCTCGGGCACATGGGACATACCCAGGCCCACCAGCTTGTGCGCTGGGGCTCCCGTGATATCAGCACCCTTGAAGGTCACTGTGCCAGCCGATGGCGCCACAAGCCCACTGACGGCCCTCAGTGTGGTGGTCTTGCCCGCGCCGTTCGCCCCGATGAGGCAAACGATTTTCCCTTCCGGAACTTCGAAGGACACATCCGAAATGGCTGCAATGCTGCCATAGGTGACTTTGAGATTCTTGACGCTCAGCATACGACCGCCTTCCGTCCGAGATAGGCCTCGAGGACCTTGGGATCCTTGACGACATCCTCCGGCCGGCCCTCTGCGATGGTGGTTCCGAAATCGATGACCTTCACCTTCTCGCAGATCCCAGTCACGAATTTCATGTGGTGTTCGATCAGGAAGATCGTGACCTTGAATTCATCCCTCACACGCTGGATGAGCCTCATCAGATCTTCAGTCTCCTTGGGGTTCATGCCGGCCGCGGGTTCATCCAGGAGGATGAGCTTGGGCTTGGTGGCCAGGGCCCTGGCGATTTCGAGCCTACGCAACTCCCCGTAAGGTAGGTTCTTGGCCATTTCCGTGGCGCGCGAGTGCAGGTTCATGAGCTGGATGAGATTCATGGCCTCTTCCCGGACCTTCTCCTCTTCCTGCTTGAAGCTCGGAAGGCGGAGGAGGGTGCTGAACACCCCGGAGCGGGTGGTGAAGTGCCTTGCCACCCGGATGTTATCGATGACGGAGAGGTTGTTGAAGATGCGGAGGTTCTGGAAGGTGCGGGCGATGCCCTTGTGGACGATGCGGAATGGCTTGTTGCCCTGGATCTCCTCCCCCTTGAAAAGGATCTTCCCCTGGGTGGGGGTATAGATCCCCGTGATCAGGTTGAAACAGGTGGTCTTGCCTGAACCGTTGGGGCCGATGAGACCGTAGATGACGCCCTCGGGCACATCGAAGGAAAATTCGGACACGGCTTTCAGCCCGCCGAAATAGTGGGACATGTTCTGGACGGAAAGGAGGGCGCTCATCCCTGTTTCTCCTTGATCACCAGGATGGAGGATTCACGCATGCCCATGAGGCCTTCCGTCTTGTAAAGCATGATGAGGATCAGGAGCACGGCGTAGATCACCATGGTCCACTCGGTTCCGATGGGAATGCCTACCGTATCTCGCAACCAGTCGATGCCGACTCGCAGGCCCTCCGTGAGGAAGGTGAGGGAGAAGGCCGCGACGATGGATCCCGTCAAGGATCCGATGCCTCCCACATACACCATGATGAGGATCAGGGCCGAGGCGTAGAACCCGTACTGGGTTGGATGAGCGATCTGGAGCAGATGCGCCAGAAGGCCGCCACCGATGCCCGCGAAGAAGGCGCCAACGACGAAACCAAGGACTTTGTATTTCGTGGTATCAACGCCGACCAGTTCGCTGGCCAGCTCATTCTCGCGAATCGAGATCATGGTTCGGCCGATGGAGGACTGGACAAGATTGCGGATGAGGATGATGGTGCCCAGCGTGAAGAGGAAGATGACGGTGAAATTGGAGAATTTGGGGATGCCAAGAAGACCACGGGGGCCGCCCACGGCGGGGATATTGTTCAGAATGGTGCGGATGATCTCCCCGAACCCCAAGGTCACGATGGCCAGGTAATCTCCTTTGAGTCGGAGGGAAGGGAACCCGATCAGAAATCCGGCCAGAGCGGCGAAAAACCCGCCGACGATGATCGCGATCAGGAACACCACCGCATCCTGGGGATGGTGGGGCGAGAGTTTGAAAATGAGGGTGGTGATGGAGCCCGAGGCATAGGCTCCCACGGCGGCGAAGCCCATGTGCCCAAGGGAGAATTGTCCGGTGACACCGTTGATGAGGTTGAGCGAAACCGCGAGGATCACGAACACGAGGGACCGGTTGATGATCACCATGAAGTAGCCGTTCAGAACCCCGACGGCGCTAAGGATTTGAACGATCAAGTAGAAAATCAATCCTGCCATCAGCAGTTTCAAACTTTTTAACTTGTCCATGCCAGTCCCCCTAGATCTTGTCGGCCGTTTTTTCGCCGAAAATGCCACTGGGCCTCAATAGGAGGACGACGATGAGAATCACGAAGGCGATCCCCTCTCCCAGAAGCGAGTTGTAGGCAGTGGCGCAGGTTTCAGCGATTCCCATGATGAAGGCCCCGAGCACGGCTCCAGGGATGCTTCCGATGCCCCCCAGCACGGCGGCGATGAAGGCCTTCAAGCCAGGCAGGATGCCCATGTAGGGCTGGATTCTCGGATAGGTAAGTCCGGCAAGGAGCCCAGCAGCGCCGGCGAAGGCGCCGCCGATGAGGAAGGTGAGGGAGATGATCCGGTCGACATTGATCCCCATGAGCCGGGCAGCATCCTTGTCCTGGGAAACGGCACGCATGGCTTTGCCCAGGGAGGTGCGCTGGATGAGGAAGGTCAGGCCGATCATGAGCACTGCGGCTACGGCCAGATCGACGATCACGTAGTTGGATACTTCCGCAGAGCCAAAGTGGTACATCTTCTTAGGCAGGATCTCCGGGAAGCCCCGGGGCGAAGGGCCGATCATGGGAATGGCTGAAAAGGCGTACTCAAGCAACATAGACACGCCGATGGCGGTCACGAGGGAAGACAGCTTCGGCTTGTACCGAAGTGGTTTGTAGGCGAAGTGATCAGTGAGGACGGCGATGGCGCCGCCGGCGGCCATGGCGAGGATCAGGACGATGAAGGCGAGTCCATTGCCGCGGGGAAGGAAGACATTGAACATGAAGAACGAGCCAAAGGCCGCATAGGCCCCGACCATGAAGAAATCGCCGTGGGCGAAGTTGATGAGGCGCACGATGCCGTACACCATGGTGTAGCCAAGCGCGATGAGCGCATAGATCGCTCCCAGCTGAAGACCATTCACGATCTGTTGCGGGCTGAAGATGGACTCCATCTGGGGACCTCTTTCTTTCGTTGGGGGGGGGCCAGAGCCCCCCCCTTGGAACAGGACAGCTCTGCTTTACGGAGCGACAGTGGTCTTGTAGACCTGCTGGCCGCCCTTGATCTCGATGATGACGGCGGACTTCACAGGGTTGCGTTCACCGTCGAACTTCACCTGGCCCGTGACGACGCGGAGGTCGGTCTTGGCCATGGCTCCCTGGATGGCGGCGCCGTCCGTGGAGCCGGCGCGCTTGATGGCGTCCAGCATGATGTTGGCTGCGTCGTAGGCCAGCGCCGCGAGGGCGTCGGGGGAAGCCTTGTACTTCTCGGAGTATTTCTTGACGAATTCCTGGACGATGGGGGACTTGTCTTCCTTGGCGTAGTGGTTGGTGAAGAAGCAGCCCTCGATGGCCGAACCGGCGATCTCGGTCAGCTTGGGGGAATCCCAGCCATCACCGCCCACCAGGGGCCCCTTGAAGCCGAGTTCCCGGGCCTGCTTGGCGATGATCGCCACGTCAGCGTAGTAGTCGGAGACATAGAGCACGTCAGGCTTGCTGGCGAGGACCTTGGTCAGCTGGGCCTTGAAGTCGGAGGTTCCGGTGGCATGGCCCTCGAAGCCGACGACCTCGCCACCCAGGGCGACGAACTTGGCCTTGAAGAACTCGGACAGGCCCTTGGTGTAGTCGTTGCCCACGTCGAAGAGGCAGGCAGCCTTCTTGGCCTTCAGATCGTCAAAGGCGAACTTGGCGCCCACCGTGCCCTGGAAGGGATCGATGAAGCAGGCGCGGAAGACATAGTTCCCCACGCCCGTGACCTTGGGATTGGTCGACGCGGTGGCGATCATGGGGATCTTGGCGTTCTGACAGATGGGAGCGCCGGCCAGGGAGACCTTGGACATGACGGTGCCGAGCACCGCGCAGGCCTTGTCCTGCTCGATGAGCTTCGTGAAGACGGTGGCGCCCTCGGCGGGATCGCCCTTGTCGTCGGCGAAGACCAGCTGGACCTGCTTGCCCAGCACGCCGCCCTTGGCATTCCACTCGGCAACGGCCAGGTCATAGCCGTTCTTGGTGGATGCGCCGAAGGTGGCGGCCTCGCCGGTCAGCGGGGCGACACCGCCCACGACCACATTCTTGTTCTTGTCGCACCCCATGAAGGAGAGCGCGGTACCTGCGACGATGGCCAGGGCCACCAGATAGGATTTCTTCATAGTGCCTCCGTAATGGAAAGGTTGAAGGGGTCCACAGGGTGCCCCGGTCTAGAAGAAGCTGGCCCGGAAGACGAAGTTGATTCGCTTCTGGGTGCCTTCGTTGGCAGGTCCGGCCACGGCGCCCGTGTAGGTGTCCATGGTCGTGCGCTTGCCCCAGTTGTATTCGAAGCCGCAGTAGACGGTCTTGGAGATGTTGTAGAAGGTATTGATCATGTAGTTGTCGAGGGTCTTGTTGGGCTGGCCGTCGGGACCCCAGTAGCCCGAATAGTTCTGCAGCCACCGGTTCAGGGACACGCCGGGGGTGCCGGAGCCGGGATCGGTGAAGCTCACGCGGCTGGCGACAATATTGCTCCGCCAGTCGGCGTTCCATACGTGGGTGTAGCCCACGTGGTAGCCCATGGCCTTCCAGAGGTTGATCTGCTTGCCGTCGTCGAGGGCGCTCTGGAGGAGGCTGCCGAGCATGTAGCGGCCGATGCCGTTGCCACCCTGCACGCTCCAGACCAGGCTGTCATTGCCGATGTTGAAGTGGCCGGAGAGGGCGCCGCCGAAGCCGTTGGCGCTGTGGTTGAGATTCTTGTACTCCATGGCCACACCGCGGAGGGACACGTGGCCCCACTTGTCGCTGTAGGTGTAGTTGCCGATGAGGTCAGGGGTGGTGGCATAGGAATCGCCGGCGTAGTTCTCGCCCGCATCCTGGATGACCACGCGTCCCGACTGGCCCTGGAACATGCGGTTGAAGGGGGCTTCCACGGCCAGGGTGAAGGAGGCTTCCTTCGAGGGATGCCACGTGTAGGCGAGCATGCCCTGGCGGGTGGCGTTGGCCGAGGCCACGGGATTGAAGTCCACGCCGTCCGGCACGGAATCGCCATCAAAGAAAGTGGACCAGGTCTGGCCGAAGAGGAAGCCGCCGATCTGGCCGTAGGCCTTGCGAAGGCGGAAGGTGTTGCCATTGGTGGTGGCGGGGCTGGAGAAGTTGGAGGGGGACGGGGAGTTGAAGTCCGCTTCCACCACGGCCACGATGTCGCCCAGGCTGCTGGGGGTCGTGGTCATGATCCCGATCCGGGAGGTGCGGAGGGTCAGGTACATCTGGTTGGCAGGGGAACCTGAGGGGTTTTTGGAGGACTTGTCGAAGGGCTGGGTGGGGAGGAAGGACGCCCAGTCGAAGTCGTCAATGTCCGAGTTGCGCGTCCCCATGTCGTAGGTGCCGTTGAGTTCGGCGAACCCGTAGATCTTCATGCTCGTGCTGGTGCCCGGAACCTTGAACATCCCGGGGGCGTCCGCAGCCACCAGTGCGAAGGGGAGGGTGAAGAGGGATGCCGTGAGCATCCTTCTCGTGAACCGACTCTGAGCCATGTGTAGCTCCTGTCAATTGGGCCACAGGGTTGGTGTGGCGCTAGGGAGAAGGTGAGCAATCTCGAAACGAGCTGCTCTGGGGGGGGGGTGGAACTTGCGATGAACTTTTGTTGGGTGAAGCAGAGGTGAGGGATGAACAGGACTCTAAGGGGTATTTTGACTTCCAGCAAGATAAATTCACTTATTGATTCGAAAATTCAACCTAACTCTGCTGACGTTCAAGGTGCTGGCAGTCCTCTTGCCTGGGGAGAAACCGAGTGCGCCAAGGCCCCCCGAGGCTGGGTCAAAGTGGCCCCAGTGGTGGACCAGTGAATGCCCGCGGCCTAGAGGACCTGAAGATTTTTTAAGGCTAATTAACAAATATCCGGTTCTTGCAACAGCCGATTCTCGGCCGGACTGCCCGCGTGCTTTTGACTTAGAGTCCTGCTGGTGCTTGCCTCGTAATATTAAGCATCGTCTTGTGGGGCGCAGAGGCATGTCGGGGATGCCATCAGCCTTGGCTCAGAAGGCATTTTCCGGCTTTGGGGTGAGTTCGAAATGGCTTCATTGGGGACTGTCTCGGATGGGAAAGGGAGGTCGGGTAAGATCCGGACCAGGGGCAAGAAGCGTGCGCTGGGCCTAGGGTTGGTTCGTATTGGTCTTTTTTAGGCGTTTGCTGAGGGCAGGCTGGGAAATGCCGATGAGCCGGGCCGCCACGGACTGATTGCCACAGGCGCGCCGCATGGCTTCCGCGATGACCAACTCGGAAAGCTCCTGCAGCCGGGGCAGAGGTTCCGTGGCGGAAAAGAGACTGGCCTCACCGCTTCGCTGCTCGGCCGCCGCGGTCGGCTGGTTGGGGTGGCTGTCGATGGCCCGCTTGAAGGAATCCATGGAAAGCATCCTGGACTGGTGGACGCTGAGGGCGTCGTAGACCATGGACTTGAGTTCGCGGATGTTGCCAGGGAAGGTGTGGTTCGCGAGGAGGACATAGAGTTCCGGAGGGGCTGTGGGTTTTTTCTTCCCCAACTCGCGGGAGACTTCCTCGAGGAAGTGGTCCAGGAGCAGCGGGATGTCTTCCGCCCGGTCCTTGAGCGGGGGAACCGTTAGATGGTGTACGCAAAGCCGGTAGTAAAGGTCCTTCCGGAACTGGCCGCAGGCCTGCAAGGACGACAGGTCGTGATGGGTGGCGAAAAGGACTCGCGACCTCAGCCGCTTGGGCACGTCGCTGCCGAGAGCGAAGTACTCACCTTCCTGGAGCAGCCGGAGGAGCTTGATCTGGGAGGCTGTCGACAGGTCCCCGATCTCGTCCAGGAACAGGGTGCCGTCCGCGGAGTCCTCGATCATGCCCCGGCGGGAGGCGTCGGCGCCGGTGAAGGCCCCTTTGACATGGCCGAACAGGGTGTCGCTGAACACGTTGTCGTCGAGCCCGGCTACGTTCAGGGAGACCATCTTGCCCCTTCTCCCGCTCAACCGGTGGATGGCTTTCGCCAGCAGTTCCTTGCCCACGCCCGATTCGCCGGTGATCAGGACGGGCTGGCTGCTGGCCGCAATGGCTTCGATGTAGCGGAAGATCGCCCGCACCGAGGGGTTCTGGGTGATGATCCCGGCGAAAGCCTCGGGATGGAGGATCCGGTCATCCAGCATTCGGCAGCTGAACGCCCGGTTCTCCATTTGCAGGTCGATCATCTTGATCGCCCGCTGAACGCCTTGGATCAGCCGCTCCTGTTCCACGGTCTTCACGAAGAAATCAAAGGCCCCGAGCTTCATGCACTCCACAGCCGTCGTCACCTGGTTCAGCCCGCTGATGATGATCACCGGGACCTCGGGATACTTCTCCAGCAGCAATGGCAGCAAGGCTTGGCCCGAAAGGTGGGGCATGTTCAGATCCAGGAGGACGAGCCCGATTTGACTCTTCTCCAGGAAGCCCATGACCTGTCGGCTATCCGAACAGCGGATGGTGTTGTTGATGCCCGCCATCATCGACAGGGTCATGCTCAGGCTGCGGAGCCAGGCTTCCTCGTCGTCGACCAGCAAAATGGTATAGGGAGGATAGAGGGATTCGGTCATCGGTTCATCCTCTTTCCAGGGCGGGCAGGGCCAGTACGGCGGTGGTTCCCTCACCCAGAGCGGAGGTGAACTCCAGTTTTCCCTTGTGGTCTTTCACAATGCCGGCGGAGACGGAAAGCCCCAATCCAGTACCACCCGATTCCCGTTTCGTGGTGAAAAACGGATCCGTCAAGCTGGCCAGATTCTCGGACGGAATGCCCACGCCTTCATCGTTGATGTAAAGCATCACGACTTTCTGTTCAGCGTCATAACAGGTCGACAGGAAGATTCCCTGATTCGGGGTCTGCAAGGCCTGACAGGCATTGAGCAGGAGGTTGACCACGACCTGTTCGATTCTCTGGGCATTGCCGCGAACCAGCGGGAGGTTGTCCAGGTAATGGGCATGGAAGCGGGACGTGGATTTCTTGATGGAACTATCCAGCAGCCGCACCGAAGTCTGGACGACCTGGTTGAGGTCTACCATTTCATTGAGGCTGGTGGTGTCCTTGCGGGAAAAATCCTTCAGGTCCTCGACGATCCGCTTGATGCGGTTGGCTCCCCCCTGCATCTCATCGAACATGCGCGGAATCTCCTCTCGGAGTTCCGAGTATCTTAAGCCCCCTATGGAGAAGTCCCCTGTTTCCTGATATCGCCCTTCGAGCTCGGTTTCACTCACCCGGTAGGCGTTCCTGAGCAGGGGCAGGTTGTAGAGAATTAGGCTGGTCGGGTTGTTGATCTCGTGCGCGACGCCCGCGACGAGGACCCCGAGCGAGGCCATCTTGCCCGCCTGGATCAGTTCCTGCTGGCGGACCTGGGAATCGGTGATGTAGGCATCGATCTTCTTTCGAAGGGACCATGACCAAGCCACGATGCTTCCCAGGATGGCCAGCAAGGTCACTACTCCGACCGCCCCGTACTTCATGACCTTGGGCCAGGGATTGGGACCAGGTTCGAGGCTACCCAGCCACTTATCGTGGATCTGCTGATAGCGGCCAGTGTTAATCAGGATCTGGAGACCTTCGTCGAATTCGGCCAGAAGCTCGCGGTTCCCCTTCTTGACTGCGTACCCGTAGGACATTTCGGCCACTGGCCCGCTGACGGGAACGATGTTGGTCAGCCCGCGGTCCAGCCCGAAATTGATGCCGGTGAGGGTATTGACCAGAGCGTAATCGAGTTTGCCTGCCGCTAGCAGTCGGAGGGCATCCGCATGGGTATCAACCAGGATGAGTTTGATCTCGGTGCCGCTGTTGGCCATCCTGTCCTGCATGATGCCGCCCCTCTGAACGGCCACTTCTTTGCCCGCCAGGTCCCAGAGCGAACTGACCGGAGGAGATCCTCGACGGGCGAAGATCGACTGGTGGATGGTGCAGAGTGGAATCGAAAAATCGAAAATCTGCTCTCGCTCTTTTGAGTTCGCCACGCCTTCCAGAACATCGATCGAGCCATCCCCAAGTGCTTGACGCATGAGGTTCCAGTCGCCCAGCCGGATGTCCACTCGCATGTCCATGACTTCAGCGATGGCCCGCGTGATCTCGACGTTGAACCCCGCAGGCCGGCCGGCCTTGTCCAGGAATTCGTAAGGGGGATAGTTCACGTCGCCCCCCACGATGATCACCGGCCTGCCGTCGGCTTCCCGGCTGTCCCCGGGAAGCGCGGGGACTTGGCACGGGAGCAGGCTGCACAAGAGGATGAATAGGAGATGTCGCATGGTCCTCGGGCTGGTTGAGGGGACTGTACTCCTGGGGAACGGCTGTCAGTGGGGATCGCCCAAGGTTGGGTTGGCTGGCGAAGTTTACTTTATTGTCTGCATGGAGCCCGGCCTTATCTGTTCATGCGGAGGGGTGGTCCTGCCGCTTGCAGGTAATGATCTCGTCGTGGGCCCGGCTCCTGGCATCCAGCCGAGGCTTCTGGATGAGAGGGATGGTCGTCACGGGAGCAGAACTTTCGGGTGTGGAGGTGTGGACTGGGGCAGGAATGGGAGCCTGCCGGACCAGGGTGGGAAGTGGTAGCTTCCGTAATCAGGACGCCAGGGCAGAGGCAGGGGTTGTTCAGTTGCATCAAGCGGGGTGCCAAGGGGGATCCGCCTCAGGTGCTTATAAGGAAGTGCTGGAACTGTTCGCATTTGGCTTCATTGGTGCCAGTCAAGGTCGAGTCGGCGCTACTGGAAGGGGTATAACCAGTCCAATGACCGCGCTGGCCCAGCAAGCCCATGCGCAATCAAACCTGCAATAACCCTCTATAGCCTGGGGATGGCTCATAATTTTGGTTATAGTGATTCATAAATAATTCTTATTTAAGTATTAATTTGATTTAGCAAAATATTACTAATGGATTATGCCATGGTACGGGAAATCAAGCATTTTCCGCTTGTTGTGGAGCCCCTTCGATCTGGGCTACCTCGTCCTTGGGTGATGCTCCACCGAGGCTGCCAGTGAATCAGGCCAGCAGGGCCGCCAGGGCGATGGAACTGAGCTTGGTCCTGGCACTGTCGCCGCGGCTGCTCAGGATGCAGGGGACTCGGGCTCCGGCCACGACCGCCGCGAGTTCCGCGCCGCCCAGCTTGGTGCAAGTCTTGTAGAAGACATTGCCTGCTTCGATGTTGGGGAAGAGCAGGCAGTCGGCGTCGCCAGCCACGGGGCCGCCCATTCCCTTGATGCGTGCGGACTCGGGGTCGATGGCGCAGTCGAGCGCCATGGGGCCGTCCACCAGGGCCCCCTTGATCTGGCCCCGTTCCGCCATCTTGGAAAGCAGGGCGGCATCCGCGCTGGCGCTCAGCTTGGGCATGACCTGCTCGGAGGCCGCCAGCACCGCCACCTTGGGCTGGGTGATGCCCAGGGCCTGGGCGGTCTTCACCAGGTAGCCGAGGATGGCGACCTTCTCCTTAATCTCCGGCTCGGGGATCACGGCCACGTCGCCCACGATCAGGAGCTTGGAATGGCCCGGATGCTCCAGCACCGTCACGTGGCTCAGGATGGCGCCGGAATCCAGCAGGCCCTGATCCTTGTTCAGGATGGCCCGCATGTACTTGTCCGAGCTGAGGAGACCCTTCATGAGCAGGTCTGTCTCTCCGGAGCGGACCATCGCCACGGCCTTGGCCGCGGCCTCGGTATCCGTGGCCGCATGGACCATCCGGAAGCGCTCCTTCGGGAAGCCGTGCTCCAGGCAGACCTGCACCATGAGAGGCTCGTCGCCCACCAGGATGGCGTCTACCAGGCCGGCCTCCACGGCAGCGTTCACGGCCTCCAGGGTGTGGGCGTCGTTGGCCCAGGCCACCACCAGCCGCCTGCGGGGAAGGGCCTTCACGGTGCTGAGCAGGTCGTCGAGAGTCTGGATCCGCATGGCGTACCTGTCAAAAGTCGCCGGTCCACCGGCGACGAGGAGAGTAGCATTCCCCCATGGCCGTCTCAGTGAGCTTCCGCACATACCTCCTGGAGCAGCTTGGCCAGGTCCGCCCGGTCACCTGCCGCCCCATGTTCGGCGGTCTGTGCTTCTTCGCCGAAGGCCGCGCCTTCGCCCTGGTGGCCGGGGACACGCTCTACTTCAAGGTGGACGACAGCAACCGGCCCGACTTCGTGGCTGTGGGCATGGGGCCCTTCCTGCCCTTTGGGGAACCGGAGAAGCCCATGCAGTACTACCAGCTGCCGGAGGAGGTCCTGGAGGATCCAGACCAGCTGGGGCCATGGATGGCCAAGGCCATCGCCGTGGCCGCGAAAGCCGCCAAGCCGAAGGCCAAGGCCAAGCCGAAAGCCAAGGCTGCGGCGAAGCCCAAGGCGCCACGGAAGTAGGCCTTGAACCTGGTGCTGCTCTATCCCGAGGATCTGGTGGCCCCGGATCGTGCGTGCCTGACAGGCCGGCGGCTGCTGCATGTGCGCGAGGTGCACCGCGCCAAGGTCGGCGAAGATCTGGTGGTGGGCCTGCTGAACGGCAACATGGGCAAGGGCAGGGTGTTGCGGCTGGACGACGGGTTGCTGGACTTGGCGCTGAGCCTGGACCAGGCGCCGCCGGCCAAACTGCCATTGACCCTGGTCGTCGCCTTGCCGCGGCCCAAGGTGCTCAACCGCGTGGTGGCCGCGGCGGCCAGCCTGGGCACCGCGCGCATCGTGCTGCTGAACGCCTGGAAGGTGGAGAAGGCCTACTGGTCAAGTCCGAAGCTGCAGCCCGAGAGTCTGCGTCAGCAACTGTTCCTGGGGCTGGAGCAGGCCAGAGATACCGTGCTGCCGGAGCTGCGCCTGGCCAGGCTCTTTCGGCCCTTCGTGGAGGACGAGCTGCCGGGGTTGCTGGGCGGCGGCACCGGCCTCCTGGCTCATCCGGGTACCGACGCGGCCCCCAGCTCTCTGCTGATGCCCCTCACCCTGGCCATCGGCCCCGAGGGGGGCTGGATCGAGGCCGAGGTGCAGAGCTTAGTGAACGCGGGCATGCGACCCCTGGACCTGGGCCCGCGCATCCTCCGCACCGAAACAGCCCTGGCGGCCCTGGTGGGGAAATTCTTTTGACTCCTCGTTAGACGAGGTATATACATTGATCCAGTTCCAGGAGTCTTTGATGCCGAGCGTCCGTCTTTCCGCTGTGCTGTTTGCTGCCTGGGCTCTGGTGGCCCAGGACCGCACTCCCCGTTTCGTGAGTTCGCCGGACGTGAACGGCGACCGTGTGGTGTTCACCTGGGAGGATGACCTCTGGCTGGGCTCGCTCAAAGGCGGCCCGGCCCGGCGGCTCACGACCCATCCGGGTCTGGAGACCGCGGCCCGCTTCAGTCCCGATGGCAAGTGGATCGCCTTCAGCGGCCAGTACGGCGGCAGCACCCAGGTCTACGTGATGCCCGCGGAGGGCGGCGCGCCCAAGCGGCTCACCTGGGCGGGTGCGGCGGTGGTGCAGGGCTGGACCCCGGACAGCAGGAAGGTCCTCTTCCGGACCATCACTGATTTCGATCGCCGTCCGGTCGAGCGGCTGCTCACCGTGGACCTCGACGGCCACCAGCCCGAGGCCCTGCCCGTGCCCCGGGCCGTGCAGGGGACGCTTTCCCCGGATGGCCAACGGCTCGCCTATGGAAGCAAGGGCAGGGTGGAGTACTACTGGAAGCGCTACAAGGGTGGCCTAGCCCAGGATCTGTGGCTGGCGGACCTGAAGACCGGCCGCTTCGACAAGCTCACGGACTATGTGGGCCGCAATGGCGCACCCATCTGGGCGGGCGATAAGGTGATCTTCGAATCCGACCGGGGCAGCAGCGGCATCACGAACCTCTTCAGCCTGGATCCAGGCACCAAGGCCGTGGAGCCCCTCACGGACCTCAAGGACTTCGACGCGCAGCAGCCCAGCACCGATGGCCGCACCGTGGTGTTCGTCCAGGGCGGCCAGCTCCAGGCGCTCGATCTGGCCACCAAGGCCCTGCGCCCCGTGGCGATCCGCACCAGCAGCGATGGCTGGAAGGCCGCGCCTCGTCCCGTGAATCCCAAGGACTGGATCCAGTCCATGAGCCAGACCGGGGCCAATGTGGTGTTCGAGGCCCGGGGCGAGGTCTTCCTGGTGCCCACCGATGCCGCCAAGCCCGTCCGGAACCTTACGAAGACGCCGGGCGTGCGGGAGCGCATGCCGCGCCTGTCGCCGGATGGCAAGCGGGTGGCCTACTTCAGCGACGCCAGCGGCGACTACGATCTCTACGTGCAGCCCGTCGATGGCGTGACCGAGCGCGTGCCCACGGGCCTCAAGACCGCCCTCTACCATTTGGAGTGGAGCCCGGATGGCACGAAAATCCTTTTTGGCGACAAGAGCTTCGCCATCTATGTCATGGACGTGGCCACGAAGAAGCTCACCAAGGTCGATGAGTCCCGCGAGCTGAAGAACGACGAGTTCACCTGGGAGGTCAGCGACTACGCCTGGGCCCCGGATTCCCAGTGGATCGCCTACAGCTTCGTGGAGCCCAACCACAACAGCCGCATCTACCTCTACAACCTCGCCTCGAAGCTGAAGGTCGCGCTGACGGATGGCTTCTACGACTGCCTGAATCCCCGCTTCGACCTGGATGGCAGCACCCTCTACTACCTCAGCTACAGCAACTTCCACACGCGGCTCGACCCCAGCCAGGACAACCACATCCAGCCCACGCCCGTGCAGGTGATGGCTGTGAAGCTGCGGGCCGGCGAAGAGAAGGGTGGGTCGTCGCTTTCGCCTTCCATCCCCTTCCGCATCGATGTGGCGGGCTTGGCGGAGCGCATCGAGCCCCTGCCCGTGAAGCCCGGCAACCTCTTCCACCTCAAGGCCGGCAAGGGCCTGGTGGGCTGGGATGAGATCGAAGGCTGGGATGACAGCATGGTGGAAGAAGTCTTCGGGCCCCGCGGTGCAGAGAAGTGGAAGCTGCACCTCTATGATCCCGCTGCCAAGAAGGACAAGGAGGCGGTGCTGACGGAGCCCATTAGCGACTGGGCCTTCGACACCGAAGGCAAGCGCCTGCTCATCCGCAAGGGCCCCGGCTACCACACCGGCGAGGCGGCTACGGTGTTCACATCCAAGGCCCTGCCGCCGGAGAAGCTGGACCTGGAGCGCATGTCCCTGACCGTGGATCCCCGCGCCGAGTGGAAGCAGATCTTCGAGGATACCTGGCGCTGGTACCGGGATTTCTTCTACGACAAGGACATGAACGGCAACGACTGGAACGCCATCGGCGCCAAGTTCCGGGCCTGGGTGCCGGAGCTGAACTCGCGCCAGGAACTGAACTGGATGCTGAGCCAGATGGTGGGCGAGTTGAACGTGAGCCATACCTATGTGGATGGCGGCGACTTCGGCCCCACCCGGCTGGCGCCCAGTCCCGTGTACCCCGGCTACCTCGGCGCCGACTTCACGGCCGAAAACGGGGTCTATCGGTTCTCGAAGGTCTACGGCCCCACGGCCTACGCCCGGGACCTCAAGGCGCCCCTGGCGGATCCCGCGCCCAAGGTACAGGAAGGCGAGTACCTGCTGGCCATTGACGGCCAGCCCCTGCGGGCCCCCGAGGCCATCCAGTCGCGCCTTCAGGTCATCAAGGGCCAGAAGGTGGTTCTTACGGTCAATGCCAAGCCCACCCTGGAGGGCTCCCACACCATCGAAGTGGAGCCGGTCCCCAGCGACTGGACCCTCCGCTACGAGCGCTGGATCGCAGGCAACATCGCCGCCGTGGACAAGGCCTCCAACGGCCAGCTGGGCTACATGCACATCACCGCCATGGGGGACCAGAACATCGGCCAGTTCGACAAGTACTGGCGGGCCTTCCGCTACAAGAAGGGCCTGGTCATCGATGTGCGTGGCAACGGCGGCGGCTGGACCGAGTACTTCATGATCGACAAGCTGGAACGCAAGCAGGTGGGCTTCAACGTCATGCGCGGCATGGCCCCCTACCGCTATCCCAACACGGCCTCGGACGGCCGCTACGTCTTCCTCAGCAATGAGCAGAACGGCAGCGATGGCGAAGCCTTCCTCATGCACGTGAAGGCCCGCCAGCTGGGCACCATCGTGGGCGTGCCCAGCTGGGGCGGCCTGGTGGGCATCATCAACACCCAGTTCACCCTCGACGGCGGCACCGTGGAGCAGAGCAACAACGGCTTCTATGGCCGCGAGGGCCAGTGGTGGGTAGAGAACCACGGCGCCGACCCCGACCTCACCGTGGAGAACGATCCCGCCAGCCTCCTTCAGGGCCGCGACCGCCAGCTCGAAGTGGGCATCGAAACCCTGCTGAAGCAGCTTCGCGAGAATCCAACCCCGGTGTTTCCGCCGGTACCGGCCTATCCGAAGCGTTGAGGCGGGACCGGGAGAATGAATTTTCTGCCCCGGCAATTTCATTCCGGTTCCTGCGGACTGCGTGAGGCCGAGGGGAACTGGTTCGAATTGCCTTTTCAAGATCGGAGGCCTGTAACTTTTTTCGAATCCGGGGTGTCTGTCTTGAGAAGGACTTCATCAGGCTTTCGTTTTGTTCGGAAAGATGGAGACACACAGATTGCCTTCAGAGTGATGAACTGACTGGAAAAGGAGCAGGACATGCGCCTCAAACCCACGGCCCTTTCGCTTGCGGCAGTGCTGACGCTGGGGTGCACCACGCCCCTGTACTTCTATCCCGTGAAGGGCCCCGTGCCGGTCATCAAGGGCACCTACACCGGGGGCATGCCGCCAGTGATCCGTTTGCAGCTTCCGGACGGGGAGCACTGCACGGGGGACTGGTCCCAGGTGAAGCCTGAAACCCTGCTTGGCAACCCCATTGGAACGCCCGCTCCCGGAAGCCTCTCCGCCGCCTGGGATGCGATCTACGGTTCCGGCTTCTACCTGGCTCGGGTCCTGGGGTCGGCGCGGCATGGCCAGGTCCTGCTCAAGGGGGACCGCGGCACCACCCTCTCCTTCGAGGCCTACTGGGACACCATCAAGGACTCGCCGATGCAGGGGGTCGCCCTCGACAGCCGGGGCAACCTCTACAAGGTGGCCCAGTAGAGCTCCTTCCTTGCGACGCATCCCGGCTGGCGCCATCGCGGCATCGTCGGGTTCTGTTATGAGCTCTAGGGCTGGAAGACGCACCTGCGTTGGCACCCTGCCGCCATTGCCTGGTTCGCACGACCCCCGGTTCTCCGGCGGCCGTTCAGCCTACCCCTGTGGGGATTCGAGACTGGCCAGTTCGTCCGGCTGGGTCGTGCGCTTCCGGAGCGAGGGCGGGAACTCGATCCTGAACAGGGTTCCTGCCGTTGGCTCTGAGTCCACCTGGATGGCCGCGCCATGGGCCGCAACGATATTGGCGACCATGGCCAGTCCGAGGCCGGTGCCCTTGTTGGGGTCCTTCGTGGTGAAGAAGGGCTCGAAGATACGCTGCTTCACCTCCTCACCCATGCCGCAGCCGGTGTCTTTCACTTCGAGGCAGACCTTATCGTTGGAGCGAAAGGTCCGGAACAGAAGCAGGCCTCCCTTTGGCATGGCATCCCGGGCATTGAGTCCGAGGTTCATGAGCACCTGCTGGAGCTTGATCGGCTCCCCAAACAGCAAGGGGATATCGCGGGCAAGGTCCTCCTCGATCCGGATGGAATTGCCCAGGACCCGCCGCAGGAGCGAGGCCGCCTCCTCCACGATGACATTCAGGCTCAGCAGTTCCCGATGGCCATGATCAGGGCGGCTGTAGTCCATGAGGGCGCGAAGCACTTCTGCGCACTTGGTGGTCGCTCCTTCAGCGGCGTGAAGATGGGACTGCAGCTCGGGATGGTCCTGAAGCAGGGTGCGGCAGACCCCAAGCTGGCCAAGCACCATGGTCAGCTGGTTGTTCACGTCATGAACGATGCCGGGCGCCAGGATCCCGACGGAGTCCACCCGCTGGCTTTGTTCCACCTGGTGCATGAGGCGTTTCCGCTCATGAGCGGCTCGGCCAGCCAGATGCAATTTCTCGCCGACGCGCTGCAGCTCCCATATATCTGAGTTGAAGTTCATGGATTCCGGCGGTTCGTCATGCCGCGCTGCCGCCTCCTCCGCGAGCTGGTGCATCGGCCGGACCACGCGCCTGTGGAGGTCCAGCAGGGTCCAGGCCACCCCCAGGACGGCACCGAGGGCCAGGAGGAACGTGAATACCGCGTAGCGTCGCTGACCGGGAAAGAGGTCGTCCTTCGGAATGGCGATGTGGAGATTCATACGGGGCTCGCCATGGGAGGCGAAGGATCCCGAGGCGCCCACATAGGCCTTGTCTGGATCAAGGAGCCTTGGGCTCTCCCCGGGCGAGGCGGCCATGTGGCCGTTCATGAGATTTTCCTTGAGGGTCGGCGACAAGGGCACCAGGTGGTAGGTGAACCGCGTGGCTGGATCCATCATCCCCTGCACATGCGGGGGCACGAGCAGGCGCCCGGCCGGATCCGTGATGATGATCCGGGAATCCGGCGTGGGCCGGTTCTTCCAGATCAGCTGGGTCAACTCCTCCAGGGAGACGTCCACCCCGATGACGCCCTCCAGGAGGCCGTTGGGGTTGTGGATGGGAACGGTGAAGGTGAACCCCGCCACTGTGGAGGAGAAATACCGGTAGGCGTCTGGCGTCCAGGCGGGAGCCGTCTGGGTCGCTCCGAACTTGTACCAAAAACGCTCACGGGCGTCGTAGAGTTCCCGTTCATTCCCGGGGCCGAGCACCCACTGTCCCTTTTCCAGCATGAACCGCCTGGGATCTCGCCCGGCCTTGAAGAGCAGAAGGTTCCATTCCCCCTCCCTCCGCACGACGCAGGCGGAATCCCCATTCTTGCGGCTCAGGATGAGATTGGTGATGATGGCCCCCTTCTCCAGGAAGGGGATGACGCTCTGGAGGCTTTCCGGCCCGTCCAGGCGCCCCTCTTCCCGGGTCCACCAGGAGCCGAAGGCGGTCCCGGTCACCTCCGCCCGCCTGAACTCGCGAGCCACGATCTGTTTCACCTGGGCGAGGGAATCCTCGGCGCGGGAATGGCCATGGGTTTCCACCGAGTGGACGAGCCCCCACCACCAGAGGCCAAAAATGGCTAGGCTGCACAGCGCGGTCAGCAGGATCGATTTCCAAAGCACCATGCTCTTGAGCCGAGTCATTCCTGGGTGCCTCCGTAGCAAAAAGAAACCTTCCCACCGTGCATCCGATTCCTTCAGGACCTGGGTGGTCTGGGCATCGATCGAGCCTAGCAAATCGATGTAGAAAAAACATTGAATTTTTTCTTTTTTAACTAAGGTCAATCAAGCAGCCCGCCAGGTCCGTTTCACAGGGCCTGGGCGAGACGTGCCAGTCCAAGGCTTAATGACTGAAGTCAGCCCAATGGGTCGGGGAAGGAAATGGCCAGGGCCTGGATTCAGAACCCCACCGCGTATTCCCCGTCCCGCATCAGGGCAACGGTACTGCCATCGGCCATCGTCAAATCCACGGCCAGGATCTGCACGTCGGGCTGGGTCTCGGGGACGTAGACGCGGTCGATGTGGATGACGGCTTCGGGGCCGGAGAACTGGGCGGGGCCCACCTGGCCGCCGAAGTGGTCGCTGCGGCCGAAGGCCAGGTGCAGGCCCAGCTTCTCATCCAGGAGGATCTCGCCGATGGGCTTCACACCGAAGGCCGCCAGCACACCCAGGCCCATCTCGGCGAGGTTGCCGTAGGCGGGTTCCTTGGCCAACAGGGCCGACTCTTCGCGGGATTTGGGCCCCTCGCTGAGCACTTCCAACGCCTTGTTCTGCACGATGCGGTAGCGCACGATCTCAGCGCCGAACTGTACCGGCATCACGCCCTGGGTGCGGCTGGGGTCGCCCGGGAATTCCCCCTCGTAGGGCACGATGTAGGCTTCCCCGGAGGGCAGGTTGCCCGCCACGCCGGGCTTGGGCAGCAGGCCCCCCGAGGCGTGGCCCGTGCGGTGGCGCAAATCCACGTGCAGCTCGCAGGGGCCGGCTGGCGTGGCGAAGCGGAAATCCGCGCCCTCGGCCCGGTCCAGCAGATCCTTCAGGAGGTCCACCCGGCGGTTCACCTCCACGTAGTCCAGGCGCAGGGCCGGAATCATGTCCGCCCGGAAGCCCGGCATGGTGGCGGCCCGGATGGGGTGGTTCTTGGCCGCCAGCTTCAGGGGCGCCGTGGCGGAGAACTTGGTGATGGCGATGAGGATGGGATGGGTGGCGTAGAGCTCGGCAAAGGTGATGGCGGCGGCCGGGTCCAGGTCTTCCGCGGCGGGCAGGGGGCCGGGTCCCCGGAGCCAGGCCCGCTCCGGCAGGTCGCCGTTGTTGGTGTGGATGTTCGGGTACACCACTAGGTGGGAGGCCAGGCCCAGCTCGGCGCGGCGCGCGGATAGCTCCTGCACCCATTCCACGGAGATGGCCCGGCGGGCGGCCCAGGCCGCGTCGTCGGGCACCTTGGCATCCGGCAGGTCCACCAGGATGGCCAGGGCTGTTTCATCGGGTTGCGGCTGGAACACCCGCCGCACCAGCGCCACCAGTTCCGGTCCCGTCAGTTTCTCGCTCATGCCCCACTCCACCAAACGGGGACATGATCAACGCAAAGGCGCGAAGACCGCAAAGGGAAAGAAAGGAAATTCCGCTCCGGCTTCCAAGATGGGCTGGTCATGGAAAACACAGAACTTCACAGAGGACACGGAAAAGGCCGTGGTCCTCGCCGCGCGGGCCCGCCGGAGGCGGCTTTCGGCAGAGCCGGAAGTGATCCCAGGGGTGCCTGGATCGTGTTCCAAGAAGCGCGCCCAGGCGTCCTTGGGATGCAGCCCGTGCTTTTGGAATGAACGCCCCTGTCTTTTTCCGTGTATTCCGGCTTCCTTCTGTGGCTTCCGTGACCAGCGCTTTGCTCTTCCTTCCTTGGTGTTGCCTCTGCGTAGGGCTCAGGCCAGGAACAGCCGGTAGGCGGGGTTGGCGCCTTCGTCCACCCAGGCGTAGCCCAGGTGATCCAGAAAGCCCTGGAACTCGGCCTGATCCTCTGGCGGCACCTGGATGCCCACCAGAACGCGCCCGTAGTCGGCGCCGTGGTTGCGGTAGTGGAACAGGGAGATGTTCCAGCCCGCGTTCATGCGGTCGAGGAAGCGGAGCAGGGCGCCGGGTCGCTCTGGGAACTCGAAGCGCAGTACCCGCTCGTGGGTGACGGAGGGGGCGCGCCCACCCACCAGATGGCGGATGTGGAGCTTGGCCATTTCGTTATCGCTGAGGTCCTCGGCTTCCAGGCCGTCGGCCCGCAGATGGGCCAGGAGCTGCTGGGTCTCCGTGCGGTCCGCCACCTGGAGACCCACGAAGATGTGCGCCCGGCTGGGATCTGCGTAGCGGTAGTTGAACTCGGTGATGGATCGCTGCCCGATGCGCTCGCAGAAGGCCCGGAAGCTGCCCGGTCGCTCCGGAATGGTCACCGCCAGGATGGCTTCCCGTTGTTCACCCAGCTCCGCCCGCTCGGCCACGAAACGCAGGCGATCGAAGTTGGTATTGGCGCCGGACAGGATCGCCACCAGGTTGCCGCGGGAGGTCCGGTTCCGGTGTCGTTCCGACCAGGCCTTGAGCCCCGCCACGGCCAGGGCCCCTGCAGGCTCCAGGATCGATCGATTCTCCTGGAACACATCCTTGATGGCGGCGCAGATCTCGTCGGTGCTCACCAGTACCACCTCGTCGACGAACTGGCGGCAGAGCTCGAAGGTGTGCTCGCCCACCTGGCTTACGGCCACACCATCAGCGAAGAGGCCCACCTGGTCGAGCTTCACGCGGTGCCCCGCCGCCAGGGAGCGGTTCATGGCATCCGCGTCCACGGGCTCGACACCAATGACGCGGATGCCCGGCTGCAGGCGCTTCAGGTAGGCGGCGATGCCGGCGATAAGCCCGCCGCCACCCACGGGTACGAAGACCGCCTCCATGCCTCGGGGCATCTGCCGCAGCAGTTCCATGCCGATGGTGCCCTGGCCCGCGATGACGTCGAGGTCGTCGTAGGGGTGGATGTAGGTGGCGCCGAGCTCGGCCCCGAGGGCCTGGGAATGGGCGAAGGCCAGCTCGAAAGAGTCCCCCTGCAGCACGACATTGGCGCCCAGGGCCCGCACCGCGTCGACCTTGATGCTGGGGGTGGTGACCGGCATGACGATGGTGGCCCGGCAGCCCAGACGCTGGGCGGCGAGGGCCACGCCCTGGGCGTGGTTGCCCGCGGAGGCGGCGATGACGCCACGGCTGCGGGTGGCCTCGTCCAGGTGGGCGATCTTGTTGTAGGCGCCCCTGAGCTTGAAGGAGAACACCGGCTGTAGATCCTCCCGCTTGAACCAGACCGGAGCGCCGAGCCGTGCCGAAAGCAGCTTCGCGGGTTCCAGGGGGGATTCGATGGCCACGTCGTAGACCAGCGCCGTGAGGATGCGGTCGAGGAGATCGCGGGAGGGGGGCTGGACGGTCTCAGGGGTCAAGGGCTGCTCCTGATCAAGCAGAACCCCTGAAGCGGGCTCAGGTCAACCCTGGGCCTTTTGGGCCAGGATCCTCGCCCCAGCTTGCATCCGGGCCGCATCCTCCGTGGAGACGGCCCCCGTGGGGCGCTTCTCGCTGAGGGTGGATTGAACGAGGTTGGATACTTCCATCCAGAAACTCCGGCCGGGAACATGGACGGACACCAGGGCATCGACGATCCGCGGGCGGAGGGCCCACGGGTTCCGGGCGCACCAGCCACCCCGGGTCATGGTGACCAGCAGGGCTGATTCCACCGCAGGCAGGGGCCGGTCTGGCGAGTTGTGGGCCCTGGCGAGGGCCTCCAAGCCCACCGTGCACAGCTCGGGGCTCTTGAGCTCTCCAGCCCTCCCGCAGAGCGCGATCGCCCCCGAGGGATCGCCCAGATCGCGAAGGGCTTCGGCGATGGCTACTTGGATCGGCGGGGCCATGGCAAGCCGCAGGAAACCCAGCAGGGGTTCCACGGCCTGGGGGGATCCCACTTCACCCAAGGTCCTGTAGGTGGCGAGCAGCAGGGCTTCCCGCTGTTCCCTGACCACCAACTCCAGGAGGTCTGGCACCAGCGCTGCCAGCTTGTGCATGGCGATGAACCGGAGGCCCACCTGGACCTCCGCCGGATCCGTGTTTCCGAGGAGGATCCGGGCAGTGTCCTCAGCGTCGGGCAGCTGCCCCAGGTGCCAGAGGCTCCGGTCGGCGATATCGGCGATGGCGTCCCCGCAAAGTCTCAGCAGGGCAGGGCGGAAGGCCGGGTCCTTCCGGCCGCCGAGGACCTCCAGAGCGGCGCTCCGCAGGGCCCCTTCGGCCTGCCCCAGGAGGAGGCCGATGAGCTCCTGGTTCCCGGGGGGGACCAGGGTTGCGAGGGCGCTGGCCACGCCGGCATTGCCCGTGCCCTGCCGCAGGGGTTCGGCCAGGGCTGGCAGCAGCGCATCGGCCCGCGCGTGGCCCCGACCCGCCAGATCCGCCAGGCCCTGAGCCGCCGTGAGCAGGGCAAAATCCAGGCGCCGCGTGCGATGGTGAGCCGCTTCACCCGTCTGAGAGAGGAACTTGGCCAGGTGGGCCGGCTTCTCGTCCAGGGCGGCGACGAGGGTGTCCGCCAGCAGGGCATCCAGGATCCCAGTGCCAGCCTTGCGGATCACTGCGGCCGCTGATTCAATCCGGTCGGCCTGGCCCGAGGCCAGGTCCGCCACGGCCCCGGGCTGCTGCTTCTCCCAGCGGGCGGACAGGAGCTGAATCGCCTTCTCCCTGACCTCGGGCCGGGGCAGGGTCCGGAAGGCGGTAAGGATGCCCCGGGCTTCGCGATCTTCCAGGGCATCCCGCTGGATGTCCTCGAGGTACTCGAGCAGGAAGGCCGCCGCCGACCGGGAAGGGATCTGGCAGATGAGCCGCAGGGCGTGGCGGAAGACCAGGGGATCCGGATGGCTGACGCCGACCTGGAGGGGTTCCAGGCTGTCGGGGCCCAGCAGCCTGGAGAGCTGGTGAGCGCCTTCGTTGGCGTCGGCCGGATGGGCGCTGCCCTGGAGTAGCCGTGAAAAGTGATGCTGAAAGGCCTCGGCGGGATCGGATTCCCGGAGGGCCTGGTCCACCAGCTGGCGGAACATGGGCGTGGCTCGGCTCAGGGAGAGGTCGCGCAGGGAGTTGAGGGCTTCGGTGGTGCCGATCCTTCCCAGGGCGCGCACCCCGGTGTCGAAGAGCTCCAGGTTTTTCTCGTGCCTCAGCAGGCGGTCGATGACGGGGGTCCATTCGGGCCAGGGGAAGTAGAAGCTGAACTCCAGGGTCAGCTGTTTAAGGCCCGTCGGGCAGGAGACCCGAAGGACGCGCTCCGACAGATCCTGCACGGCATCGGGGCCCGCGGCCGCTACGATCCGGAAGAAGGCCAGCTGGTGCTCCCGCGAAGCGGGGTCCAGCCGGTCCAAAAACATCTCGAACGGAGATTGCTTCATAGGCCGGCGATCACCTCCTGAATCGCATCGGCACTGGCGGACCCTGCCATGACCCTAGGGTCAGTCCTCGGGCAGCTGGGTGGCCACGTGGTCGGCGATGAGGTTCCGCACGAAGGGCGTGATCTGCTGGAACTCGACTCCCACGAGAACGTACCCGCTGGTCTTCCCCGCCACCTTCCCGAGCATCCGCACGACCAGCGCCGTCAGGGGCACGGCGGGCAGATCGGGGTGGTCCAGGTGGAAGCTCTCCAGGACATCGCCCACGTCCAGCAGCCATACATCGGTGATGGCCACCTCCAATCCGCATCCCCCGGCGCTGAGGTTGACCAGGCGTCCTTCGAGGATCTCAGCGCCGCTGACCAGGAAGCGGATGCCGTAGTCCCCGCTGGAGACGCTCATGCGGGGGTACTTCCGCTGGTCGTGCGGGACGGTCATCGCGGCGCAGCTCCGGGGGTGAACGGGGATCCCGGGAAACCTGGGGTCCACAGGACCGCATCGGCGTCCGGACTGGCAGACTGGTGTTTTGAGGGGAACGAACCCGATGGTGAAGCAGAAGGCTGGTTGGCGAAGGCGGATTCTGTTGGCGCTGGCCTGGCTGGCCGGGGGCTTGCTGGCTTTCAGCCTGCTGCTGGTGCTGGTCTTCCGGTTCGTGCCGGTGCCGGTTTCGGGGCTGATGGTGCAACGGCGGGTGGAATCCTGGTCCGGCGGCAAGCCCTACGCCTCCCGCCACCGCTGGATGCCCCTGGAGGAGATCTCGCCCAGTCTGGGTGTGGCGGTGATCGCGGCGGAGGACCAGAACTTCGCGGATCATTTCGGCTTCGATTGGCAGGCCATTGAAAAGGCGGTCCAGCACAACGAGAAGAGCCGTCGCAAGCGGGGTGCCTCCACGGTGTCCCAACAGACCGCCAAGAACCTCTTCCTGTGGAACAGCCGCTCCTGGACTCGGAAGGGCCTGGAGGCTTGGTTCACCCTGCTCATCGAGGCGGGCTGGTCGAAGAAGCGGATCTTGGAGGTCTACCTGAATATCGTGGAATTCGGAGATGGGGTGTACGGGGCGGAAGCGGCGGCCCGCACCTACTTTGGCAAACCAGCCAGACGACTGACACCTTCCGAGGCAGCGCTGCTGGCGGCGGTCCTGCCTAATCCCCGGAAGTTCCACGCGAACGCACCCAGCGAGTATGTCCGCGGACGGCAGGCCTGGATCCTCAACCAGATGCGCATGCTGGGCGGCGCCCAGGTGGTGAAGGACCTCGAATCATGACATGTAGGTATTCAACGGATTGAAGTTGGACCTTTGTCACGATTCGCTGTCGGAGTCTTTTCAGGTGGACATCGGGGTATAGAATGACCCAAATCACCCAGGAGGAACCCGCATGAAGACCCCCGTTCGCGTGGCCGTCACCGGCGCTGCCGGTCAGATCGGATACAGCCTGCTTTTCCGCATCGCCAGCGGCGCGATGCTGGGCAATGACCAGCCAGTGATCCTCCAGTTGCTGGAGATCACCCCGGCCCTGAAAGCCTTGAACGGCGTGGTCATGGAGCTCAAGGACTGCGCGTTCCCGCTGCTGGCGGGCGTGGTCTTGTCCGACGATCCCATGGTGGCCTTCAAGGATGCTGACTATGCCCTTCTGGTGGGGGCTCTGCCGCGCAAGGCCGGGATGGAGCGCAGTGACCTCCTGACCGCGAACGGCGGCATCTTCAAGCCCCAGGGCCATGCCCTCAGCGAAGTGGCCAGCCGCAATGTGAAGGTGCTGGTGGTGGGCAACCCTGCCAACACGAACGCCTTCATCGCCCTCTCCAACGCGCCCAAGCTGAAGGCCACCCAGTTCCACGCCATGGTGCGCCTGGACCACAACCGCGCCATCTCCCAGCTGGCCGACAAGACCGGCAAGCCCGTCACGGCCATCAAGAAGATGACCATCTGGGGCAACCACAGCGTCACCCAGTTCCCGGATCTCTACCACGCGGAAGTGGACGGGAAGTGCGCCTACGACCTGGTGAACGACCACGCCTGGTACGAAGCCAGCTACATCCCCACCGTGGCCAAGCGCGGCGCCGCCATCATCGAGGCCCGCGGCCTCAGCAGCGCCGCCAGCGCCGCCAATGCCGCCATCGATCACATGAAGAGCTGGGCGCTCGGCACCCCCGAGGGCGACTGGACCAGCATGGCCTTCGTGTCCGACGGCAGCTACGGCGTGCCCCAGGGCCTGGTCTACGGCTTCCCCGTCACCGTGAAGAACGGCGAAGTGGCCATCGTGCAGGGCCTGGAGATCAACGCTTTCAGCCGCGCCAAGATGGACGCCACCGCCAAGGAACTGGACGAAGAGCGCCAAGCCGTGAAAGAGCTCGGGCTGATTTAGCTTTCTGATTCAACCGGAGAAGCAGGGGGGAGACCCCCTGTTTTTTTGGGAAAGAAGGAACACAGAGGACACAGAAATCCCACAGAGGACACAGAGAAAAGGGCTGGTCACGGAAGACACAGAATTGCCCGTGTGACGAAGGCCACGGCCCCTTCTGTGTCTTCCGTGGCATTCCGTGTCTTCCGTGACCAGCCAAGCTTTTGGTGTTCGCGAAGAATTGCAGTGGAACTCACCCAAGGCAGTTCTCTGTGTCCTCTGCGTCTCTCTGTGTCCTCTGTGTTCCGCTTTTATTTCCTTAGGGCTTGGAACCATCCCATGAGTCGGGGCGATTTCAGGCCGACAAACCTGTCTTGACAGGAAGCCCGGTCAGGGGCACATTGGCGGGTCCTTCCCGGAGCTCCATGCCCAGCGTCGCGTTCACCCAGAACCTTCAGCGCCACGTGCCTTGCCCACCCTGCGAAGTGGCTGGCGCGACGGTGCGGGAGAGCCTGGAGGCGGCCTTCGCGCTCTACCCGAAGCTCCAGGGCTACGTGCTGGACGAGCACGGCGCCCTGCGGTTCCACATGGCGATCTTCGTGAACGGTGAGGCCATCACAGACCGCAAGGCCCTGGGCGATCCCGTGTCCACGGCCGCCGAGATCTATGTCATGCAGGCCCTTTCCGGAGGTTGAAATGGCTGACCAGGTGCTGATATCCACGCGCAAAGGGCTCTTCTCCGCCCGCCGCCAGGCCAGGGGGGTCTGGGATTTGGAAAGGGTTTTCTTCCTGGGCGATAACGTGTCCCTCACCATGCAGGATCCCCGCGACGGCGCCTGGTACGCGGCCCTGGACCACGGCCACTTCGGCGCCAAGCTGCACCGCTCCCGGGATCGTGGCGCCACCTGGGAGGAGCTCGGCGTGCCCGCCTATCCCACGCCGCCCGAGGGTCACGTGGAGAAGGACTTCATGGGCCGGGAGATTCCCTGGCGCCTCATCCGCTTCTGGTGCCTGACACCCGGTCTAGCCTCGCAGCCGGGCCTGCTCTGGGCCGGGACGCTGCCGGGCGGCCTCTTCTGGAGCGAGGACCTGGGCGCGACCTGGCAGATGGTGGAGTCCCTCTGGAACCTGCCGGAACGCCGCAAGTGGGCGGGCGGCGGCGCCGACGTGCCGGGCATCCATTCCGTTTGCGTGGATCCCAGAAACGGCAACCGCGTGGTGGTGGCCGTCTCCAGCGGCGGCGTGTGGCACTCGTTGGACTGCGGCAAGACCTGGACCGCCCATACCAAGGGCATGCGCGCCGACTACGCGCCGCCAGAACTGGTGGAGGCCCCCGAATCCCAGGATCCCCACCGTCTGGTGCAGTGCCCGGCGGCGCCGGACCACTGGTGGGTGCAGCACCACAACGGCATCTTCCGCAGCACCGATGACGCCATGACCTGGACGGAGATCAAGGATGTGAAGCCCTCGGTCTTCGGGTTCCCCGTGGTGGTGCATCCGAAGGACCCCGGAACGGCCTGGTTCGTGCCCGCCATCAAGGATGAACAGCGCATTCCCGCCGAGGGCAAGGTGGTGGTGAACCGCACCCGGGACGGCGGCCGCACCTTCGAGACTCTGCACCGGGGTCTGCCGCAGTCCTGGGCCTACGATCTGGTCTACCGCCACGCCCTCGATCTCGATGAGACGGGCGAGCGCCTGGCCTTCGGGTCCACCACGGGCTCGGTGTGGATCAGCGAGGATGGGGGCGACAGCTGGCTCACCCTGGCCGAGCACCTGCCGCCGGTCCACGCCGTGGTCTTCGTCTAGGCACGCTCCTAGGGTAGTAGCATGAGGGATCCCCCCTGGGTCAGCCGGAGCCTTCCCAATGGTCAGAGATTCCATCCATTCGTCCCGACGTGCCGTGCTTGGCCTCTTGCTGGGGCTGGTCTTCAGCCTGGGCTGCGGCCCGAAGGAAGTTCCGCCAGCCCCCGCTGCCGCCATGCCAGCCGCACCGCCTGCGGTGAAATCCGAACCCGTCCCCACGGCCGGGCCAGCCTCCCCAGCGGCTTCCCCGGCGCCCGCTCTCGCCACGGGGGCCAAGCCTTCAGCCCCAGCGGTGGCGCCGGAAGGGAAGGCTCCCAGCGCTACTCCAGGCGCGGCGGCGGCCCCTCCGGTGCCCGAACCAAAGCCCGCAGCCCCGGCCCCCCAACCAAAGCCCGAACCAAAACCTGCCGCTGCGGCCCTGAACCCCATCTCCGACCCCGGCGGCGAGGTGGCCGTGAAGCCCACCAAGGCCGGCCTCTCGCGGGCCGGCACGGCCTCCTGCAAGATGTGCCACAAGGTCCAGTTCGCGTCCTGGTCGGAGTCGGCCCACGCCAAGCGGAACCCGCCCCTCGACTGTGAAAGCTGTCACGGAGCCGGGAGCGAGTACAAGGCCATGGGGGTGATGAAGGATCCCGCCAAGGCCAGGGCCGCGGGCCTGGTATCGCCCAGCCCCGCTTTCTGCACGACCTGCCACAAGCATAATTGGAACGACGGCCTGCTGAAGAAGGCCCACGCCCACAAGACCTGACTTGGACCCCACAACCCTTTGGGTCCGGGTTGGCCCCGCAGCGGAGGAGGCATGAGTGAAGCGCGGATCGTCTACCAGGGAGACCGTCTCTGGCTCTTCGCCGGGCCACTGCCGGAGGTCCAGGCCGAGGTCAGCCTGACCCTGCCCGAGGGGATCCTGGTGGAGCGGGTGGCCGAGGAGCATCCTCTGCCCGAGGGCGTGGAGGCCCTGGGGCTCCGGGAGGCCTTCGACCGGTTGGATCCGGAAGCCTGGGCCCGCGCGGGCCGCGCCTATCAGTGGCTGGAATGGGAGGCGGGGCACCGCTTCTGTGGCGGCTGCGGCCGGGAGCTGGCGCCCGGTGAGGGCCACAGCCTCGAGTGCCCGGCCTGCGGCCTCACGGTCTTTCCCTCGAACGCGACGGCCGTCATCGTGCTCATCCAGCGGGGCGAGGGATCGGCCCGGGCCTGGGCCCTGGCCCGCTCACCCCACTTCAAGCCTGGCGTCTACAGCGCCGTGGCGGGGTTCACGGAGCCCGGGGAATCCCTGGAGCAGGCCGTGCACCGGGAGGTGGCGGAAGAGCTGGGCCTCCGCGTCCAGAACCTGCGCTACTTCGGCAGCCAGCCCTGGCCCTTCCCCAACGGCCTCATGGTGGGCTTCACGGCCGACTACCTCGATGGCGAGCTGAAGCCCAATCCCGACGAGATCGAGGATGCCCGCTGGTTCACCCGGGCCGACCTGCCCCTGCTGCCCAGCGCCCTCAGCATCGCCCGGTGGATGCTGGATGCGGCACTGGCGGAGTCGGATCAGGGTTGAGAAAACTTTGGCGGAAAAGCAAAAGCCAATTTAGCCGGGGATAGACGGGGATGGACGGGGATGGAAAAACGACCGGGCTTCGTATCGTTCTATCCCCGCCAATCCCCGTTCATCCCCGGCAGAAATTCCTTTTCCCTTCTTGGGCGAAGGGTCAGGCGCCGATCGAAAGGGTGAGTTCATCGTCGATCCAGATGAGGAAAGCCCAGCCCACAGCCGCTTTGCGATAGGTGATGCGATTGACGGCCTGGATGTTGAACATCTTCGCGAACAAGGGGCTGGTCGTTTGACCGTTCGCATAGATAAAGATCCTGTCGCCGTTGATGTAGCAGATCTGGGTATGACCATCGTCAGTGGCGTAGAGCCTGATCGGCTCCTTCGGCCTGTGAACCGGAGAGGACGCGGAGGCGCCGAAGGAATTGCGGAACGCCTTGAACAGGCTCGACAGATCAGAGGTTTCCTGGGGAGGGAGCAGGCCCAACGCGAGTGCCAATAGCATCGGTGTCATGGGTGCTCCTAACGAAGGGTGCAAACGGGGCCCGCCTGCGCCGAGGCGCTGAGGGAATCTGCGGAAGCAGGAAGTTGAGAGAGAGCGGAAGACAATGCAGGCAGGGTCCGAATGAGCGGGAGGTTAGGCCGACCTTTGTTCGGTAGGGAACTGCGTGGGTATAAGCTATTTCAGGCATGCTGTCGGAAACATCTCGAGGTTATGATCATCGACCGACATGAATAATAGTTCGTTATCAAGAGACAGCGCCTAGGGGTGAAGATGTCGAACCTGCAGGAATTGTTTGATCGTGAACTGCATAAGGTGACCGCGCCAAATGTGCTCGTACTAGAGGCTGTAGAAAATTGCTTAAGAAAGGTTGGAATTAGGATTACCAATACCCAGCGAAAAAAGCTAAAAGAGGATATTGCGAATTGTGAAGAGGGAAAAATATTGCATATAGAGATAAGTGACAAACAAATCGACCAGCTCAAGCCGTTAAGTGAAATTCAAATCAAGAAAAAGGTTGAAAGAGCCTTAGGGCGGGTATTCCAGGAAGCCGAGAGACTGCTTAATCGAAAAATGAACCGAGTGCCAAGGGCCGTTAAGAGTTCTATTGCGGGTGTTGTAAAAGCCATATTGGAATTCATAAAACGTGATTCAGATGAATTACTGTTAGGTAGGCAAGACGAAGAGGATGCCTTTGCACAGAATTTGTTCAGAGTTTGGGGAAGTGCATTCTATTCGATTAGAACATTAGGCTATGTTGGAGTGGAAATCGGGTCTCGGAATGCGATGGAACCCAAAAACGATCCAGAACATCCAGACTACAAAAGGGAAGCTCTGCGAAGAATCCATGCGCGGGCATGCCAGGTAATTCAGGAAATTCGTGTTCTGCTTGAGAGTGGATACGCAGATGGTGCCTATGCTCGATGGAGGTGTCTTCACGAGATGTCAGTGGTGTCAGGCTTTATAGCGAAACATAATCAAGAATTGGCGGAGCGTTATTTGTTGCACGAAATTGTAGAGAACATGAAGAGTGCTCGCCATGAAATCGCAGTAAACAAAGAAATGCTGACAGACGCGGAAACGGCCCAAGAATTTGAAACCCTGGTTGAGGCGTACGACACTGTCGTGTCGCGATTTGGGAAAGCCTTTTCTAAAGGGTACGGCTGGGCTTCAGGCGAAATCACTGATCCACACATTACCTTCGAAAAGTTGGAAAGGTTAATGGAACACGAACCTTTGCGTGCGGATTACCACCTATCGAGTACCAACGTTCATGCGGGGCCTATGGGGGATTCAACTCGGCTTGGGTTGAGGCACAGCCAGGGATCTGCGTTACTAGCTGGGCCAAGCAATGTAGGACTCGAAATACCAGGGGTACTGGCTGCGAGATCATACTGCATGATTTCAATGGCCTTGCTATGTTTGGAACCAACAATTGATCAATTGGTAGAAGTTGAAATAATTAGAAAGTTGAGCCGCGACGTAGAACTGAAATTCATCGGGGCAGCTAAGCGTTTGGCAAAAATGGGTAAATCTGGGGCAGACAATGTGAACTAGGTCTTTCGGTTGTGGCATTTGAGGATTTAGTGTGGCTCATCGAATGAAGCTTACTGGCCACGCCTGCACCGAGGCGGTGAGCGAAGCCGAGAAAGCGAGAAGTTGAGAGAAAGCTGAAGACAATGCCGGCGGGGGCCGAATTAAGCGGAGGGTTTGCCGCCTGATTAGCGATCAGCAAGCCTCTGGAGGGGGCCTGCATATATGTCAATGAGCGAGTGTAGTGGGTCTGCCCCTTGATAAAACACCTTTGAATCGAATCCTTTTTCTGGTGTGAGCCCTGTAGATTCTCGCACTGTTTTCAAGGCGGCTTTTGTTGCCTGTCGCTTCCAGCCAGGGAATCCGATTTGCGCCATACGTGTTTCTTTCCTCACTTCAGGTCCGAGAAACCCGAGGTACTTGGGCTGGTATTCGATCTTCACCACATCTATGTAGTTCCCTTTTGGATTCAATAATTCGAAGCCATGTGGTTTGATAATTTGGTTGAGTTCGTGAAAAGTAACAGTGTAGGTGTGGCGATCTAACTCACGAGATCCCCTCCTAATGAAATCAGCAATGAATTGAATCTCCGGATCTTGGGCTGTTTTCTTTAATTCTCGGTACCTCGGGTATAGATCTAATTTGTTCTCGACTACTTCAACGATAAAATTCTCAAATTCTCTCTGCTTGATTCTTGGGACTCGGCCTAGGCGTTCAAGAAAATAGAGCATGACCAAAAAACCAGTCCGCTTGTTGGCATCGTGAAATGGATGGTCTTTCACAATTCCGAATATGAGCGTGGCACATTTTTCAAAGGAGGTTGGCCATCTATCTTTTCCCTCAAAAGAAATAAACTGACGATAGATTGCAGAATGTAAAAGGTTTAAATCCTTAGGTCCAATTCCACCAAAACCTTCTCCTTCTCTTTCATGCGAGAAGAAATCGATGATTAGAAAGTGCGCTCGTAGAACGTCATGGATTCCAAGCGAGGTAATTGAGGCGTACGGGTCGTGCTCGCCAATGAGAGCGGCCCATCTTTCGTATTCCTGTTGAACATTGCTATCGAGGAAGAACATGGTGGCGGCTAACAAATAATCAGCTGCACCCGGTCGTAGCTCCGCAGGTCTGGCACTTCATGCAGGCGCCGTTGCGGACGAGGGTAAGGTGGCCGCACTCGGGGCAGGGATCGCCGGTGTAGCCTTTTTCGCGGGCGGCCTGGGCGGCGCTGACGGCGGAGCGGGCGCCGGAGACGGTCACCAGCACGGGCACGGGGGCGGGTGCAGAGGCTACGGGGACGCCGGCGGCCGGGGAGTCGGGGAAGGGCAGGGGCGTGCCCGTCTGCAGGCTTGGCAGGTTGCTCTGCACGCCGGGGGCGTTGCTGTTGGGGCGCAGGCCGGTGGCGGCGTTGGTGAGCTGCTCGGGCTCCACATGGGCCAGGTCGTAGCGGCCCAGGTAGCTGATGGCCAGCTCCCGGAACACGAAGTCGATGAGGCTGGTGCTGAGCTTGATGGTATCGCTGCCGGCCACCATGCCACCCGGCTCGAAGCGGGTGAACAGGAAGGCGTCGCAGAACTCTTCGAGGGGGACGCCATGCTGCAGGCCCATGCTCACGGCGATGGCGAAGCAGTTGAGCACGGCGCGGAAGGCGGCGCCCTCCTTGTGGATATCGAGGAAGATCTCGCCGAGGCTGCCGTCCTCGTATTCGCCGGTGCGCAGGTAGAGCTTGGTGCCGCCGATGGTGGCGGCCTGGGTGTAGCCACCCCGGCGGTTGGGCAGGCGGCGCCGGTAGGTGCGCACCAGCTGCTGGGCAAGGGCCTGGGCCAGCGCGGGTGTCTTTTCCGTGGCGGTGGCCTGGTCGTCCATGAGCGTATCGGCGCCGTCCAGCAGATCCAGGTTGGTGGCCATGGCCTGACTCATCTTCGAGCCATCGCGGTAGAGCGCCACGGCCTTGAGCATGAGCTGCCAGCTGGCCTCGTAGATGGCGCCGATTTCGGGCACGGTGGCTTCCGCGGGCAGGTTGATGGTCTTGCTGATGGCGCCGCTGAGGAAGGGCTGGGCCGCGCCCATCATGCGCAGGTGGCCCATGGGGGCGATGTAGCGCCGGCCTGTGCGGCCGCAGCGGTTGGCGCAGTCGAAGATGGGCAGGTGCTCGTCCTTCAGGTGGGGCGCGCCTTCCACGGTCATGCTGCCGGTGAGGGCCAGCATGAAGGCATCGACCTGTTCGGGGCTGAAGTCGTTCTTCAGGCGGTCCACGTCGATGGCGTAGGCGGGATCGAAGGCCGTGGGGAGCTTCTGTTCCACCAGGGCGATCTCCTCCTCGGCCCAGCCGTTGCCTTTCAGCATGCTGCGCGTGATGCCCGGGGTCTGGTCGGTGATCTGCAGCCAACCCACCACGTGCTTCTCAATATCCTGGATCTGGGTGGGGCTGTAGCCCAGGCGGGCCAGCGCCTCGGGGATGGCGCGGTTCACCAGCTTGAAGTAGCCGCCGCCCGCCAGCTTCTTGAACTTCACCAGGGCGAAGTCCGGCTCGACGCCGGTGGTGTCGCAGTCCATGAGCAGGCCGATGGTGCCCGTGGGGGCCAGCACGGAGACCTGGGCGTTGCGGAAGCCCCACTGCTCGCCATAGGTGAGGGCTGTGTCCCAGCTTTCCCGGGCGGCCTCGACGATGCGCTTGGGCACGCCGGCGCCGTGCAGGCCCTGGGGCCGGATGGAGAGCTGCTCATATTCGGAGGCCGGGGCGCTGTAGGCCGCGCGGCGGTGGTTGCGGATGACCCGCAGCATGTGGGCGGCATTCTTCTCGTAGCCGGCGAAGGGTCCCAGCTCCCGGGCCATCTCGGCGCTGGCGGCGTAGGCGTCGCCGGTGAGGATGGCGGTCAGCGCGGCGCACCACTGGGTGCCCTCCACGCTGTCGTAGGGAATGCCCATGCGCATGAGCATGGCGCCCAGGTTGGCGTAGCCCAGGCCCAGGGTGCGGAACTCGTAGCTGAGCTTGGCGATGGCTTCGCTGGGGAACTGGGCCATGAGCACGCTGACTTCCAGCACCACGGTCCAGAGGCGGATGGCGTGGCGGTAGCCCGCCAGGTCGAAGCCGCCGTCCTCGGTGAGGAAGGTGCAGAGGTTCAGGGAGGCCAGGTTGCAGGCGGTGTCATCGAGGAACATGTACTCGGAGCAGGGATTGCTCGCGTTGATGAGGCCGTCTTCGGGGCAGGTGTGCCAGTCGTTGATGGTGGTGTTGAACTGGATGCCGGGGTCGGCGCAGGTCCAGGCCGCGCGGTTCACTTTTTCCCAGAGATCCTTGGCCCGCAGGGTCTTGCTGGTCTTGCCATCGATGCGGCGTTTCAGGTCCCAGTCGCCGTCCATCTCCAGGGCGCGCATGAAGGGATCGGGCACCCGCACGGAGTTGTTGGAGTTCATGCCGCCCACGGTGAGGTAGCCCTCGCCGTCCCAGGAGGTGTCATAGCCCGCCAAGTCCCGGGCGAAGTCGCCCTCGGCCAGGCGGCCCAGGCACTGGGTCAGGAACGCGGCCGGGACACCTTCGCGCTTGGCGCGGGCCAGGGCCTTGAGCAGGGCTTCATTGGTCTTGGGATCAGCATCCCGCGTGGTGGAGCCTTCGACGGCCTTGCAGATGGCGTCCCAGTGCCGGCGCACCAGCGCGCTGCCCGCGGCCAGCATGGCCACCTTGCGTTCTTCGGCGACCTTCCAGTCGACGAAGGCTTCGATATCGGGGTGGTCCAGGTCGAGGCAGACCATCTTCGCGGCGCGACGGGTGGTGCCGCCACTCTTGATGGCACCCGCGGCGCGGTCGCCCACGGCCAGGAAGCTCATGAGGCCGGAGCTGCGGCCACCGCCGGAGAGGGGTTCTTCAGAGCCGCGCACCTTGGAGAAGTTGGTGCCGGTACCGGAGCCGTACTTGAAAATGCGGGCCTCGCGGGTCCACAAATCCATGATGCCGCCCTCGTTCACGAGGTCGTCGGCCACGCTCTGGATGAAGCAGGCGTGGGGCTGGGGCCGCTCGTACGCAGACGTGGATTTCTGCATCTCACCCGTGGCGGGGTCGACGAAACTATGGCCCTGGGCCGGGCCGCTGATGCCGTAGGCGTAGTGCAGGCCGGTGTTGAACCACTGCGGCGAGTTGGGCGCGCACATCTGGTTGGCGAGCATGTAGGTGAGCTCGTCGTAGAAGGCCTGCGCGTCCTCGGCGGAGTCGAAGTAGCTGTTGGTCTCGCCCCAGTGGCGCCAGCAACCGGCGAGCCGGTGGAAGACCTGGCGCGCATCCTTCTCGCCATTGTTCTGGGCGTCGATGCCCTTCCGGCGGAAATACTTCTGCGCCAGGATGTCCACGGCCACCTGGGACCAGGTCTCCGGCACCATCACATCCTTCGCCTCGAAGACCACGGTGCCGTCGAGCTTGGAGATGCGGCTGGTCCTCGGAACGAACGGGATCCCTTCCAAGGGATCGTGACCTGCCTTCGTGAAGTGGCGGGCGATCTTCATGTGTCTGTCCTGGGCAATGGGGGAGGAAGGGCTGTTCGATGACAGGGCATTCCCTAGAGGTGTACACACCTTTCCCCGGGAGGTGGGGACAAGTGGTCTGACCTCTATGGGTTGTGCCGGAAGAAAAGGATGGCCCCAACATGTAGGGGTGTCAAGGGGTGCCTACCGGATTTTTCCAGTGCTTAAAATCACCTTGAAAATCAGGGGTTTCCCGCGCCAACACCGCCTGCGCGGACGCCGAATTCGCGGCGGGAAGGGGATCGCGGTTAGGCTGGATGCAAGCCGGGCCCCATGCATCGGGGTGCGATGAACCGGGTCAGGTCGGAAGAAGCAGCCCTAAGTCGTTCCCCCGAGTGCCGTGGCAAGCCCGGCCCTCCTTTTACGTCAAGCGCGTAGCGCGAGTCGGACGCGGCTAAATGCCGCGTCCGATGGTTAAAG
>JANYLR010000077.1 GCA_025363715.1 Holophagaceae bacterium | reverse complement strand
CGGCGCAGGCGCTCTCAGGCACGAAGCCCTCGGGCACCAGGATCCGGAGGCGGAGGCGCTTGCGCCGTCTATCCCGGTGCCAACTGGATGGAGCGCGAGATCTACGACATGCTCGGAATCCGGTTCGCCAACCACCCGGACATGACGCGCATCCTCTGCCCCGAGGACTGGGAGGGCCACCCCCTCCGCAAGGACTACCCCGTCGTGGGCCTGGGCCAGCGGGACATCTCCTTCCGCGAGGACCGCGGCGGCAGGCTCGAGCTTATCGCCATGCAGAAGGCCGGCCAGCTCGGCATCAACCTGAAGCAACCCAAGGCGGAGTAGGAGCGGACGGTGTTCAAGAACGAGGAAATGGAGATCAACCTGGGCCCACAGCACCCGTCCACACACGGCGTGCTGCGAGTGAAGTTGCGGCTCGATGGCGAGACCATCACGCACTGCCAGCCTGTGATCGGCTACCTGCATCGGGGTGTCGAAAAAATCTGCGAGAACCAGACCTTCTTTCAGGGCCAGGTCTGGACGGACCGCATGGACTACTGCTCGGCCGTGGCCAACAACCTGGGCTGGGCCGAGGCCAACGAGAAGCTGTTCGGCATCACCGTGCCCCGGCGGGCCCAGTACATCCGCACGATGCTGAACGAGTTCAACCGCCTGGCCTCGCACCTGATCTGGCTCGCGACCCACGCCCTGGACATCGGGGCCATGACGGTCTTCCTCTACGCCTTCCGAGAGCGCGAAGACATCCTCGATATGAATGAGGCCTTTTGCGGGTCCCGGCTCACCACCACCGCCTTCCGCATCGGCGGGCTGCGTGAAGACCTGCCCCCGGGCTTTGAAAAGATGGTGAAGACCTTCCTGGCGAAGTTCCCTACCTGCCTCGAGGAGTACGAAAACCTGCTCAGCGAAAACCGCATCTGGAAGAAGCGCACCGTCGGCGTGGCCAAGTTGAACGCCGAGGATGCCATCGCCATGGGTGTCACCGGTCCCGTTCTCCGCGCCGCCGGCGTGCCCTACGACATCCGGAAGGCCTTCCCCTACGCGGCCTACGCGGAAATGGATTTCGAGATTCCCACCCGCACCGAGGCTGATACCTACGCCCGGTACCTGGTCCGCATGGCGGAGATGCGCCAGAGCGCCCGCATCATCCAGCAGTGCATGGACGGCATGCCCGAGGGGCCGGTCATGGCCAAGCTGCCCAAGATCCTCAGGTCTGAAGTCAACGAGGTCTACCACGCGACCGAGTCCCCCAAGGGCGAGATCGGGTACTACCTCGTGGGCGAAAAGGGCGCGTTGAACCCCTACCGGTTCCATGTGCGGGCTCCTGGATTCATCAACCTTCAATCCCTGCCCAAGATGGCTGAGGGAGGCCTGATCGCCGATATCGTGGCGGCCATCGGCACCCTGGACATCGTGCTCGGCGAGATCGACCGCTAGCCGACGAGGATTCCCAGCCATGCCGATTCCGACCCTGACCCAGTCCGTTGTGATCACCCTCATCCAGTGCTTGCTGGTGGTGATCTTTGTCTTCGTCGTCGTGCCCCTGACCGTGTTCGCCGAGCGCAAGGTGCTCGGCCACATCCAGCAGCGGCTGGGCTCCACCCGCGTGGCCAGCGGCCACATCGGCGTTACCGGTTGGATGAACCGGGGCATGTGGAAGTGGGGCCGCATTCCCATCCTCTCCTACTGGCGCGGCATCCCCGGCCTCGTGGCCGACGTGCTGAAGCTGATCCTCAAGGAAGACATCATCCCGGCAAAGGCCGACAAGTTCGTGTTCTTCATCGCGCCAGCCATCAGCATGGTGTCCGCCGTGGTGGTCTTCGCGGCCATCTCCTTCGTGCCGGGAACCTTCTTCACCTTCCCCACCTGGTTCCCCTACCTGGGTGGGCTTCCCGTCTCGGGGGGGATCGCCGACATCAACGTGGGCCTGCTCTGGATCCTGGGCGTGGCGAGCGTCGGGGTCTACGGCATCGTCCTAGCCGGCTGGGCCTCCAACTCCAAGTACCCCCTGCTGGGCGGCCTGCGCAGCGCGGCCCAGATGGTGAGCTACGAAGTGCCCCTGGCCATGAGCCTCCTCGCACCGGTGGTGCTGACTGGCAGCCTCAACTTCGGCGATATGTCGGCGCGCATGGCCACGGGCCTGCCCGCCTGGGGTCTGGCGCCCCAGATCCTCGGGTTCCTGATCTACCTCACCTGCGGCTTCGCGGAGACCAACCGTCTCCCCTTCGATATGCCCGAGGCGGAGAACGAACTGGTGGCCGGATTCCACACCGAGTATTCGGGCATGAAGTTCGGGTTCTTCTACCTGGCCGAGTACATCAACATGACCGTCGTGAGCGCCCTGGCCGCCGGCTTCTTCCTTGGCGGGCCCTGGCTCTTGCCCTTTGGCCTGCAGGGATTGCTGAATCCCTACCTGCCTTCGCTGCTTTCGTGGTTTGGCCAACCCCACGCCATCTTCTTCGTGGCCAAGATCATCTTCCTGCTCTTCACCTACATCTGGGTCCGCGGCACCATCCCCCGCTACCGGTATGACCAGGTCATGAGCGTGGCGTGGAAGTATTTGATCCCCATGGCCCTGTTCAACCTTCTGCTGGCGGCCCTTGTCCGCTGCTTCGCGGTCTGAGGGGCCACCCATGAACAAGATCCTGAGGACCCTCATCCCCTTCGACATTGCCAAGGGACTGGCCATCACCGGCAAGCACTTTGCGAAGGTCTTTTTCACCGCCAACCGGCGCAAGGTGCGCTACCACATCGTGTCCGAGTACCCCGAGGTGGTGGCCAAGATCCAGCCCCGGTTCCGGGGCCGTCTCACCTTGCTGAAGGACGAGCAGGGCGAGATCAAGTGCGTGTGCTGCCTGGCCTGCGAAAAGATCTGCCCCACCCAGGTGATCACCATCGAGAAGGGCAAAAAGGAGGGGCGCAAGATGCCCTTTCCCGTGCGCTACGACTTCGAGATGGAGCGCTGCATCTTCTGCGAATTCTGCGTGGAGAGCTGCGGCTTCGATTCCATCATCCTGAACCACCAGTTCGAGCTGGCCGCCTACAACCGGGAGGACTTCTCGCTGGGCATGGAGGGTCTGGGGCAAAACATGTTCGAGCCCTCGCCCGTGGGCAAGTTCAGCGTGGCTGACGACTGACCCCGATCCCTTCGCGCATCTCCGAGGACGCCCCATGGAACATCTACTCGAAACGATCGGCCGGAACCTGTTCGCCATTTTCGGCGTCATGGCCCTGGGCAGCGCTGCTTTCATGGTCGCCTCCAGGAGCGCCGTGCACAGCGTCCTGGGCTTCCTCTTCACCATGCTCTGCATCGCCGGGTGCTTCCTGGCCCTGGAAGCCGAGTTCCTCGGCATGGCCCAGATCCTGGTCTATGCGGGCGGCATCGTGGTCCTCTTCCTCTTCGTCGTCATGCTCGTGGAGATGAGCAAGAAATCCGGGGCCCAGGTGTTCCAGCTCCAGTCGCGCTACGCCGTGGCGGCCGTGCTGATCGGCGCCGCCCTCTTCGTGGGCGTGTTCCGCAAGGTGATCTTCGGAGCCGCTTCAGCCGAAGCGCTGGTCTTGCGGCCCGGGCTCGCCCAGGGCCTGGATGTGGCCAAGCAGAACGCCCAGGCCGTGAGCCGCGGCCTCTTCGCGGACTACCTGCTGCCCTTCGAGATCCTCAGCGTGATCCTCCTGGTGGCCCTCGTCGGCGCCGTGGTGCTGGCAAAGACGGAGAGGGTGTGATGGTCAGCCTCAACGCAGTGCTCCTCATTTCCTTCGGCCTCTTCTCCATCGGCATCGCCGGCGTGCTCATCCGCCGCAATGCCCTGGTGATCCTGATGTGCGTGGAGCTCATGCTCAACGCCGCCAACCTGAACTTCATCGCCTTCGCCCGCCACAGCGGTTCCGTTTCCGGCCAGGCCTTCGCCCTGCTGGTGATGGGCTTCGCCGCCGCCGAGGTGGCCGTCGGGCTCGCGCTGGTGGTGGCCCTCTACCGCAAGCGCGACACCGTCCAGGTGGACGACATCAACCTGCTGAAGGGATGACGACGATCATGACTGCCGACATGACCCTTGCGCACACCGCCGTCACCGCCGCTTCCCAGCCGGCCAGCTACCTGTGGCTGATCCCCTTCCTGCCTTTCTTCGGCTTCCTCATCAACGGCCTCAGTGGCAAGAAGCTGCAGAGCACCAAGGTCGTGGATTTCTTCGCCCTGGGCAGCGTGGGCGTGGCCTTTCTTCTTACCCTCTACTACTTCATGCAGCTCATCGGTCTGCCTGCGGATGGCCGGTCCATCCATCAGAGCCTCTGGACCTGGTTCGACGTGGGCGGGGCCCGGGTCCTGGGCGGCCTCAGCACCTACAAGATCGAGTGGGCCTACAAGTTCGACGTGCTCAGCGCCTGCATGGCCCTGCTGGTGTCCGGCGCGGGCTTCCTGATCCACCTGTTCAGCACCGGCTACATGGCCGAGGAACGCAATGACGGCCGCTACTACCGGTTCATGGCCTACCTAAACCTCTTCGTGTTCAGCATGCTGAACCTGGTGCTGGGCGCCAACATCATGATGATGTTCCTGGGCTGGGAAGGCGTGGGTCTCTGCTCATACCTGCTCATCGGCTTCTACTTCGAAAAGGAGTTTGCCGCCGCCGCCGGAAAGAAGGCCTTCGTCACCAATCGCATCGGCGACTTCGGCTTCATGATCGGGTTCTTCCTGATCTTCCAGGTCTTCGGCAGCCTCGACTACGACACGCTGATGGGTTCGGTCCGCGAGATCGTGAACCTGCCGGCCATCACCCTCTACGGCCTCACCGCCAGCCCCACCTGGTGGTTCAACCTCATCGGCTGCTGCCTCTTCGTGGGCGCCATGGGCAAGTCCGCCCAGATCCCCCTGTATGTGTGGTTGCCGGACGCCATGGCGGGCCCGACCCCGGTCTCCGCGCTGATCCACGCCGCCACCATGGTGACCAGCGGCCTCTACATGATCACGCGGCTGAACTTCATCTACGTGAACGCGCCAACGGCCCTGGCCGTGGTGCTGGCCTTTGGCGCGCTCACCGCTTTCGTGGCCGCCACCATGGGCCTGGCCCAGTACGACATCAAGAAGGTGCTGGCCTACTCCACCGTGTCCCAGCTGGGCTTCATGTTCATGGGGCTGGGTGCCGGGGCCTTCAGCGCCGGCATGTTCCACGTCTTCACCCATGCCTTCTTCAAGGCCAGCCTCTTCCTTGGTTCCGGCGCGGTGATCGCCGCCTGCCACCATGAACAGGACATGCGCAACATGGGCGGCCTGAAAAAGCTGATGCCCATCACCGCCATGAGCATGATCCTGGCGACCTTCGCCATCGCCGGCATCTTCCCCTTCTCGGGGTTCTTCTCCAAGGATGAGATCCTGTGGAAGGTGTTCGACGGTTGGTACAACCATGGTCACTACAACGGCCCCGCGCTGAATCTGGTGGCCTGGGTCCTGGGCATGCTGGGCGCCTTCTGCACCGCCTTCTACATGACCCGCCTCATCGCCATGACCTTCTACGGCGAGTACCGCGGGGCCGGGCATGATCCCCACGGTCTTAGCGTGCCCTCCGAGGCGCATGGCCACGACGATGATCACGCCGATGCCGGACACGGACATGACGCCCATGCTGCCCACGGCCACGGCCCCACGGAAGTCTCCTGGCGCATGTGGCTGCCGGTGGCCATCCTGGCGGGTCTGGCGGTGGTGGGCGGTTTCCTGAACTATCCCGAAAGCCTGCACCGCGTCCTGCCCATCGTTCCCGCCGAGCTCTTCAGCAAGTGGATCGAACCGCTGCTCTACCAGGTAGCGCCCGTCCACCATGGGGAGCACGTGCCGCCGGCCATCGAATACGGGCTCATGGCCTGGGCCACCCTGGTGTGGGCCCCTGGCGCCATGCTGCTGGCCTGGTGGATCTACAAGGTGGATCCCACCTGGAGCCGGGCCAAGGCCTTCGTGGCCCGCTTCCCGAACCTGTTCCGCTGGGTGAACGCCAAGTACTACGTGGACGAGTTCTACGATGGCTACCTCATCGAACCCATCAAGCGCTTCTCCGCCCAGCTGTGGAGCTTCGACACCTGGGTGGTGGACGGCATGGTGAACGGCGCCGCCCGCGTCACCCTCAAGTGGGCCGCCGCCATGAACTGGGTGGATGAGTACCTGGTGGATGGCGCGGTCGACCTCACCGAATACATCGTGCAGGAGACCAGCGGCGTCTTCCGCGGCCTGCAGACCGGCCGGGTGCAGAACTACGCCTTCGTGATGTTCATCGGCTTCCTCGTCTTCGCCTTCTGGAAATTCGTCGCCTAGTCTTTCCCTGCCTGGCCTCAATGGTTTGGAGTCCTCATGTTCACCGCAAACACGACACTGATGCTGGTGGCGACCTTCCTGCCCGTCCTGGGTGCGCTGGTCCTCCTTCTCGTGCCCAAGGACCAGCGCCGGGTCTTCGAGATCGGGTCTCTCCTGGTGATGATCGCCAGCCTGCTGCTGAGCCTGCCCTTCTGGTTCGGCTATGACCGCGCAAGCGACGCGGTCCAGTGGTTCCAGGCCTGGACCTGGATCCCGACCCTGGGCGTGAAGTTCGCGGTGGGCATGGACGGGATCAGCCTCCTGCTCTGGCTGCTGACCACCTTCATCGGTCCCATCGCCATCGCCTGCTCCTTCAAGTCCATCGAGGAGCGGCATAAGGAGTACTACATCTGGATGCTGGTGCTCCAGACGGCCATGCTCGGCGTGTTCATCACCCAGGACATGTTCCTCTTCTACCTGTTCTGGGAAGTCATGCTCGTCCCCATGTATTTCCTCATCGGCATCTGGGGCGGCCCCCAGAAGCTCTACGCCGCCATCAAGCTCTTCCTCTACACGCTGGCCGGTTCCGTGCTGATGCTGGTGGCCATCCTGGCCATCTACTTCCTGCAGCACAAGGCGACGGGCGCCTACAACTTCTCCCTGGAATCCTTCCAGCAGATGGCCCCCATCATCGCCCAGCAGTCCAAGACCTACCAGCACCTCATGGCCCTGGCCTTCTTCATCGGCTTCGCCATCAAAGTGCCGATGTTCCCCTTCCACACCTGGCTGCCGGACGCCCACGTGCAGGCGCCCACGGCCGGCTCGGTCATCCTGGCCGCCATCCTCCTGAAGATGGGCACCTATGGCTTCGTGCGGTTCCTGCTGCCCATCCTGCCTGGCGCCACCAAGGACCTGATGCCCTGGTTCCTCGGACTGTCCCTCATCGGCATCATCTACGGCGCCCTGGTGGCCATGATCCAGAAGGACATGAAGAAGCTGGTGGCCTACTCCTCCGTGAGCCACCTGGGCCTCTGCATGCTGGGCATCTTCGCCCTCAATCCCTACGGCATCAAGGGTGGCCTGTTCCAGATGATCAACCACGGCATCAGCACCAGCGGGCTCTTCCTCGCGGTGGGCATCGTCTACGAGCGCCGCCACACCCGCATGATCGCGGATTTCGGCGGTCTCTCGAAGTCCATGCCGGTCTACGCCACCATCTTCATGATCATGACCATGAGCAGCATCGGCCTGCCGCTGCTCAACGGCTTCATCGGCGAGGGCGTCATCCTCATGGGCGCCTTCCAGGCCTTCCCCTGGGCCGCCGTGGTCGCCACCCTCGGCATCATCCTGGGCGCGGCCTACATGCTCTGGATGTTCCAGCGCGTGATGTTCGGACCCATCACCGCCGTGAACGAAAAGATGGAGGACCTGAACCTGCGCGAGATCCTCTACTTCGCCCCGCTGGTGATCGCGGCCTTCTGGATCGGCCTCTACCCCAAGCCGCTCATGGACGTCATGGACGCTCCGGTCCGCAAGCTCGTCGAACAGGTCACTCCCGGCTTCCACGCCGCCGAGGCCCTGGCCGCCAGGCAGGCCATCGCCGCCAAGACCGGCATGCGGGGCATGACCGCTCCGGCTGCGCACCCTGGAGGCTCCATGTCTGAGGGCCCGAAGGGCGAGCAGGAGCACCCTGCGGGGCAGGGTGCGATCCATGGAGGGGCCCCTGCCGGCCACGGAGCCGCCCCAGCCACCCATGGAGCCGCCCCAGCCACCCATGGAGCTCCCGCTCACGCCACACCTGCCCATGGCGGAGGCAACTGATGACCGGCTTCGCTCAGGGGCTACTGAGTGCGCTCCTCCGGGACACGCACCTCATCACGCCCCAACTCTTCCTCATGGTCGTGGCCACGCTCATGCTCTGGCCCGGCGATCTCTTCTTCAATCGGAATGAGAAGCACAAGTGGGCGCCCATCACCCTGGTGATCCTGGCGGTCACGGCCATCCTGGTGACCAAGGTCCCTGAAGGCGAGGGCTTTTCACGCATGTTCCGCATGGATGGCCTCACCCGAGGCTTCCAGCTGCTTTGCATCGTGGCTTCGGCCGGCACGGTGCTTCTGAGCGTGAAGCTGCTGGACAGCCTCAAGCAGCAGACGGTGGAGTACTACGCTCTGATCCTGTTCTCCCTGGCCGGCATGCTCTTCCTCTGCGGCGCCTCGGACCTGATCTCGGTCTACTTCAGCATCGAGCTCATGGCCATCTGCATCTACATCCTGGTGGCCTATCTGCGGGACCGCGCCACCAGCGTGGAAGCGGGCATGAAGTACTTTCTGCTGGGAGCCTTCTCCAGCGGCATCCTGGTCTATGGCATCAGCCTGATCTATGGCGCCGCCGGCGGCACCACCACCAACCTGGCGGACCTGAACCAGGCCCTGGCGCTCACCCCGGCCAGCAGCAACCTGCTGGTCTACGCGGGTGTCCTCATGGTGCTGGTGGGCATGGCTTTCAAGGTGGCCGCCGTGCCCTTCCACATGTGGTCGCCGGATGCGTACGAGGGCGCCCCCACACCCATCACCGCCTTCATGGCCACCGCCCCCAAGGCTGCGGCCCTGGCGGCCTTCCTGCGGGTCTTCGGCGCCGGCTTCCACGGCGTATCCAGTGACTGGGTGCTGCCCCTGACCTATATCGCCGGGGCCAGCATGATCCTGGGTAATGTCGCCGCCGTGAAGCAGGAGAGCATGAAGCGTCTGTTGGCCTACTCCAGCATCGCCCATGTGGGCTACATGCTGCTGGGCGTGCTGTCCGGCGATCCCAGGGCCGGGGCCCAGGCCGTCTGGCTCTACATGCTCATCTACATCGTCATGAACACCGGGGCTTTCGCCGTGGTGATCTACCTCCAGGGCAAGGGCGAGGGGGAGCGCATCGAGGACTTCAAGGGACTGGGCCGGAAGCACCCCGTGCTGGCCTTCGCCATGATGATCTTCCTGCTCAGCCTGGCGGGCATCCCGCCCCTGGTGGGCTTCTTCGGGAAGTTCTACCTCTTCAAGCTGGCCATCGAGCAGGGCTTCGTCACCCTCACGGTCATCGCCTTGCTCACCAGCGCCGTCAGCGCCTATTACTACCTGGGCGTGGTGAACCAGATGTATTTCAGGGAACCGGAAGGCGAGGCCGCTCCCATGGGCACCGCCTCGGTCTTCGTCGTGGGCCTGACCTGCCTCCTGGTCCTGGTGGGCACGGCCTTCGGGCCCTGGCTGCTGGAGTGGGCCGGTCGCATTTTCTGGGTGTGAATGCTCTCCGGGGATTCTCCTTGGGGCGCATGCGCCCCAAGGATCTAGGGTCTCGCTTACGCGAACACCCCCGGACCCCCGCGAACAAGCCCGGCAGAGCCGGGCTTGTTCTTTTCCCTCCGGTGGTGCACTCGGCAAATCCAGCCGCGGCTGTCGTTCGATTTTGCCTTTGCCATACACTGAACGGCGCGGGGAGACCCGCGCCGTTTCTTTTGGGGTGGGCGTGATCTTCAGGAAGAAGGTGGAGGCGGATCCGGGGGAGCGGGCGCTCTGGGGGGATCTCATGTCCCTGGGCTTCACCTTTCCCCTCTGTATCACTCTGGGCTTCTTCCTGGGCCGGTGGATGGGGGGCTGGTTCGGCCATCCCGTCCCGGGCCAGTGGGTGGGCCTGGTGTGGGGCATCGCCGCGGCCTTCTGGGAGCTCTACAAGGTCAATCAGCGCATGACCCGGCGGGACGAGGCCGAGCTGAAGCGCCACCTGGAAGACAAGGGGCCCCATGAGTGAGCCCGGAGACGACGGTGCGGAGCACCTGAGACGGATCACGGGCTTCGTGGTGGGCCTGGGTCTGGCTGGTCTCCCTCTTTGGGGGCTGCTGCGCTCCTGGACTGCGGCCCTGGCCTTCGGCGTGGGCGCCCTGACCAGCCTGGCCTTCTGGTCCCTCCACCGGGTCCTGACTGCCCGCATGCTCACCCCATCGGTGCGCCGGCGGTGGCTCTACGGCTTCCTGTCCCTGGGCAAACTGGCGTTGATCGCCCTGGTGCTGCGTGGGATGATGGGGAAGTACCCGGCGGAAGCCCTGCCGCTGGCCACGGGGATGCTCCTCTTTGTGGCCGCCATTCTTCTGGAAGCGTTGCGCCTGGCCTTTCAGAAACCCGATGCCCCACCGCCTGACTGAGGTTCGACCGAGATGGAACATCACGCCTCCCTGCTCGCCAAGTGGCTCACCCAGGTCCTGGGCCTCTCCCAGCACCCCTGGCCCGGCTTCTCGCATGGGGCCGCCCTGTCCATCCTCGAGCGCTATGACCACCTGCTGAACGCAGCCCTGGCGGCCCTGGTGGCCATGCTCATCACCGGCCTGGTGCGTAAGAACCTGGCCCGCATCCCCGGCCCCCTGCAGCAGACTTTCGAGGGCGTGGTGGGCGGCCTGAAGGAAATGTTGAACGACAACATCGCCCACCACGGCGAGAAGTACCTGCCCTTCATCGGCACCATGGCCCTCTTCGTCTTCTTCAACAACCTCTTCGGCCTGCTCCCGGCCCTGAGTCCCGGCACCAGCAACTGGAACGTCACCCTGGGCGCGGCCCTGGTGGTATTCGGCTACTACAACTGGCACGGCATGAAGGAGCAAGGGGTGGGCAAGTACTGGCTGCACTTCGCCGGACCCATCTGGTGGCTGGCCCCCCTCATGTTCCCCCTGGAGATCCTGGGTCTGCTCAGCCGCATCCTCAGCCACTCCCTCCGTCTCTTCGGCAATATCGCCGGCGAGCATGTGGTGGCGGGTATCTTTTTCGGCCTCATGCCCATCCTGTTGCCGGTGCCCATGATGTTCCTGGGCCTCTTCTTCGGCTTGATCCAGACCTTCGTGTTCACCATGCTGGCCACGATCTATCTTAGTGGCGCCGTCAGTCACGAGCATTGAGCCTTTCGCAGAAAGCTTCGCTTTCTGCGCCAGATAAAGACCTGACCCGCCTGCGGGATTCCGAACCCCAAGGGCACCTCTCCAAGGAGCACCACATGAAGAAGTTCCTCACCACCGCCTTCCTCTTCACCCTGGCCGCCGTCGCCTTCGCCCAGGGCGCCCCTGTGCAGAAGAGCCTGTTCGAAGGCCAGTTCACCGCTCACATCGCCCTCGCCATCGCCGCCGCCGGCTGCGGTCTGGGCCAGGGCAAGGCCGTGGTCGCCGCCTGCGAAGGCGTCGCCCGCAACCCCCAGGCTGCCGGTGCCATCCGCACCACCATGATCATCGGCCTGGCCCTTATCGAGGCCCTCGTGATCTACGTGCTCGTCGCCGCCTTTGCCATCAAGTAGGCCTATCGCGTTCCGAGCGGGGCGTCCATGACCTGGACGCCCCGTTTCTTTGGTAATCCTCCGGCAAGCCGATAGACCTGTTTGGACACCATGACACCCCACTCCCTCTTCCCCATGCCGCCCGAGCTCACCCAGGTGATCCTGGGGGGCGGTTCGCCCATCGATCTGGATTCCCTTCACGTCCATTCGCCCGGGGAGGCCTGGAACTACGCCCTGAACTATGGCTACGACATGGGGGTCCCGGTCCAGCGGGCGGCCGTCATGCGGGTCTATGAGGACGCGGTGGACTTCCTGGAGGCGGTGGTGCTGGAGGGGACGGACCTCCATGTCCCCCTCGAGGTGCGGGATCTCCAGGACCCCCTTGAGCTCCTGGTTTGGGCCTCGGACCGGCCCAGGAACAACCGCGGACGCTGGTCCTGCGCGATCCTCCGGGTGATGCACACCCTCTTCCACGTGGACCACAACGTGAACCTCCGGTTCCTGCCGGAGATCCAGCGCCAGGTCTTCAGCCGCTACGACCAGTACCTGGTCAACGAGGAGGACCGCTGGTGCCTCCGGGGAGCCTACGAGGTGCCCCTGGCGGCCGTGGAGCGCAAGGAGAACAAGGACCGGGTGTCCATGCTCCTGAAGATGCTCCACAAGCCCGAAAACGTGGCAGAGACCATCTACGACCAGATCGGCATCCGTCTGGTGGCCGAGGACCAGCTGGGGGTGCTGATGGTGATCCGGTTCCTCCTGGACCACCACGTACTCATGCCCACCCACATCAAGCCGAGCCGGAGCCGGAACCTCATGATCGACATGGAGGCCCTGGCCGCCTGGAGCGAGGCCACACCGCCCTACTTCCGGATCCAGGACCTGGGCCCGGAGGAACGGAAGGCCCTGAGCCAGACCCTCACCCTCAAGGTCCCGGGCAAGGAGCAGAACCCCTTTTCCAGCAAGGATTACTCCGCCATCCAGTTCACGGCCCGGACCCTGGTGAGGCTCCCCAGCCCCGCCACCCGGGCCCTGGAAACCCTCCAGGAGCGCCTCCAGACCATGGGGGATACGGAGCTGGCGGACCTGGTTCGCATTCCGGAGTTGATCCAGGATCAGGAGGAGTTTACTTTCTTCTTCGCACACGAAGTCCAAGTGATGGAACAATCGGGGTTTCAGAGTTCACGCTCAGGCCCGGCATCCCATTCCGAATACAAACAGCGCCAGCGGGACGCCGCCCGGCGAAGAGTACTACAGGGAATCCTTCAGGAGGAACCATGCTGAACATCCAGACCCGCCAAGAAGGCACCGCCTCGGTGGTGTCCATCCAGGGCAAGGTCAATTTCGAGGTGACCGCCCAGCTGCGGGATGTGATCCGCGAGACGGTGGCCACTGCTCAGCCGAAGCTCCTCGTGATCAACCTGGAGGGCGTCAGCTTCATCGATTCCTCCGGCCTGGGCCTCCTGGTCGCCGCCCGCAACAGCGTGGACAAGTCCGGCGGCAAGCTGCACCTGAGCTGCCTGCCCGCGCCGGTGAAGAAGACCTTCGACCAGACCAACCTCACCAACTACTTCTCCATCTTCGCCACGGAGCAGGATGCTCTGCGCGGCGCCTGACCTGCCCTAGCGCCGCATGGCCAAGGGCACGGTCCTGGTGGTGGATGATGAAGCGCCCATCCGGGACATCCTCAGCTTCTACCTCAAGCGGGCGGGCTACCAGGTCCTGACCGCCGCCCATGGCGTGGAAGCCCTCGAGGAGATGGGCCGGTCCCGGCCCGACCTCATCATTTCCGATCTCCGCATGCCGGAGATGCCCGGCGACGAGCTCTGCAAGCGCGTGAAGAGCGACCCGGCCACCCGGGACATCTACTTCATCATCCTGTCCGCCCTGGATGGCACGGCCTCGCGCATCGGCGGCCTCTCCCTGGGCGCGGACGACATGATCCCCAAGCCCTTCCATGCCCAGGAAGTACTGGCCAAGGTGGACTCCACCTTCCGGCTCATCGAGATGCAGAAGGAGATCAAGCGCCAGAACAAGGAGCTGACCGCATTCCAGCAGCGGGTCCAGGAGGAGATGGAGCTGGCGGCGGCCCTCCAGATGGGGTTGCTGCCCAAGCTGCCGGGCGAGGCGCCCGGTTCCACCTACACCCACCGCTACCTCCCCGCGGCGGGGATCGGCGGTGACATCTACGCCATCCTGCCGCTGCCGGATGGCTGCACAGCCATGATGATCGCCGACGTAAGCGGTCATGGCGTCACCGCGGCTCTCATCTCCGCCATGGTGAAGACCTCCTTCGAAAACCAGGTGCGCCTGGGCGGCGAGCCGCTGGCCTGGGCCCACGGCATGAACGAGGACCTCTGCCGCTCCACCCTGGCGGAGCAGTTCGCCACGGCTTGGCTGGGCCGCCTCGATCCCGTGGCCAACCGCATCCGCTACGTGGTGGCGGGCCACTGCGCGCCCCTGCGCATCGTGGGCGGCACTCGGGGTGGATTGCAGCGTTCCGAGGTCCTGCGCGGCAAGGGCTTCATGCTGGGCCTGGACGAACAGTTGCCCTTCCTGGAGCACGAGGCGGAGTTCCTGCCCGGAGACCGTCTGGTGCTCTACACCGATGGGCTGGTGGAAGTGGAACGGGATGACCGTACCATGCTCGAAGAGGCCGGTCTGCGCCGCATCTGCGCCGAGCTGCCCGTGGGCGCCGAGGAAGCGGCGGAGGCCGTCATCACTCAGGCCCGCGCCTACAACCAGCCCGCCCCCTTCGTGGATGACGTCACCCTGGTGATCCTCGACCGCAAGGCCTGATCCGATAACGCTGGTCGCGGAAGGCGCGGGATTCCACAGAAACCGCAGAAGGAAAACGAAGAAGAGCCTCAGGTATCAAGCGCAGGGAATGGCCTTCTTCTGTGCCCTCCGCGCACCTTCCGCGCCCTCCGTGACCAGCTTCTGTTGTCTTTAGATCTCTGCCAGGGTCGCTTCGATGCCTGCTTCCAGCTCGGTGAAGGGGGCGGTGTAGCCGGCTTCCCGCAGGCTGCGAACATCGGCCTGGGTGAAGCTCTGGTACTTGCCGGTCAGCTCGTCGGGGAAGGGGATGTACTCGATGCGGCCCTGGCCCAGGTGGGTGATGAGGGTCTTCGCGATGTCGTTGAAGCTGCGGGCGCGACCGGTCCCGGCGTTCACGATGGCCTTCGCCATGGCCCCGCCCCCGAAGTGAAGGTTGATGGCCACGATGTCGCCCACGTAGATGAAGTCCCGCTGCTGCTCGCCGTCGCCATAGCCATCGGTGCCACGGAAGAGCCGGCAGGCGCCGGTCTCCTTCAGCTGGCGCAGCAGCTGATGCAGCACGGACATCATGCGGCCCTTGTGGTGCTCCCGGGGGCCGAACACGTTGAAATAGCGGAGGCCCACCACGGGGCTCTGGATGGCGGGCAGCAGGCTGCGCACGTGCTGGTCGAAGGCCAGCTTGGAGTAGCCGTAGACATTCAAGGGGCGCTCATTGGCGGGCACCGGCTCGAAGGTGGGGCTGGCTCCGTAGGTGGCGGCGCTGCTGGCGTAGACCAGGGGGGCCTTGCGGGCCAGGCACCAGTGGAGCAGGGCCTTCGAATCGCCGTAGTTGTTCTCCATCATGTAGCGGCCGTCGGTTTCCATGGTGTCGGAGCAGGCGCCGTTGTGGAACACCGCCTCTGGCCGCAGATCCAGGGTGCCGGCGTCGAGCCGGGCGCGGAATTCCCGCTTGTCCAGGTAGTCGGACAGGGTGAGGTCTGCCAGGTTCCTGGCCTTCTCGGCGCGGTCGAGGTTGTCCACCACGAGGATGTCCGTGTGGCCGCGCCGGTTCAGCTCCCGGACCAAGTTGCTGCCGATGAACCCCGCGCCACCCGTGACGATGAACATGTCCCGCTCCTTGGCCTCAAGGATACCGACTATCCGATGGTCTCTTCCGCCTCGATGGGCGCCAGCCGCCGCAGCAGCCTGGGGCCCAGCTCGGTCACGAGGGTGGCCGCGAGGATGAGCAGGCCACCCAGGAACTGGATGGGGCTCAGGTGCTCCAGGATGCCCGGCACGAAGCCGCTGATGGCGATGAGGGCGGTCCAGACCGGTTCCATCGACATGATGATGCCGCTTTCGGTGGCCCCCAGCCGGGACTGCATGGTGCTCTGGACGTAGAAGGCCAGGCTGGTGGCCAGGACCCCCATGAACGCCAGGGACACCCAGGTCCCCACCTTCGCGAGGGCCGGGCCCGAACCCTGGAACCCGTGGGGGGCTGGCAGGGTGAGGGTAATGGCCAGCGACACGGCCCCGGTCACCACCACCTGCACGAAGGCCAGGACCCAACTGGACGAGCGGCGGGAGAAATGAGAGGTCATCACGATGTGGAAGCCGCAGAGGACCGCGGCCAGCAGGGTTTCGGAATCGCCACGGTTCCAGCCGCCCCAGGCCATGCCGGGCTCCCGCACCAGCAGGGCCAGTCCCGCGAGGGCTACCAGGGCGCCCATGCCGTGGGAGGGCCGCAGGCGGTCACCGATGAGCAGCGCCACCATGGGCGTGAAGATGACGTAGAGGCCGGTGATGAACCCGGACTTGGAGGTAGTGGTGAAGCGCAGGCCATCAGTCTGGAGCCAGAACAGGGTTGCCAGCACCAGGCCCAGCCAGAGGCCATCCAGGGCATCCTGGCGACGGATCCGCACGCCCAGCATCAGCAGCATCAGCCCCAGCCCGGCCGCACCGATGGCGAAGCGGATGGTCAGAAGGGCACCGACCGAAAGACCCGCCTGGAGACAGTACTTGGTCGCCGGGAACCCCCCCGCCCAGATGAAGGCGATGCCGGCCAGGGAAAGTACGGCGAAGAGGTGGGAGACGCGGGACTTCGGCATCCCTCCAGGCTATTTCCAAACCGGGAATTCCTGGACGAGAAAAGCGGAACACAGAGGACACAGAATTCCACAGAGGACACAGAGAAAAGCGGTTTTGGCGAGAACCCCAGTCCCGTCCGTGTCTGCCACGAAACCCCGCGCTTTCCACGCCCGGCAATGGTTTGGGGGATTGCAGGTCATTCACGATGGGGCCAATCGAGAGCCGTTCTCTGTGGCCTCTGCTGCCCTCTGTGTCCTCTGGTTCCTGCTTTGTTATTTCCCGGGAATGGCCTTACTTCAGCAGGGCCACCACACGAATCGTCAACTCTGGCTGATCGGGATCATCGGTGCTGAGGGCCAGGACATCGCTGTAGCGCCCGGCCTTCAAATCAGCGGGGAGAATGACCGTCAGGTCCATGGTGGCGGCCTTCTGGTTCAGGCCTTCCACCCGCAGGCCCTGGAGCGAAGGGCGGCTGCTCAGGATGCGGAAGGGCTTGCCATCCGCCTGCTTGAGGGTCAGCTTCTGACGCTGTTCCTTGCCGGCCTCGCCCTGGAACACCACCTCAGCGGGGCTGGGCGTGATGGTGGGCTTGAGATCCCACTGGATGTTGAGGGGCAACTGGCTCATGCGGGGGTTCGTGAAGCGCACCGAGGCTGTCTCCACGCCACGGAGCTGGCCGGCGGGGACCTTGCGGCCATCAAAGGCCACTTCCAGCACCAGGTCTTTCCCTTCCGAGCGGTAGGAAAAGGTGAGGAAGGGGGCGCCAGGCGCTTTCACGTCCACCAGTTGCACCGGCTCCCCATTGCCGCTGGCGTAGCGGACCTGGCTGCGGGCCGGGACGGTCTTCGGGGCCGAATGGAAATACACGGCCTCCACCGAGGGCATGATCTCCTGCACCACATCGGCCTCGAGGCTGAGGCTGATGTTGGGTGTCTTCGGATCGTTGCACACCACTTCGATGGACTTGCGTACCAGGCCTTTGACACCCTTGGGATCAAACATGGCTTCGATCTCGGTGGCCTCGCCGGGCGCCAGGGACCACTTGCCGAGCATGGTGTAGGTGCAGCCGCAGCTGGGCCGCACCTGGGTGATGCTCAGGAAGGCGTTGCCCGTGTTGGTCACTTTGTATTTCGCGGCCACTTTCTTGTCCGGCGAAATGCGGCCAAAGTCGTGATGCAGCTTGTCGAAGGTGATGGCGGGGGCCTGGGCCATCAGGGTCGCGGCGGCGCAGGCGAAGAGGAGACGACGGAACATGCGGAACCTCGCTGGAGACCTGTGATTCTATACGGAGATGAGCGCGAAGAGCTCAGCCCAGACCTGATCAGGCCCGATGTCGACCAGGCAGGGTTGCCCAGGGGTGAAGCAGTCCCGCTTGAAACAGGGCGCGCAAGGGATGCCCTCCTTCCGGAGGCCCCGGCTCCTGGGGCCCCAGGGCGTGGATCCACCGGGGTCCGTGGCGCCATAGAGGGCCAGGGCTGGCGCGCCGCAGGCCGCCGCCAGATGGCTCAGGCCCGAGTCGTTGCCCAGCACGGCGGCGGCGCCGCGCATCCAGGCCGCCGCCTCCTTCAGGGAGGTCTTGCCACAGAGATCGATACCCTCGGCCCCGGCCACCGCGGCGCAGGTCGCGGCCTCGTCCGGAGAGCCCAACACGACTACGGCGAAGCCCTCGGACCGGGCCTTGAGCAGCAGGGCCCGGTAGTGGTCCAGGGGCCAGGCCTTGGAAGGCCAGGTGGAGCCAGGCATGAGGCAGAGGTAGCGTTCCTGTGGTTTCTCAATGGCGATGCCCGGATCGAAATCGGCGAAGGGCATGGGCGGCAGGTCCGGCCAGCGGCGGGCCAGCACGGCGTGGTAGCGGAGGAGGAAGGGACCATCAGCATTCCAGAAGGGGCCGCTGTGGGTGTTGAAGAGGCCCGCCAGGCTTTCGTCCACGCCGATGCGCTCGGGCACCCGGGCCAGCCAGGCCGCCAGGGCGGGGCGGAGGGATTTCGGGAAGTGGATGCTGCGCGCCGCTTGGTGCTGCCGGAGGATGCGGGCCAGAGCGAAGGGCCCGGGCTTGCCCTCATCGGCCAAGGCGGCATCGCAGAACCAGGTGCCCTCAACCAGGCCGACGGTGGTCCTGGGCCCCCAGACGACGATGGGGCCGATGCCGATCTGGCGCAGCAGCCGTAGGACGGGCAACTGCATGGCGGCGTCGCCCACGAACCGCGGGAAGCGCACCCAGGTGGCGTTCGGGGGGATCATGTCAGGCGATCCAGGTGGGGCAGGAGGGCTTCGGGTGGAATCCGGTCCATCCCATCCGTCAAGTCCGCTTCTGGGCCGGGGTACTGCAGCACCTGGACCCGCGCACCCATGGGGGACCAGCGGTCCGGGGCATGGTTCTTCCGGAGCCCGATGAGCACGAGGAGGGGGATGTCCAGGGCCGCGGCCAGGTGGGCGGGTCCGGTGGAGGGACCGATGACGGCATCGCAGGCGGCCAGACGGGCCATCAGGCCCCGCAGATCGGTCTCCGGCAGCTCGCTATCCGCAGGGGGCGACAGGGTGACGGGATGCCAGCCCGCCTGTCGGAGGACTGCCTTCGCCTGCTTCCACCAGGCCTCCGAAGGGTGGGCGCCGGCGCCACTGCCCCGATGGATGAGACCCACCCTTGGATGGGGATGGTCTGCCAATGCAGCGACTCCCTGGGCGCACTCCTCGGGGGTCAGGAAGAGACGCGGAGGCTGAGACCAACCCCCGTCCCAGCCAAAGGGTTCCAGGAAATCGAGCAGGTTCTGGGCCTCGTGGCGCCCGGTCCCGAATCTGCCTTTCCAAAGCCGGTGTGTGGCGGCCAGGGTCTGATCCAGGCCTCTGGTCCGGGCCACCCGGATGGGCACACCTGCGTGTTTCGCTGCGACGATCACCGCCCGGTCCCGGTGGTAGAGGTTCAAGACCGCGTCGGGCCGGATCTGCTGCATGAGGCGGACCAGCCCGGAGTCTTCGGGGCGGATGTGGACGGCATGTATCCCGGGATGCCCGGCCAGCATGGGAGCGGTACGGGCCTGGACCAGGACGTGGATCTCGGCGGAGGGATCCCGCGACAGGATGCGTTCGATGACCGGGAGGCTGACGACCACATCCCCGATGGCATCCGTCCGGTTGATCAGGAAGCGCATGGGCGGCGTCCAGGGGTAGATGACACTGATTCGGGGGGGAGGTTGGGCAGGAGTGTCCGCTCGCCGCCCCCGAAGGACAGCTTCCGGTGGGCGAACACGACATGCTTCACGGGACTCCAGGGGAAGATCCAGGATAGGATGACTGACCCAATGCGTCACATCTCGGGCGTCACATCCCTAAGGTTGCCATGTCCCTTGTCACGACCCAACGGATCCTGCTGGTGGAGGACGAACCCGGCCTTCGGGAGGTGCTGACCCTGGCGCTGGAAGGCGCGGGGTTCGCCTGCGAGGCGGCTTCTGGCATCGAGGAGGGGCAGCGGGCCCTGCGGGAGACCACCTTTGATGGTGTGCTATCCGATCTGAAGCTGAAGGACGGCTCCGGCATCGAGCTGCTCATGTGGATGAAGGAGCAGGGCCTGGAGACGCCGGTGGTCATCATGACCGCCTATGCCACCACGGAAACCACGGTGCAGGCCCTCAACCAGGGGGCCGTGGACTTCATCACCAAGCCCTTCCGGCACGAGGACCTCATCGCCTCCCTCAAGGGCCTGCTGGCGGCGGCGGAGCCCGAATCCGCGCCGCCCAGCGACCTGGGCGAGCTGGTGGGCGTGGGGCCGGTCATGCGGAAGATCAACGCCCTCATCGGCAAGGTCTCCCGGGCCGATACCACGGTGCTGCTCACGGGCGAAAGCGGCACGGGCAAGGAGGTGGTGGCCCGGCTCATCCACCGCTATTCCGATCGGGCGAAGGGCCCCTTTGTGGCCGTGAACTGCGGCGCCTTCCCCGAGGCCCTGCTGGAAAGCGAGCTGTTCGGCTTCGAGAAGGGTGCCTTCACGGGGGCCAATGCCATGAAGCGGGGCCTCTTCGAGGAGGCCGGCGGCGGCATCCTCTTCCTGGATGAGATCGGCGAGATGCCCCTGTCCCTGCAGGTGAAACTGCTGCGGGTGCTCCAGGAGCGCCGCTTCCGCCGCCTGGGGGCCACGGACGAGAAGGGGGTGGATGTGCGGATCATCGCCGCCACCAACCGCAACCTCCGGGCCCGGGCCGAATCCGGCGATTTCCGGGAGGACCTCTACTACCGCCTGAACATCCTCCAGATCGAGCTGCCCCCCCTGCGTGAGCGCCCCGAAGACCTGCCGGTGCTGGCGGAGCACTTCATCCGCCGCTTCTGCCTGAAGCTCGGCAAGCCGTCCATGCAGCTCCATCCCGAGGCCATGTCCCAGCTGCTCTGCTACCGCTTCCCGGGCAACGTGCGGGAGCTGGAAAACCTCATGGAGCGCTGCGTAGCGCTTAATCCGGGCGGTCCCATCACCCGGGAGCTCCTACCCGAGGGCTTCGGTCAGGCCAGCCAGATGGAAGCCGAGCGGCCTGCCCCCTTGGCCATTCCCACGGACGGATTCGACCTCGAGGCCTGGATCCAGGCCCTGAAGGGGTACTTCCTCCGCCGGGCCCTGGACGAGGTGGGCGGCGTCAAGACCAAGGCCGGCAAGCGCCTGGGCATGAGCTTCCGGGCCTACCGCTACTGGCTGGCGGAACTGGGCGGCCTGGAGGCCCTGCCGAAGGAATTTCCCTGGCCCACCGACTTCCCCGCCCCCGTGGTGGACGAAGGGGGTGGAACCGAAGGCCCCAAAGAGGCATGATGCCCATGAATGCTTGCTTTTCCGGCACTTTCTGACACACTGGAACGCTCGGATGCGACGCATCCCGCCCCTCACCCCGGATCCCCGCCATGACCTCGACCACCGCCCGCCCGAGCCGTCCCGGAAGCCGGGGCTTTTCCCTCCTGGAACTGCTGGTGGCGATGATGATCATCGCCGTCCTGGGGACCCTGGGCTTCTCCCAGTTCCGCAAGCACTCGGCCCAGGCCCGCTACCTCAAGGCCCAGGACGACCTCAAGATCGTGTCCGAGGGCCTGGACCAGTACTACCTCAAGCACGGCAGTTTCCCGGATTTTGGCAACTTCGACGCCATGGTGGACAACAACTCCTCCCTGGTGAAGGAAAGCCTCATCAAGGTGGGCATGTCCGCCCAGGATCCCTTCGGCCAACCGTATGAAGGCAAGTCCACCAAGGCCAACTACGAGCTGAAGTGCGCCGGGGATCCCAACAACCAGGAGGACGCGGGCCCCATCGTCCGCACCCCCGGCCAGGTGAGCGGCTCCTCCCCGGTGAGCGCTCCCGCCGGAACCGCCGGTGCCCCCAAGGCCGATGCCCCCGCAGCTCCCGGACCCAAGAAGTGATCGACCTCTACAAGTTGCCCCCGGAGGGCCTCCGCCTGAACGGCACCACCGAACAGGTGGAGCTGGAGGGCGGTGTGTCCATGCGGGATCTGACCTGGTCGGTCTTCGCCCTCGCCTCCAGTGGGGATGTGTTCCTGGAGGTCAAGGGCCAGGCCCTGTGGCAGGGAACCTGCAGCCGCTGCCTGGCGCCCCTGGATCGCCCGCTGACGGTTGAAAGCCAGTTCCTGGGCAGCAAGGATGCTGAGCTGGTGGGCCGGGGCTCCCATACCCTGGGCACCCAGGATCTGGACGTGGTCTTCCTCCCGGAGGACCGCCTGGACGAGGCCGAGCTGGTCCGCGAGCAGTTCGAGCTCCAGGCCCCCATGCACCCCCTCTGTGCCGAAGACTGCAAGGGGCTCTGCCCCACCTGCGGCAAGAACTGGAACAAGGGACCCTGCCACTGCCGGCCCGAAGCCGACCTGGTGCCCTCTGCCCTGAACCGGGCCCTGACGAAGGCACTGGCAGGAATCAAGCTGGACCCGGAATCCTGAAACCCTTAACCTGGAACTTTGCGTTCAATCCCTAGGAGCAAGCCATGCCGAATCCCAAGCGCCGCCATTCCAAGGCCCGCCGCGACCGTCGGCGCACCCATGACTCGCTCGAAGTCATGAGCGCCAGCACCTGCCCGAACTGCCAGACCCCCAAGCTGCCCCACCGCGTCTGCCCCAGCTGCGGCTTCTATCGCGGCAAGCTGGCCGTCCGCGTCGCTGAGACCGCCTAAGAGCCGGCCGGTGGACGGCCATCGCATAGCCCTGGATGTCATGGGGGGTGATTTTGCCCCCGATGCCACCCTGCAAGGCGCCCGGGAGGCCCTTGAGGCCTGGCCCGGGCTCCAGCTGTTCCTGGTGGGCAACGAAGCCGTGATCCGGCCCGCGCTGGCGCGCCACGGATTCACGCCGGAGCTGCTGGCCCGGGCAGAACTGGTGCACGCCTTCCACACCGTGGTGATGGAGGACAAGGCCACCTGCATCCTCAAGGAAAAGAAGGACAGCTCCATCCGCGTGGCCGCCCAACTGGTGCGTGAGGGCCGGGCCCACGGCGTCGTGTCCATGGGCCACACGGGGGCCGCCATGGTGGCTTCCAGCCTCGTCATTGGGAAGCTCGAAGGCGTGGACCGGCCCGCCCTGGCCAGCGTCCTGCCCAACATGAAGGGCACGCCGACGGTGCTGCTGGACGTGGGCGCCAACGTGGACAGCCGGGCCGAGCACATCGCCCAGTTCGCGGTCATGGGCTCGGTGTACGCCGAGGAGGTCCTCGGTCTCGAGCGGCCCCGCGTGGGCATCCTCAGCGTGGGTGAAGAGGATGGCAAGGGCACGGACGTGACCAAGGAAGCCTCCGCCATGCTCCGCCAGATGGACATCCGCTTCGAGGGCAATGCCGAAGGCCGGGATATCTGGAATGGCAACTTCGATGTCATCGCCTGCGATGGCTTCGTGGGCAACGTGGTGCTGAAGTCCAGCGAGGCCCTGGCTGAAGGCATCATCTCGGGCCTGCGCGAGAGTTTCATGCAAAGCGCGCTCACCAAGTTCGCGGGCCTGCTGGCCAAGCCGGCCATGAAGAGCTTCAAGAAGAAACTCGACTATTCGGAATACGGCGGCGCCCCGTTGCTGGGCGTGAAGGGCGTGAGCATCATCGGCCACGGCCGCAGCGACGCCAAGGCCGTGCGCAACGCCATCCGCGCCGCCCTGCGGGCCGCCGAACACCGCCTCCACGAGCGCATCCAAGAGCGCGTGGCATTGCTGCTTCCGCAGGACTGACCTCAACAGAGAAAAAGGATTGACCACGAAGACAGGAAGACCACGAACAAAGACCTTTCTTCTTCGTGGTCTTCCCGTTTTCGTGGTTCTGATTTTTGATCTTGGAGCGTTCGATGAGCAAAGTGGCTTGGCTGTTTCCGGGGCAAGGTTCGCAGGCGGTGGGCATGGGCGTGGCGCTGGCGGAGGCGGAGTCCGCGGCTCGGGCCGTTCTGCAGGATGCGGATGCGGCACTAGGCTTCCCCCTGTCGAAGCTGATGGCCGAGGGGCCCGAGGAGACTCTGAAACTGACGGAGCACACCCAGCCCGCCATCCTCACCCACAGCACCATGGTGGTCCGGGCCTGGGCCCATCGGATTCCGAAGCCCGACTTCGCAGCCGGGCACTCCCTGGGTGAGTACAGCGCCCTGGTGGCGCTGGGAGCCCTGGGCTTCCAGGATGCCGTCCGCACCGTTCGAGAGCGCGGCCGCGCCATGCAGGAGGCCGTGCCCGTGGGCGTGGGCGCCATGGCGGCCCTGCTGGGCATGAGCCTGGCAGACGTGGAGGCCAGCTGCGCCGAGGCCGCCGCCTTGACCGGAAAGATCGTGGTGCCCGCAAACTTCAACGGCCCCGGCCAGATCGTTATCGCCGGCCACGCGGAAGCCGTGGAGGCGGCCATGGCGGCCGCCAAGGCCCGGGGCGGGCGCAAGATGATGAAGCTGCCCGTGAGCGCCCCTTTCCATTCCCCCCTGATGGAGCCCGCCAAGGCCCGCATGGAACCCATCCTCCAGGGACTGAATTTCAAGGCGCCCCTCTGCCCCCTGGTGAACAACGTGGATGCAGCCGCCGTTTCGGAGCCCGATGCCCTTCGGGACGGGCTGGTGCGCCAGATCCCGGGGGCCGTGCGCTGGCAAGCCACCCTGGACCTGCTGTTGGACAGGGGAGTCACGACCTTTCTCGAGCTGGGACCGGGGAAAGTGCTGGCGGGTCTGGTGAAACGACAAGCCAAGGAAAAGGGGCTCGAGGTCGTGGCGCTCAGTCTTGGCGTTCCCGAGGACCTGGCCCAGCTCGGCTGAACTGGATGCCTCCAGCAGAAAAAACTCAATCCCCCCGGGTTTATTGCCGAAAGACGAAGGCACAAGCTTGCGTCTACCTTCTGGGGCTTTCGGTCCGGTTCAGGTCCTGGGGGCGGATGCCACACCTATGGAGGGTGGTATGCGATTCATGCGTGGTCTCGCGGCGATGGTCCTGGTCTGCAGTGTGGGCCGTGCCCAGGAGGAGGGCAATGCCAAGGCCGAGGCCCAGGTGAAGGCGGCGATTGTCTTCGCGAAGAAAAACGGAAAGGACAAGCTGCTGGAGGCCACGAACCTCCCCAACGGCCAGTTCCACGTCAAGAAGGGGGATGACCTGTACCTCTTCGCCTACAACCTGCAGGGCATTTGCGTGGCCCACGGGGCCAAGATCCAGTTGGTGGGCCTGAACCGCTTCGATGCGAAGGATCCCGACGGGAAGTACTACGTCCGCGAGTTCATCCATAACGCCAAGGCCAAGGGCAGCGGGTGGACGACCTACAAGTACCCGGATCCGAAAAACGGGAAGGTGGAATTGAAGACCACGTTCGCAGCCATACACGATGATATGATCATCTGCGCTGGCGCCTACAAGGAGTGACTCAGCAGGTTTCAGACTGCCACTCGACCCCTTGATCTGGGAAACTGTGATGCAAGCCAAGCCCCTCTGCGGCTAGGGTACAAGGATCGTCACGACCAGAGTTTTCGTGCCCGGGATGACAGGCCTTGTGTCGCCGCCTAGCCATCCCCTCCACTCCTTCCCGGAGGTGCCCATGCGCAAAGATCTCGTCTTCGGAATGGCCGGTTCTGGGGGAGACGGCATCGTTTCCGCCGGTGATTCTCTGCTCCAGGCGGCGGCGGCCGAGGGCTACCACGGCGTCATGACCAAGAGCTTCGGCTCCCAGATTCGCGGTGGCGAATCCTCCTGCCGGGTGCGCATCAGTACCACGCCCATTCTCAACCCGGGGGGCAATCTGGATGTAGCCGTGGCCCTGAACTGGGAGGACTTCCTCAAGTTCGGCGCCGAGCTGCCGGTCAGCGGCAACACCGTGGTGATCTACGAGGCCGCCACGGGCATTCCCGAGAACCAGATCCCTCTGGTGGGCGTGACTCCCTTGCAGGTGATCGCGGTGCCCATCGCGGCCATGGCCAAGGAGACCGCAGGTACTGAGCGCGCCAAGAACACCGTGGTGCTGGGGCTCATCGCCGGCTGGTTCGGCATTGGCGCTGTGGCCGTCATGAAGGGCATCCGGAAAAAGCTCGCCAAGAAAGGCGAGGAACTGGTGAACGCCAACCAGCGTGCCTTCGACGCGGGTCGGGCCTTCGCCATGGAACACCCGCTCAAGACCAGCATGAACGTCGCAGTCTCCGATACCAAGGGGGCGGTGAAGCTCATCACCGATGGCAACGATATGTGTGCTGCCGCGGCCATCTTCGCGGGCTGCCAGTTCTTCGGCGGCTACCCCATCACGCCTTCCACCGAGATCATGCAGTTCTTCACGGACCATGTCTGGAAGTACGGCGGCGCGGTGCTGCAGGCCGAGGATGAGATCGCGGGCATCGGTGCGGCGGTGGGCGCCTCCTTCGCGGGCAAGAAGTCCATGACCGCCACCAGCGGCCCCGGCCTCTCCCTCAAGTCCGAGATGATGGGCCTCGCCAGCATCGCCGAGCTGCCCCTGGTGATCGTGGATGTCCAGCGGGGCGGACCCTCCACGGGCCTACCCACCAAGACCGAGCAATCCGACCTCTTCGCCGCGGCCTTCTCGGCCCACGGTGACGTGATCCGCCCGGTGCTGGCGCCGACCTCCGTGGCCGACACCTTCCGCATCACCATCGAGGCCTTCAACATCGCCGAGTACTACCAGACGCCCGTGATCGTGCTCTCTGATCAGGAAATCGCCTCGCGCAAGGAAACCCTTGATCCCATCGACACCACCCAGTTCAAGATCATCAACCGCGTCCAACCCGTCGGTGCTGACCTGCTGGACTATAAGCGCTTCAAGCAGACGGAAAACCACATCAGCCCCATCAGCCACCCGGGCATGTTGGGTGGCACTTACCTGGCTTCGGGCATCGAGCACGTGGAATCCGGGGCCCCCACGAACAGTGGCTCGGTCCATCAGCGCATGAATGACAAGCGTACCAAGAAGTTTGATCCCCTGAAGGACCGCAAGGATTTGTTCGAAGTCACCGGCAACCCCCATGCGCCGATCGCCATGGTGGCCTGGGGCAGTGTGGCGGGTGTCTGCCGCGAGGCGCTCGACATGGCTCTGGCCGAGGGGTTGAACGTGAAGCTCCTGGTGCCGTACCTGCTTTACCCCGTGGCCGAGGGTGTCTACAACGACTTCTTCGCCTCCGTCCAGAAGGGCCTCATCATCGACCAGACCCACCTGGCCCAGACCTTCAAGCTGCTGCGCATGCACGTCGATCTACCCAAGGGCGTCAAACCCCTGGCCCGGAGCGGGGCGAATCCCTTCCTGCCCAGCGATATCGTCGCGGCCCTCCACAATCTCCTCTCGGAGCTGCAGCGCAGCCACGAGGGCAACCTTCAGCCCCAGGAGTGAGGTCGACCATGAGCGCAACCGGCACCTGCGAATACCAACCCAAAGACTACAAGAGCGACCTCAAGCCCATCTGGTGTCCCGGATGCGGCGACTTCTCCGTGGTGCAGGGCATTTACCGGGCCCTGGCCGCCATCGGCCGTCCGCCCCACGAGATCGCCTTCGTGTCTGGCATCGGCTGCTCCAGCCGCATTCCCGGCTACACCACGGCCTATGGCTTCAACAGCGTTCACGGCCGCGCCCTGCCCATCGCCCAGGGCATCAAGCTCGCCAACCCGGACCTGCTCGTGCTTGCGGCCGGTGGTGACGGTGACGGTTTCTCGATCGGTGGCGGCCACATCGCCCACCTCATCCGCCGCAACATGGATATCACCTACATCGTGATGGACAACCAGATCTACGGCCTCACCAAAGGCCAGCTCTCGCCCACCTCTCAGAAGGGCCGCACCACCTGCACCTCGCGCTACGGCAGCCTGGAGGAGCCGGTGAATCCCCTGCTCTACGTGCTGGCCTACGGTGCCGGCTTCGTGGCCCAGGCCTCGCCCACGGATCTCGTGGGCATGGCGGCCGTCATCGAAGAAGCCATCCGCTACCCCGGTTTCGCCTTCGTGAACATCCAGTCCCCCTGCGTCACCTATGGCGAGGAAGAACATCAGATCAAGGGCCTCAAGGCCATCAGTGAAAGCCTGGCTGGCCTGGGCCACAACCCGGCGGATCGGCTCGCGGCCATGGACCTGGCTCAGCACTACGGTCACAAGATGCACCTGGGCGTGTTCTACCGGAATCCCGAACCGCCACCGACCTACGGCGATCTGGTGAAGGAACGACAGACCCTCCTGTCCAAGGATGCCCTTCCCAAGGAGCGCATCCTCGACCTCTTCATTAAAAAATAAGGGGGTCCTCATGGCCATCCGTGGCATTGACTACGCCAACCTGTCCCTGAAGGACGCCCTCGACCTGGCCATCCTGATTGAGGACGAGGCCCAGGAGCGCTACGAGGAATTCGCGACGCAGATGGACCAGCACCGCACGCCCGAGGCTGCCAAGTTCTTCCGGTACATGGTCGAGAACGAGGCAAAGCATGGCCGGGAACTCTCGGCCCGCCGGGTCGCGCGCTTCGGCGACGCGCCCAGCGCCGTCTCCCGCACCATGATCTACGATATCGAGGCCCCGGACTACGATGCAGCCCGCGCCTTCATGAGCGCCCGGAAGGCCATGGAAGCTGCCCTGGCCTCGGAAGTGAAGGCCCACGGTTTCTTCGTGGCGGCCCTGCCCGCGATCAAGGACGCCGAGGTTCGCGCCCTGTTCGAGGAACTTCGCGAGGAGGAAATCCTGCACCAGACCCTCGTCAAGGCGGAGCTGGCCAAGCTGTCTCCGGATAGCCAGTTGTCTGATGAAGACTTCGTGGACGAGCCTGCGCCGCAGTAGGTCCGATCGCTAATTCCTCTTCGACTCCCAAAGTTCGCGCAGCACTACGGCGACCAGCAGCGCCATGCCCACGGTGAGGGCTGCAGAGCCCGTCCAGGCGGCCCACAGGGCTTCCGGGCGGCCCTGGCGCAGCCACCACTGGCCCACATCGAGCAGGACGGCCAGGGCGCAGGTGCCCAGCAGGATCCGGCGCCCGGCCCACCGGGTGCGCCGCAGGTAGCCGGCACCGGCTACCAGGAAGAGCAGGGGGAACAAGACGAGGTGGAGGGTCCGGGCCCCGAGCATGGCGTAGAGGCCACCGCTGGCCTCCTCCAGAACCAGGGGGCGGAGGTCCTGGAGGCTGGCGAGGCGGGGGTATTCACCCCCTGATCCATGGCAGCTGGCGCAGTTGTTGGCGACGATCGCCTCCACCGGGCCGGACCCCGCTTGGGTGGCACCGCCCTGGATCCAGATCCGGAATGTCTCGACTTCGGCCGGGCTGACGTTGGGGGCCATGACCCCTTCCAGCACGGCCATGAGCCGGGGCCGGGCGGCGGGAGGCGAAGCCATCCCCAGGCGATCCCTGCGGAGGGTGGAGACGAGGCCTCCCACAAGAAAAGTCGCCAGTGCCAGGAGCACGAAGGTGGCGAAGGCACGCTCGGAGGTGGGCTGATTCCGCAGGCTCATGGCCCATGGTACCTGCCTCCTGTGTGATGGAGCCGAAACTCCTCCCTGGGCTAAGGCATCCTGGTTCTGTAAGAGGTGACCATGCTTCCCATCCCCACTCAGGCGCTGCCGGCCCTGGTTCAGCCCCCACCCGTAGCGCGCGATCGCGAGGCCGCGTTCCCAGGCTTCAACGCCTTTCCCCTGAAGGGGAGCGTGAAGGCGGGCGGCGCCCATCCTTTTTTCGCGGTGCTGGTGGCGGGATCGGGGCCCACGGATCGCGACTGGTCCAATCCACTGATTCCCGTGTCCAGCCATGGGGGGCGGGACCTGGCCGCCTGGCTTCAGGCCCAGGGGATCGGCTCTCTGCGCTATGACAAGCGGTTCATCGGCTCGAAGGATCCCAAGCTCAACATCTCCCTGGACGCCCAGGTGGGTGATATCCGGGCAGCCCTGAGAACCGCTCGAGCCCTTCCTGAAGCGAAGGGGAAGAAACTCCTGCTCGTGGGGCACAGCGAGGGCGCCCTGTTGTCACTGCTGGCGGCCGGCGAGGCCGAGGCGGCGCTGCTGCTGGCCATGCCGGGCACCAGCATGGGGAAGCTCATCCTGGCCCAGGTGAAGGGACAGCTGGCGGTGGCGGGGGCGCCCGTGGAAGTGTCGGCGCTGAATTTGACCTACCTGGAATCCGCCCTGGAGGCCATCCGGAAGGACCAGGACTTGCCCAAGGCACCGGGAAGCGTGGCACCAGGCATCACCACCCTGGCGCGCGGTCTCGCCCGGCCCGAGAGTCGGGGCTTCGTGCGGGACCTGCTGGACCTGGATCCCTGGGGCGCAGCGCAGCGTCTGTCTATTCCTTGCGCCGTGGTGTGGGGCGAGCGGGACGTCCAGACCTGGAAGCCTGATGTGGTGCCTCCTGACTTCAAGGGTGCGGTGATGGAAATACCGGAAGCCAACCACCTCTTCAAGCGCGAGAGTCGACCCAAGGCCGGACTCACTGGAGTTGCCGCTATGAGCGCCTACGGCGATGACACTCCGATGGCCGATTTGTCGCCCTTGGCGGTGTGGTTGAAGGGTTTGAAATAGGGCTGATACAGGAATTCAAAGATCATAAAGAGGAACGCAGAGGACACAGAAATCCCACAGAGGACACAGAGAAAAGCACTGGCCACAGAAGACTCAGAAGAAAGCTGGAAGGCACGGAAATAAGATGGGGGCATCCGTTCCCCCCCGCGCCAAGCTTCTTGAGACAGGAGAAACTTAAGAGTCTTCTGTCGGGGCAGGGAAGGAAATGGGATGAGCAAGGTATTGAAGTTGGGAAGCGGGGAGGTGGAGTTGAGCCACCCCACGAGGCGGCGTTTCAGC
>JANYLR010000046.1 GCA_025363715.1 Holophagaceae bacterium | reverse complement strand
GAATGCCTGGGTGGGTCACTCAGGGCGACAGAGGCCGCCGCAGCGGACCACCCTGACAGGCGGGAGAAGGGAAGGGGCACCACCAGCAGGCTGGATTGAAAAAGAACGAGGGAGCGGGGTTCGCCTAACTAGACTTGGACGGCGAGGACGAAGGGGTTCGTCGTTCGCCTAGTCCGGGTGAAGACGGTCGAGGGGGGTTGGGGTTTGGGGGTGATTGGACGAACTTGAGCGGGGTCTTGACAGGCGAAAAAAAGACGATAGGCTTATGAAAAGCCTGCACATCCGAAAGAAGGGTCGGGCACAGTCTAGCGGATTAGGCGAACTGGGCGGGGCCATGTTCGGAGAGATTAGGCAGACCGTTGGCAGGCGGATGGCGGCGCCGGAAGAGGCCCCGCCACCACGGTTGTTGGACCGGTTACGGGAGCAGCTGCGGGTGCGCCACTACAGCCTGCGCACGGAGGACGCCTACGCGGACTGGGTCCGGCGCTTCATCTTCTTCCATGGCAAGCGCCACCCCCAGGAGCTGGGCGCGCCCGAGGTGCAGGCCTTCCTCAGCCACCTGGCGGTGGACCGCCAGGTGTCGCCCTCTACCCAGAATCAGGCCAAGGCGGCGCTGCTCTTCCTCTACCGCGAGGTGCTGGCGGTGGACCTGCCCTGGCTCACCGAGGTCATCCAGGCCAAGCGTCAGCCGCGGCTGCCCGTGGTGCTCACGCCCGGCGAGGTGCGCGCCCTCTTCGATCAGATGGAAGGTGTCATGGGCCTGGTGGCCCAGGTGCTCTACGGCACCGGCATGCGCCTGATGGAGGTGCTGTGCCTGCGGGTGAAGGACCTGGAATTCGAGCGCCACGAGATCGTGGTGCGGAACGGGAAGGGGGGCCGGGACCGGGTGACCATGCTGCCGGACCGGCTGGTCGTGCCCCTGCGCGCGCACCTGGAGCGGGTGCGGGCCCTGCATGAGAAGGATCTGGCCGAGGGGAGCTGCGAAGTCCAGCTGCCGGATGCCCTGGCGGTGAAATCGCCCGCCACGGCCCGGGCCTGGGGCTGGCAGTGGGCCTTCCCCTCGGCCCTGCGCTCCGCGGATCCCCGCAGTGGCCTCATCCGCCGCCACCACCTGCATCCCGAGAGCGTGCAGAAGGCCGTGCGGCTGGCGGCCCGCGCCGCGGAGCTGGTGAAGCCCGTATCGCCCCACGTGTTGCGCCACAGCTTCGCCACCCACCTGCTGGCCGCGGGCCACGATATCCGCACCGTGCAGGAGCTGCTGGGGCATAAGGACGTGGCGACCACGATGATCTACACCCATGTCCTCAACCGTGGCGGGCGGGGCGTGCCGAGTCCGCTGGACGGGCTGTGAGGAATCCATCAAACAAGAACCAATTCAGCCACGGATGAACTGGGATGAACATGGATGATAGATGAGACGCGTGGTCAGGCGCTGACCGATGGGGTGCCCTCATGAATCCTGCCGACGTTCTCGATCTCTTTCGCTACAACGCCTGGGCCAACGAGCGAATCATCTCAACCATGATGCGCCTCCCGCCGGAAGCCCTCACGCAGGATCTGGGCGGCAGCTTTCCAACCATCCGCGGCACCTTTGCTCATATCGTCTCTGCCGAGTGGGTGTGGCTCGAGCGCTGGATGGGCATCAGCCCGACATCTGCTCCAGACTGGGTCAGGTCAGCCGACCTGTCCCAACTCGTGAGCCATCTTCACGGGGTCCAGGCGAAGCGGAACGTCTTCCTGGCGGGGCTTTCCGAATCTGACCTGCGCTCTTCTTGCTCATTCACCCTGCTCAGCGGCAAGGCTGCCTCACACCTACTACGAGACCTCTTCATTCACGTCACCAACCACTCCACCTACCACCGGGGCCAGATGGCCGCCATGCTCCGCCGGCTCGGAACACCTACCCTCTCCACCGACTTCCTTATCTACCGCTCCGAGGCACGGCCTTGAAATGTTGGCGCTACCTTGTTCCCATCTCAGCGCGGCCCCGATACCACTCGATTTGGTTGCGACCCTCCGCCGCGCTGAATTCATCCATGGCGAATTCCTTCTTGCCCGAAGCGAGTAACCTCGTCCCATGAAGGTATCGGATGGGGCGTTCCGCAGGCTGGTGGACGAGGCGCTGGAGTTGGTGCCGGCGGAATTCCGATCCTACCTGGTGGGCGTGTCCGTGGTCATCGAGGACTGGGCGCCGGACGCGCTGCTGGATGAGCTGGGCGTCCCAGAAGAGGAAACCCTCTACGGCCTCTACTCGGGCCGGGCGCTGACGGAGGGGCCGCCGGATTCCTGCGAGCTGCCACCGCGCATCACGATCTATCGCGGGCCCCTGCTTGAGGACTGGGAGGACGAGGCGGATCTGCGCGACGAGATCGCCACCACTGTCATCCACGAAATCGCCCATCACTTCGGCATCGACGAGGCGCGGCTGGAGGAGCTGGGGTGGGACTGAGGCCTAAGGCCCAAATCTACAGCGTCCTCAGAATGGCCTCGCGCTTCTCCTGGTATTCGGCTTCGCTGATGAGGTTGTCGTCGCGGAGGCGCTTCAGGGTCCGGAGGCGCTGGGCCTTGGCTTCGTAGGCGCCGGCTTCGGCGGCCGACGGGGCGGGTTCCGGGGCGGCCTTGGGCGCGGCGGGGGGAGTGAGGGCGGGCGCTGCGACGGGAGCGGCCGGGGGCACCGGGGCGGGCGCTGCGAGGGGAGCGTGGGCCGCCGGGGCCAGGGGCAGGGCCAGCCAATCAGGGCGCAGGCGCGTGACCCCGGGGGCCTGGAGCCGCTCGGCGGAGGGGGTTTTCCGGGAGCCGTAGACGAAGGCCGGCTGCAGGTTGTAGGCGATGTAGGCGTCCATGAACTCCAGCCGGGCGTCGTGGACGATGAGGTGGAGGGCGCCGCTCTGAACGAAGAGCCGCGCCGTCAGAGCCTCGGCCCGCTCCAGGAGGCCGCCGCCGTGCCGGCTGGTGGTGACCAGGACCAGGTCCTCGCCGGGCTGGGCCAGGGCGAAGGCTTCGCTCAGGGCGCTCGCCAGCTCCTTCAGCTCGTTCTTGCCGAAGAGGCGGACCTCCTTCCCGTCCACCCGGGCCAGCACGGGCCCCAGCAGGGCTTCGAGCCGGTCCGCACCCAGTTGGGCGGGCTGCTCGTTGGCGGGGGCCCCGGCTTCGGCGGGCACGCGCTGCACCCAGGTGAAGGCGGACAGGTTCCACTTGATCTGCCCGGGCTCCTCGGCCGCCAGGGCCACTGGCGCCAGGGCCAGCAGCAGCACCATCCGGAGCATCCATCGCTTGGGCCGCATGAGTTCCTCCGCCTCGTTGCCCCAAGAATAGCGGGCCCGGGCCTGGGGACGGGTGGGACCTCGAGGCCAGCCCCTCTTCTCCCGTGCGGATCCGCTATGCTGTTGGGTCTGGCCCCGGTGGGCCTGCGGAGATGCGGCATGGTCAGGCGGTTCTGGTCGGCCTTCAAGGGCAGCTTCGCCAGCTCGGTGCTGGCGGCCAATGCGGTGGCCATCTGCTCGGGCATGATCCCAGTGGCCCTGGTGAAGCTGGCTCTGCCCTTTGGCGCCGTGCGCCGGGGGGCGGACCGCCTCCTCAATGCCATGGCCGAAGGCTGGATCGCCGTGAACGGCTGGTGGATGGCCCTGGTGCAGCGCATTCACTGGGACGTGAAGGGGCTCGACGGTCTGCGCCGCAAGGGCTGGTACCTGGTGAGCAGCAACCACCAGAGCTGGGTGGACATCCTGGTGCTGCAGAAGGTCTTCCACCGGCGGGTGCCCTTCCTGAAGTTCTTCCTGAAGCGCCAGCTGCTCTACGTGCCCGTCATGGGCCTGGCCTGGTGGGCGCTGGATTTTCCCTTCATGAAGCGGCGCACCGGCAGCCGCAGCGAAGACCTGAAGACCGCGCGGAAGGCCTGCGAGAAGTTCCGCCAGATCCCGACCTCGGTGATGAATTTCCTGGAGGGCACCCGGTTCAGCCGCGCCAAGCACGATGCGCAGCAGTCGCCCTACCGGCACCTGTTGAAGCCGAAGGTGGGCGGCCTGGCCACGGCCCTGGGCGCCATGGGCGAGCGCTTCGACGCGCTGCTGGACGTCACCATCGTCTACCCGGGCGGCGTGCCCAGCTTCTGGGATCTGCTGTCGGGGCGGATGCGGCAGGTGGTGGTGCGGGTCCGCGAGCTCCAGATCCCGCCGGACCTGCTGGGCGGCGACTACGAGGGCGACCCCGCCTTCCGGGCCCGCATGCAGGCCTTCGTGAAGGAGCTGTGGGCTGACAAGGATGCCCGCATCGAGGAGATCGTGGTGGCGCAGGGGAACCAAGCCATCGTTTCCTAGTGTGTTGGTCCAGCTACCCCTTGATCCATGTATTTCAGGGCCAGCGCACTAGGGTCTGTTTTCAAAGTGGATGTGGGCCGCGACGTCGGCCAGCCGCGTGATCCAGCCAGGCAGCGGCCGCAGGGCGATGCGGTTCATCGTTCACCATTCGCAAAGCGAATAGGGCCGCATCGGCGCAGCCGATGGCGGGGGCAAAGCCCCGAGGGCCAAAGGCCTGAGCCAGGGCCGCTAACGCAGCTGGGCGTGCGGCTGGCCCCGTCCCTGAGGGCAAGGGGCGGCGCCCGGCGCGATACTACGTCAAGCTCCTCGCCAATAGTGCCGCTATTGCCTTCGTCGCTTTCCTTGTCTCGCTTGGGTGGCGCCC
>JANYLR010000055.1 GCA_025363715.1 Holophagaceae bacterium | reverse complement strand
CTTTAGTCAGCCCAGTCCCTACCACGAACGCGCCTTCCACCTCCTTCAACTCACCCCGCCGTAGACAGCCAGCGGCAGATCATTGGCCGAGAAATCCAATACCTATGCGGGTTTCCGTGGTTCTACACTAAAAACTTCGGTTCTGTGAGCTTCCGTTTCTTCCGCGACCAGCTTTTCCCGCGCCAGTCAGCCGCCCGACACCGGCGGCATGAGGGCCACTTCGTCGCCATCCGCCAGCGGGGTGGCCTGATCCGCAAAGCTCTGGTTCACGGCCAGGAGGGCATCCTTGGGCAGGGCCTCGAAGCGGGCGTCCTTGAGCAGGTCGCCCAGCGTGGGAGCCAAGGGCAACTCGAGATCCGCGAATCCGAGCAGGGCGCGGTAGCGGGCAAAGCATTTCACCGTGATCATGTCCCTCTCCTACCCACAACCTACAGCCCTGTTTGTCCACAGCCTACCTGGGGCTCCAGGTGTGCCGGATCTCGCCGGACGGACTCAGGCCGGTGCTGCCGCCCTTGCTGGCGCCCAGCTGAAGGATGAGATTGCCGAAGCGCCATTCCACCTGGCCCGAGGTGATGGACAATTCACCACTCTTCTTGTGGGAGACCACGAAGGCGCTCCGCTGCCCGAGCAGGTTCAGGCTCTTGCCCAGGGTGACTTCGGTCTCCGTGGCGCCCAGGTTGGTGGAACGCACGGCCACGTTCACCCGATCGAGCCCCAGGGTGCGCCGCAGCTGCTCCTGGAAGGGCGCGAAGGCCAGGGTGGAGATGAGGCCGGAGCTGGCGCTGGCGAGTCCCGAGGTGATGGCCCCTTGCGTGGCCCCGGAAGAAGCGCCCGCGATGCCCACATTGGCCACATTGCCCGGGTTGATCAGGATGGCCACGATCTCATCCTGACGGAGGCTGGGAATGGAACTCGGCACGATGGTCAGGTTGCTCAGGGTGCCCCGGATGTCCAGGCTCACCGCGTAACCGGGAATGGAATTGACGCCGCCCTGGAGGTTGATCAAGGGATCCAGGGGCCGGGATTCCGAGAAGGTCAGGGAACCCCGGTCCACGACCATGTCGCCTGCGGGGAAGATGTTGGTGATCCGGCCCCCGGGCTGGAAGACCGTCGTGCCCTTGGGGACGGGGTGGGCCAGGGTGCCAAGCACCTGGAAAGGACCTTCCGTGCGGCCCTCCAGCTTCAGGAGGTTGGTGTCGAAGCTCCATGGTGTATGCAGATCCAGGTCCAGGTCCAGCCTGATCCGGTCCAGGGGGTCGTCCAGATCCAACCCCGTGAGTCCCCCACTATCACTCAGGGCGCTGCGCAGGATGAGATCGGCCAGCTTCACCTCGGTGTGGTAGATCAGCCGGTCCGCCCGGAGCCTCCCCTTCAGCACGCCCCCATCCTCGTTGCCGGTGAGGGTGGCCCTGAGGCTGCCCTGGAGGTCCAGGCCATCCGGGACATCCCGCAGTTGGAAGTTGGATAGCGAAGCCTTGATGGCGTAGGTGTCCAGCCCCCCCAGCCGCCAGGTCAACGTGCCGCTGGCCTTGAGTTCCCCGTGGGCCAGGGTGCCCTGGATGGGCTTTTCTTCCGAGATGGTGAGCGTCCGGTTCTTCAAGACGACCTCGGCCTGGACGTCCTCCGCCCCCTGGTAGCCGCGGAGGATCATCTGCCCCTTGTCGAGGGCCACGACCCCGTCCAGCAGGGGATCGGTGTATTTGCCGTGGGCCAGGATATCGAAGCGGCTGGTGCCCCGGACGCTCAATCCCGACAGCAGGCTGTAGTCATCCACTTCCATCACCCGGTCCAGGATGGACTTCAGGTGAGCGAGGTCGGCCGTGCCCTGGACCTGGATGGCCATGGGGGCCGAGCCCGAGAAGGGCACCCTGCCGGACAGCCGCAGGTTGGCGGCCTGGGGTGGGGTCTGAGTGGCGGGGCCCCGGGCGCCGCCCTCCAGCACGATGTCCACGACTGCGCCAAGCGCATTGCCACGCAGGGGCGAGGTTCCCACCTGATGCAACTCGAAGGCGCCGAATTGGCCCACGACCCGATCGAGGGAGCCATTCCAGAGCAGTTCGCCCCCATGGGTCCAGCGCCCCTGGACCTTCGCCGAGAGGCTCAGGTCCTCGATGAGGTCATCCGTGAGGCTGCGGGCCAGCAGTTCCGACTGGGCGCTGTCCGGGGAGATGTTCACGCTGGCCTCACCCTTGAGGTCCAGGCCATCCGGGCGCACTCGGACCTCGAGCAGGGGCTGTTTCATGCCTTCGATGGCGAGGCTGCCCTCCAGGCGGCCATTCTCTAGGGTGACCCGACCCGCGAGGGCGTCCACGCTCCGGTCAGCGAAGAAGACGCGGCTCCGGCTGAGGAGAACCCTTCCTTCCGGCAATTCCAGGTCACCGAATGGACGGGTGATGGGCCCCAGCAGCCGCGCCTCGATCTGGGACTGGAACCGCGGTCCGGGCAGGGCGAGCACCTGGGAGTCCAGGCGACCACCCAGATCCACCCACCAGGTCCAGCGCTGAAGATCCATGTCGGCCTGGCCGGTGAGGGCCAAGGCACCCTCGGGGGGCAGTTCCCCCCGGCCCAGGAGGTCGAGGCGTTCCGCCACCCGGACATCGGATAGTTTCAACCTCAGGGTGTTCAGGTCCATCCAGAAATCCGAAGAGACCGCTGGAATTGTGATTCCGTAAGCTTCGCTTGATTCGGCTTGAGCAGCACCAGTCATCAGTATGTGATCGAAGGGGCCCCAGAGTCGCACCCAGCCACTGCCCGTTCCACTCAGGGGCAGGTCCCGGCCTTTGTCGTCTTTCAGGTCCGCCGCCCGGAGCCCCTCGGTCACAGGCAGCCGGAAGGCGGTGTAGCACATGTCCATCTGGGACTGGCCTGGGGGCGTCTTGGCCCAGGTCAGCCAGAGATCGCCACCGCCCCGCCCCTGGTCCTTGCGGACCTCGATGTTCCTGACCCAAAGGTCCGATCCCCGGATTTCGACCACCTTGGCCGCGAGGCTGTCTGCCCGGGCCCCATGCCAGCGGGGGTGGTCCACTTCCACGGAGCCATCCAGTTCGAGGCCGGTTCCCCGGTTCCAGCGGACCTTGGCGGGGGCCGTGGCCTGGCCCTCCATGTCCAGATCGACCACCTTCCAGGCCCGCAGGGAATCGGCCACCTGGTCGGCCCCGACCTCAACGCGGCCGTCTCCCTCCAGCCGGATCAGGCCCCGGGCCCCCAGGGTGGCCCAGCCTGTGCCCTCCAGCTTCAAGGCCTCCAGGTCCAGCTTGAGGTGATCCAGGACAGCCCTGCCCTGGTCCAGGCTGGCAGCCAGCCCTCCCGCCTCCAGCCCTTGTTGGGAAAGGCCCATTTTGAGCGAGGCCTTCCAGCGATCCGGCCGCTGGATGTCCTTGGCCGAGGCCGGTCCCCTGACCTCGGCCAGCAGGGTGCCCCGGACCCCCTGGAATTCCTGAAGCCGCAGGGCTCGACCAAGAGCCCCTAGGTCGAGGTTGGTTCCCTTCAAGGTGGCCTGAATGGGCGCACGTTGGGACCAACTGCCCGTGGCTTCCAACTCGCCCTGGGGCGAGGACCAGCGCAGGTGGTCTGCCCGGGCGTGGTCCCATCCCCCGCCGCCCTTGAGCTCCAGGCTCCCCGGGGCAAAGGCAGCCTGCCCCGGACGCAGATCCTGGCCATGGGCCGAGAAGGTCCAGGTCGGGCTGGTCAGGGTGCCCTGCAGGGTGCCCACGAGATCCATCGGCCCCACCAGGGGGGGCCGCGTGGACCCTCCCCAACGAGACGCCTGGGCCAGATCCACCACTCCGCTCAGGTGCGCTTCCAAGCGCTCGGTCTTGGGTGTCGTCTCCGGTTCGAAGCGCCCTTTGAGATGGAGCTGGCTGTCCCCGAGACGCAGGTAGGCCTCCTTGAGCAGGAGGGCCTGTTCGGATGCCTCGCCATTCACATCCAACCGCCCTTTTTCCCAGCCGCCCGGCCCGTTCACGGAAAGGCGGGAGCCGGCCAGATCGAAGCGGAGCCGGTTGGGGCCAGGGCCAGTGGCCTTCATGCTGAACTGGTAACTGAGTTCAGGAAGGCCCCGGAGGGCCACCGGCACCTGAATATCCCCGTCCGTGAGGCTGAACAGATCCAGGCGGAACTTGGGGAGGGGGCCCGTCCGGGGCGGGCGGGTCTTGAGCTTGATGGCGGCCAAGCCGGCCTCGGTCAGACGCAACCGGGGCTGTTCCACGCGGATCGAATGGATGCGCCGGATGGTGCCCAGGAGCGACCAGACATCCGTCTGGATTTCGATGCGCTTCACGGTCAGCAGATCGTCACCCAGCTTCACGTCCAGCAACACCAGCGTGCCCAGGGTTGGGTTGAATTCAAAGTGTCCGATGGAGAGCGGGAGTCCCGTCTCCTCCCGGACCAGGGCATCGATGCGGCGGACCGTCCAGCGGACCACGGGGGGTCGGGTGAGCAGCCAGGGTCCCACCGTGGCGACCGTGGCGCCGGCCACGACGGCATAGGAGATGCGGCGCACCCACCGGCGGCCCCAAAGCCGCTGCACCGCTTCCTTGGTTGGGTGCCACATGATTAGTGTGCCTCGCCTGAATTACCTGGATTATGTTGGGTGGCTGGCGAGGCACACTTCCATCGGGGCAATGCCCCTCTGGCGCCCGCAGATGAATCACATCTGCAGGCTGTCACCCCTCTGGGGGCACTGCCGTGCCCCCAGACCCCCGCCACGTGGTGCCCACGAGATTTTTGGTTGATTCGTGCATATCGCCCGGGCACCACTAGTTCTTCTCGCCGCAGTTCGGACAGACCATGGCCATCCGGGGCAGATGCCGGTAGCAGAAGCGGCAAAGCCGGGATTGGGTGGCGGCCCGCAGGGTGAGGTGCGGTCCGGAGGTCGAGGTGGAGAGCACGGCCGTGCCAAGGGGGCGGGTTTCCCGGGCGACATTCTCCTTGAGGCGGCGCAGCGCCTCCAGCAGAGCCTGGGCGGAGAGGTAGCGCTCGCCGAGGTTCACGGCCAGGGCCTTCATGACCACCTCAGAGAAGGCCTTGGGAACGATGGGATTCCGCAGGTGCGGCGCCACGATTGGCTGGCTGGTGAAGGCCTGGGCGATCTTCAGGGGATCCGCGTCATAGAAGGGCACGGTGCCCGTGAGCATCTCGTAGAGGGTGATGCCCAGGGACCAGAGGTCCGACTGGAACACGGCCCGGCCGCGGAAATGCTCCGGCGCCATGTAGGGCGGCGAGCCGATCCGCGTGGGCGCATAGGGGACATGCTGCATCTCCAGCACCCGCGAGGTGCCGAAATCCGTGACCTTGGCCACGCCCTCACGGGTCAGGAGGATATTGGCCGGACGGAGATCCCGGTGGAGGATCTGATGGCCATGGGCGAAGGCGATGGCGCTGCAGACATCGAGCCCGATCTCCAGGGCCCGCGTGGGCTGGAGGAACCGCTCCCGCCGGATGAGCCGGTCGAGGCCCTCTCCTTCGATGTATTCCAGCACCATGAAAAAGATGCCGTTCTTTCGCTCCACGGTGATGAGCTCGACGATGTTGGGATGCTTGAGGCCCGCCATGATGCGCGGTTCCTTCAGCAAGTCCACGATCTCTTCCTGCTGCTGGTGGGGCACCTTGAGAGCCACCTTGCGGTTCACCCAGGTGTCCATGGCCAGGTACACGGCTCCGAAACCGCCCGAACCGAGGCGGTCCAGGATCTGGTATTTGCCCAGCGTCTGGTCCTTGGAAAGCACGTGTGGTGGCTCCGCAGCAATGGTCCAAGGATGACCTAAAAAGCCCCCGCCGGGGCGGGGCATTTTAGTCCGCACGGTCCGGTATCAACCCAGGAAAGCCCTGGCTCGGCGCAGGGTGTCTCGCCCTTCAGGCCGCGATGGCCCGCGGCCACTCGCCTCAGGAATGAATCAGATGGAAAGACGGCGACGGCCCCCGAGAAGGCAGGGCCGCCGCCGGATGCATAGCCGTTGATCAGGCCTTCTGGAGAATGTAGAACACGTAGCCGTAGCTGTATCCTGTGCGGCGGTAGAGGTCCATTTCACCCCTCACGCCTGCGATGGCCTCCGCCAGGCTTTCCTCCCAGTCACACTGTCGGCAACGGGCCTCTGCCTGATCGAAGTAGTCCCACCAGTCTTGCCTGGGCAGCCGAAAGTGGCCGAGCACATCCAGGCCGGCACCCTGAGCGGTCCGGAGGTTGGCTTCCTCCGTTCCCATAGTGGGGTACCAGGCGCCCCAGGCGCGTCGGGCCTCCGGAGGCGGGCTGTCCTCGAACCATGTGGCATCGGTGAAGGCCAGGACGCCGCCGGGACGGAGAAGATCCCGCCAGATGTGGAGCCCCACAGCCAAGCCCAGGTGGGCGATGGCCCCTTCGGACCAGAGGAGGTCGAGACTTCCCGGGGGGGTGTCGGGATTCGCCATATCACCCGTGCAGGGCTTCACCATTGGCAGCAGCCCCTGTGCCTGGGAGGATTCCCGCAGGTCGTCCAGCGCCGTTCCGTCTGCGTCCAGGGCCAGAATGGGTGTCTGAAGTGGCTGGAGCGTCCGGGCAAGCAGCAGGGCGGAGGCGCCGGAACCGCAGCCGAGGTCTGCGATGGCGGGATTCGCTGGAAGGGGACACAGGGAGAGGGCGCGTAGCGTCGAGGTTTCGCTGCCGGGGCCTTTGCGTGTCATGCCCTTGAACAGGCGAAGCAGGGGAGTGAATGCCTCCATGAAGGGCATGGAGGGATAGGGAGGATGCAGATTCATTTGAATCTCCAATAGCAACACATTGAACAAGGGACCCACTGGGCCCCGGTAAGGGTTTCGCCATCCGCTTCGCTTACGAAGCGGCCAGCACCGATTCCTTGTTCAAGCTGTGCTTGGAATGCATCCAATCTCCAGGTACAGAATAGCAAAAAACCCTGGAATTCCTGAAGGAAGTCCTTCCGTCCAGGATCCGGAAGCTGATGCGGCACTCCCTGGCTGAGGGGACGATCTACATCGAGGCCCAGGAGGAGGAGATGCAGCAAGCCACCGGCCTTGCAGAGAAGGGAGCTTGATAAGAGAACCCTCATGATTGGTGGCGTCCACACCCCCCCGGTGAAAGGTCAACGGAAGGTTCGTCCGGAGGCCTCGTTGACGGATTCGAATACAGGTGCAGGTGAGGCCGGGCTCCCCGAGGACATCACTGACCACCGGCTCCGGGCTTCATTCGCCAATATCCTGAACAAGCGGGGTGTCCCACTACCGACGATCCAGAAGCTCATGCGGCACTCGAAGGTCGAGACCACGATGATCTACATCGAAACTCGTGAGGACGAGACGCGGCAGGCCATCAACCGAGTGGGGTAGGGGGCAGAGTAAGGCTTAACCCGCGGGTTGATCCATGCCCTAACGCTTTGGGGCTTCAGTCATTTCTGGGCCTGGACCAATTGCAATAGCGGTGAGCTAAACGAGCGTTCGACAAGGTGGATGGACCACCAAGCCAATACTGCTTGATATGGTCAACGGCAGCGTCATCAATGTCATTTATTCGATTGTTGCAAATTGCGCAGATCGGTTCCTTATGAAACAGTTCTTCTTTTACCTTTTGCGTGAAAAATCTTGGTTCCTTCGTGCCGGGCTCGACAATTGCATGAATCGCTACTCTGAATTTATCGAAACGCTTTGTAACTGCTTGAAGAGAAGATGTTGATAACTCGATAGAATTTATAAACTCGTTGTCATTCGTCATAAGCCTGACCTAAGCGCCTCGGCATCTTGAGGCGCTTTTCATTGCCCTCGGAACGATTCGCGGAGGCCAGCGCGACCGCGCACGCCTTATGTGACAGGCCTTCGGCTCGGGTTGTGGCTTGGATCCTGGTCGCTGTGAGGTT
>JANYLR010000028.1 GCA_025363715.1 Holophagaceae bacterium | reverse complement strand
ACATGAGACCCCAGTGAGACCCAGCAGGGGGGATTCGCACCTAATTTCCATTGATCTCGCGAGACGCGAAAAAGCCCGCAAACGTGATGTTTGCGGGCTTCTTCTGGCGGAGAGTGAGGGATTCGAACCCTCGGTAAGCTTTTGACCTACACACACTTTCCAGGCGTGCTCCTTAAACCACTCGGACAACTCTCCATGGCTCCGCGCAAAGGCGGAAGCAGCAAGGTTATCACGGCCCTGGGCTTGGGCCAAGGGCCGTGATCGGAAGGGCTACACGGCGGCGAGGACGGCCACCAGCAGCTTCCAGAAGTTGCCGACGGAAGGCACGCTCACGTGCTCGTCGGGGGTGTGGACATCCCACATGCTGGGGCCGAAGGAAACCATCTCCATGCCCTCGTACTTCTCACCGATGAGGCCGCACTCGAGGCCGGCGTGGATGGCCATGATCTCCAGCGGCTTGCCGAAGGCCTTCTGGTTGGCATCCTGGACGATCTGGACAAGGGAGGCCTTGGGCTCTGGCTTCCAGCCGGGATAGCCGCCGGTGACCCGGGAGGTGAACCCCCCCAGGGCGCAGGTGGCGGCGATGCGCCCGGATAGGGCGGACTTGGAGGCGTTGATGGAACTGCGGGTGAGCAGGTTCACTTCCACCTCGTCCTCGCGGGTCTCGATGACGCCGAGGTTCGTGGAGGTCTGGACGAGGCCCTTGATATCGGGGCTCATGGCTTCGACGCCGTGGGGCAGGGCCAGGAGCAGCTGGATAAGCGCGTCCGCATCGGTCTCGGACATGGCCTGGGCGGCCTCGCCGGCTTCGAGGGTCAGGTGGAGGCCCGGATCCAGGGTCCCCAGGGCCGCGCGCCAGTGGGTCTCGTGAGTGGCGAGGGCCCGCTTGAAGTCCGCCTCCTTGGCGGGATCCAGGAAGACCTGCGCTGAGGCTTCCCGGGGGATGGCGTTGCGTTTGTTGCCGCCCTTGATGGATGCGAGCGCCAGGTCGAATTCGGGCTTGAGGAAACTGAGCGCCTGGGCCAGCAGCCGGATGGCATTGCCCCTGCCCGCATTGATGTCGATGCCGGAGTGGCCTCCTTTGAGGCCGGAGACCTTCAAACGGTAGGCGCGATGGCCCGCGGGAGGCGCCGTGCGGGTGAGCTTCCGGGTGACGATGGTGTCCTCGCCTCCGGCGCAACCGATGGTGAGGAAGCCCTCCTCCTCGCTATCCAGGTTGAGGAGGTACTTGGCCTTGAGGCGGCCCGGCTGCAGGCCGTTGGCGCCCGTGAGGCCGGTCTCCTCGTCGATGGTGATCAGGGCCTCGATGGGGCCGTGGGGGATGTCCTTGCTGGCCAGGATCGCCAACGCCGCGGCCACGCCGATGCCGTTGTCGGCGCCCAGGGTGGTACCCTTGGCCCGCAGGAGATCGCCGTCCATCCAGACTTGGATGGGATCCTTGAGGAAATCGTGGACCGTGTCTTCATTCTTTTCGCAGACCATGTCCACATGGGCCTGCAGACAGGTGGTCGGGCGGCCTTCCCGGCCCGGGGTGGCGGGCTTGCGGATGATCACGTTGCCGACCTCGTCCCGTTCCACCTCGCAACCCAGGGCCCTGGCCTGATCGGCTACCCACGCGGCGGCCTCGGCCTCTGCTTTCGAGCCCCGAGGGATCTTCGACAGCTCCAGGAAATAGGACCAGATGGTCTTCGGTTCGAGCGATTCGAGCAAGGTGTTCACAGGGCCTCCACAGGCGTAGTCGGCCCCTAGCTTGACCGGGGCCAAGGATCCCAGGCACCCGGGTGCGGCCAAGGCGTGACGTGCATCACGATGGGTTTGTCGGTAAAAGAGGATCAACTTGCCCCAATGTATGTCCTAGCCCGGCATGATCCGATGACAGGCTGTTGGACTGAATTCTCCTGGCCCTGTCGATATCCTTCTAGGCGGCTTGTGCGACATCTTCTTCAAGACCCCGAGAAATTCTTCCCTGCGATAGCGCAGAGGGAGCCGGGGAAGGCGCTTCAGACGGGCGCGAGCAGGAAGGCCGTCGGCCTTGGACAGACCGATTGCCATCTGATGCCTTATCGAACCGACAACTTTGCGAAGGCCCTGGAGAAGGTCCTGCGAGCCGGAGCCTGACGTGGCGCGACTGCACATGCTCCTGGCGGGCTGGATGCGGCTGGATGATTGCGCCAGCATCGAACAGCGCCTGTTCAAGGGGCTCACCCTGATCGGCGGGCTGCTCTCGCTCCTGGTGGTCGTCCCCATGAACAGGCTGCAGGGCCTGCCGTCCTTTGTGAACCTCGCCCTGGGCGTCTTCGGGATCGCCTGCCTCCTTTTGTGCTGGGCGACCTTCCGCGGCTACTACGGCATGAAGCTCGTCTTCTTCCTCTACATGGCAGGTCTCGATCTCACCTGGTTCGGCAATGCCGGTTCCCAGGGCAGCATCGGCATGTTCCTGTTCACGGCTGCCATGTACCTGGTGATCTTCTTCAAGGGCCGGACGCGCTGGCTGCTGACTGGTCTCTACCTCATCAATGGCGTAGCTCTGGTCCTGGCTGAGCGATGGTTCCCGAACCTGGTCTGGCCCTTCACGAGCCCATCGGCGCGGAACATGGACCTCATTACGGGGTTCCTGCTGTCGAGCGTGGTCTGTGTGCTCATCCTCTGGGTGGTGCTGGAGGGGTACCACCGCGAGCGGGAGAGGCTCATGGCGGCGCTGGAGGCCCTGCGCGAAAGTGAGGACCGGTTCAAGGCCCTGGTCGTGAACTCGCCGATGCCCACCCGGGTGACCAACCTGGATGGCCGGGTGGACTACACCAACCACGCCTTTGAACAGGTGCTTGGCTATACCGTCGAGGATGTGCCGGACATCGACACCTGGTGGCTGAAGGCCTATCCGGATCCCGAGTACCGGAGGCAGGTCATGGCGCGCTGGGCGGGGTACTGCGCCGTGGCCATCGCCAACGGCACGCCGACTCCCGCCGGCGAGTACTCGGTGGTTTGCAAGGATGGCCGCACGGCCCACATGGAGATCCAGGCGGCGGTCATCGGGGACCGGTGGCTGGTGATGTTCACGGATATATCCGCGCGGCGGCGGGGCGAAGATGCCTTGCGCCAGGCCCAGAAACTCGAAAGCCTGGGCGTGTTGGCGGGTGGCATCGCCCATGACTTCAACAACCTCCTGAGCGCCATGCTGGGGAACCTGAACATCGCCCAGATGAAACTGCCCGTCGGTTCCTCCTCGATGCCCTATCTCGAGATTCTCGAAGGCACCATCGGGAAGGCCGCCGAGCTCACCCGGCAGATGCTGGCCTATTCGGGCAAGGGGCGGTTCGTGGTGGCACCCCTGGATCTCAACCGGCACGTGGCGGAGATCACCCACCTGCTGGCGGCCTCCATCTCGAAGAAGGTCCAACTTCAATACGAATTCACCCCGGCACTTCCCCCCATCGAAGCGGATGCGGCCCAGCTCCAGCAGGTCGTCATGAACCTGATCACCAATGCCTCCGAAGCCATCGGGGAAGGCAGTGGCATCATCACCCTCGGTACGGGGCTGCGGGAGTTCGGAGCCGAGGAGCTGATCACGGGCTTCCCGGGACAGCGCCTGGAACCGGGCACCTACGTAACCTTGCGGGCGGCTGATACGGGCTGCGGCATGCGACCGGAGGTCCTGGCCCGCATCTTCGATCCCTTCTTCAGCACCAAGGGGACCGGGCGGGGTCTGGGGCTGTCCGCCATGCTGGGCATCCTGCGGGGCCATCGGGCCGGCATCGAGATCCAGTCCGAGCCCGGCCTGGGCAGCGTCTTCCAGATTCACTTCCCGGCCAGCTGGGCGAAGATTCGGGACGCGGTCCACGGCGATGAGGCCACAGTCAAGGCGTGCTTCCAGGGCAAGGTCCTCCTGGTGGATGATGAGGCGGACCTGCGCTTCAGCTTCAGCAGCATGTTCCAGCATCTAGGTTTCCAGGTGGTGGCCGCCCGCGATGGCTGCGAGGCCCTGGAGCGGTTCCTGCCGGGCGAGTTCGCCCTGGTCTTCATGGACCTGACCATGCCTCGGATGGATGGCCGGGAGGCCTTCTTCCAGATGAAGGCCCGCGATCCGGAGGTACGAGTGGTGTTGACCAGCGGCTACAGTGAGCAGGAATCCATCGAATCCCAGCATGGGCTCCAGCCCGCCGGATTCATCCAGAAACCCTTCAGTCTGCAGGATCTGCGGCGGGTGGTGGAGCGGGCGCTGGACTAGGAGCGTGTCCAAGTAATCGATAGGGGCTGCATTGATGGCAAAGGGCGTCCAGGCAAGGAAGCGGGCGCAGGGCGGTGCGGGTTCACCGTTCAAGCCCGGTGACGCCGCATGGATGCCCTTTGCCCTCAACCCTTCGGGCTGGTGCGGCAGCCGTCGGGATGCGGCGTCAGGCTCCTCGTCCTTGAAACCACCAAGGCCTTCGTCGCCTTCCTTGCCTCCCTCGGCTGGCGCCCCAGTGCAGCCCCCACCCATTACTTGGACACGCTCCTAGGACCTGCTCTCAAAGCCGATGTGGTCGCGAGATCGGCCAGCCTCAGGATGAACGTGCCAGATAGTTCGATGGATCTAGGCAGATTTCATCTGGTGCTGCCCGCGGCACCTGTCGTTTCTCCTGGACGATTTCGGCCAGGCGGGCGATGTCCTCGTGGATGGCCTTCAGGAAGGCCGCATCCTTTTCATCGCATCCATGTTCCTTGCCGTACAGGTCGATGCGGAGCTGGAGGGTGGTCAACAGGCTGCGGATCCGGGCAAAAGTATCGGGGGATCGGAACGCCAAGGGATGGTGCATCTGGGCCTCCAGCATGCTTTCCAGCAGCAACCGGCGTTCCAGTTGCCCGGGTGGGAGTTGCCGGTTTGGGGGACCCCTCTCTCTCCGCCAAAAAGTTAAGCCGCCCTGCGGCGGCTTAACTGGCGGAGAGAGAGGGATTCGAACCCCCGAACAGGTTTCCCCGTCTCCGCATTTCGAGTGCGGTGCCATCAACCACTCGGCCATCTCTCCGGAACGACCATTCTAGCAAAGCGTTCGGTAGAATCCAGCCTTCGGGGGCTTCGATGGGATGGATGCGGTGTTTGTTGCTGGGACTGACCGTCCTCACCGGGGCCCAGGCCCAGGATGGGGACCTGGCGTTGACGGACGCCGCCGCGGATCGCTTCGCGGCCCTGGCGCTCCGGTGTGTGCGGCAGGAGTACCCCAACAAGCTCGACCATGTGATGAACGATGCCGGGGAGGTCAGGTCGCCCAGGGAGTTGCATCCGGCGTTCTACGGATGCTTCGACTGGCACTCCTCGGTACACGGCCACTGGATGCTGGTGCGGCTACTGCGGGAGCACCCTGGTATGGTCCGGGCAGCGGAGATCCGGGCCGTGCTCGAGGAGAACCTGGCCCCGGCGCGCATCGCCATGGAGGTGGCCTACCTGGAGCAGGGCAACCGCCGGAGCTTTGAGCGAACCTACGGCTGGGCCTGGCTGCTCAAGCTCTCGGCGGAGCTGCGGAGCTGGGAGGAGCCCTCTGCCCAGCGCTGGGCGCAAGCGCTCCAGCCCCTGGCCGAGGCCCTGGAAAACCGTTACCGGGCTTTCCTGGTCAAGCAAACCTACCCCATTCGCACGGGGGTCCATCCGAACTCCGCCTTCAGCCTCGAGCTGGCCCTGGACTATGCCCGGGCCATGAAAGCCAATGCCTTTGAAGCCCAGATCCTGGACCGCGCCAGGGCTTGGTTCGGGCGGGACCAGCGCGGGCCCCTGGCCTGGGAACCAGGCGGCGAGGATTTCCTGTCCGCCTGCCTGGAAGAGGCTGCCTTGATGGCTCGAGTGCTGCCCCGTCCCGCCTTTCGCCGCTGGCTGGACGGCTTCCTGCCGGGACTGCCAGGAGGACTGGTGCCCGCGATCGTTTCGGATCGCACCGATCCGAAGATCGTCCACCTGGATGGACTGAACCTCAGCCGGGCCAGGGCCCTCCGGGTCATCGCCAGGGCCCTGGGGGGCGCCGATTCCCGCAGCGCCTCCCTGCAGCGGCTGTCGGATCGCCACGCCCGGGCTTCGCTGCCCCACCTGGCCTCCGGCAGCTACGAAGGAGAGCACTGGCTGGCCACCTTTGCGGTGCGGCTGCTGTCGGAACGCCAGCTCCGCTAGGCCCCGGCGAGGGGATGCCCTTCGGGGCCGAGGGCCCTCAGCAGGTGCGAAAAATAGGCCCGGTCCTCGGTCAGGATGTGGCCCTTGACCAGGTCCAAGGCCAGGAAGCTGACCAACCTTCCGAAATCCAGATGGCCGGCCGCGACCTCTGCCTGTAGCTGCCAGGCCTGGGTCAGCAGGCTGGCATGGGTATCGGCATGCTCAGGAAGATCGGGATAGTGGGCCGCCCTGAGGAGGGCTTCCTCGTCGTGGAAGTGCTGCGCGGTGTGGGCCAGCAGGGTCTCCAGGCGCAGGGAGATCTCGGGCAGGGGCCGATCCTCCGTCAGGGTGGACATGAGGGAATTGGCCAGGCTGAACAGCCGCATGTGCTGGGCATCGATGAGCGCGTGGCCGCTGGCGTAGGCATCCTCCCAGGTCACTTCGAGCAGCGACCGCCGGGCCTGGGACTCGGCCACCGGTCCATCGGGCGGGGGTGCGGCGATGACGCGATTCCGGCCCTCGGCCTTGGCACGGTACAAAGCCTGGTCGGTGCGGTCGATCCATTCCTCGAGCCGTTCCCCGAGGGCGTATTCGGAAACGCCCAGGCTCATAGTGACGGACCCGACGCCAGGGAAATTGATGGCCGCCACCGAGGATCGCAACTTTTCCGCCAGGCCCAGGGCCCCCTCCAGGCGGGTGGCAGGGGCCATCACCAGGAACTCCTCGCCCCCCCAGCGCACCAGGGAATCCGAGGCGCGGAGGTGCTCGCGGACCGACTGCGCCGTCATCGCCAGGACGGTATCCCCGGCGCCATGGCCGTAGGTGTCATTGACGCGCTTGAAGTGATCCAGATCGAACATGAGCAGGGCGAGGGGATCCCGCCGCCGGTGGGCCAGGGCGATCTCAGGCAGTACGGCCTCATCGAAGCGGCGCCGGTTCCAGGCGCCGGTGAGGCGGTCCGTGGCGGCGGCCTGCTCCACCTGCTCCAGGGCTCGCTGCAGGCTCTGGTTGGCCAGCTCCGCCGAGCGGCGCGTGTCGCTGAGGTCTCTGAGCCGTTCCGACAGTTCGGCGTTCCGCTCCGCCACCTGATTTTCCAGATCCTGGGCCTGGCGGGCGGCGGTGGCTAGCTGGACGGCCTGGGCCCGCTCTGTGGCCATCCGCAGGTCCCGCATCCGATTGAGCATGGCCCCGCCCAGGGTCAGGGCGAGCACGAGGAGGGCGAATTGCAGGATGGCCAGGCTGGCGATGCGGCTGACCCAGCCCGCTGACTGAGCGCCCAGGGTGGCGCAGCAGACCAGCAGGGCCAGAGCCGCCGCCACCAGGGCCCGGGCGATCTCGGAGCCTTCCCGGCGGGCTTGCAGTCCGGAGGCCAGGGTGAGCAGGGCCAGCAGAGGCCCCAACAGGCTGAGAAGGCGTTCAGACATGGAATGGATGGGCTTCCATGGCACCACGGCGGCGCAGGCGATGGTCAGGGTGGCCAGAGCCACGAGGCGGCGGAAGGGCTCCAGGCGCCGGGCCCCTGGGGAGGCGGCGAGGAGGTCCGCGGTGACCCGCTCCCAGACCACCAGGCACGCGCCCGAAAGAAGCAGGGAGGCCGGGTGGATCGCAGGCCACAGGGAGGCCGGCAGGAGGGAAGGCGCGATGTCACTGAAGGTGAACCAGGCACAGGCCGCCAGGAGCCCGAATACGCCGGCCTTGCTGATAACGCTGTCCCGCAAGGGGCGATAGGCCAGGATGGAGAGCAGCGCTAAGGCCACCAGCAGGCCCGCTGTGAAGGACTGGATGGCGACGGGCAGAGCCGTTTGGAGGGCCTGGAGGGCAGGGGGGGTGGGCGCGATCATGGCATCTCTTTCATCGGCGCCTTTTGAAAAAACCTTGGATCTGGGCCTTGCACTCCGGCTCCAGCAAGCCTCCCTGCAGCTCGAAGCGGTGGTTCAAGGCCGCGCCATCCAGGGTGTCCAGCCAGCGGCTGACGCCCACCTTGGGGTCTGTGGCCCCGAACACCACCCGGCCCACCCGGGCATGGATGAGCGCGCCGAAGCACATGAGGCAGGGCTCCAGCGTCACGTAGAGGGTGGCGCCGGTGAACCGGTAGTTCTTGGCCCAAGCCCCCGCGCTGCGGAGGGCCATGATCTCCGCATGGGCGGAGGGGTCGTTCTGCTTCACCGGCTGGTTGTGCCCTCGCCCCAAAAGGATGCCTTCCGACACCAGCACCGCGCCGATGGGCACCTCGTCCAGGCGGTCCGCATCCTCTGCCTCTTCGAGGGCGAGCTTCATGAAGTAGATGTCGTCGCCGCTCCACATGATCCAACCAGTGTGTCGCAAAAAGGGAGAGCTGAAGATGGGGCGAACACTGTATTCAGGCGGCCATCACCAAGGTCGCCGGCAGCGCTTCCGTCTCGGCAGGCCTTCGATGGGTGAAACTCCATCCGATATGCCAGAAACAAAGGAGCAGTATGACCGAAAAACCCTTGAACAAAAAGGCTGATCCTAGGTTTTTCGAGTCGCTACACTCACATTGGTCCTGAAGGACCGATGTCATTCTCACGACCCCGCGGCGGCCTGGCCTTCGCGGGGTTTTTGCAAAGGTTTCTGCCTGGTCCGGGAGACTGCCTGCTCACTTTGCTCGCGATGTCCCCCAGGAGCCCCCGCCTTGCCGCCAGGCAAAGCCCGGCGGCAAGGCCTTACAACCAAGGAGCCACATGCGCGCGCACCTGATCCTGAAGGACGGGACGATCTTCCGGGGGCGGGCGCCGTTGGGCTTCGGGGGCGGCGGCGAGGCGGTCTTCACCACGGCCATGGCGGGCTACCAGGAGATCCTCACTGATCCCAGTTTCGCCGGGCAAATGGTCTGCATGACCTTCCCCGAGCAGGGCATTTACGGCATCCACGCGGATCTCAACGAGGGAACGCGCCCCTGGGCCACGGGCCTGCTCTGCCGGCGCCTGACCTTCACGCCCGACCATCACCGCTGCGAAGGCGATCTACCCTCTTGGCTGAAACGCCATCACATCCCCGTGATGACCGACCTTGACACCCGGGCCCTCACCCAGCACCTGCGTGACCAGGGCGCTCAGCCCTCCCTCATCTGGACGGAACTCGACGGCAGCCTCGACGCCGGCGTGGCCAAGGCCAGGGCCCTGCCGGACATGACCGGCCAGGCTCTCTGCGCTGAGGTGAGCTGCAAAGACCGCTACGAGCTGAACCCCGGCGGCGCCTTCCGGGTGGCGGTGCTGGACGGCGGCATCAAGCTGAGCATCCTGAACCAGCTGGTGGGCGCGGGCCTCCACCTGGAGGTCTTCCCCTGGGACGCCCCGGCCAGCGAGCTGGCAGACAAGCGTTTTCACGGCCTCTTCCTCAGCAACGGCCCCGGCGATCCAGCGGCGCTGCCAGAGATGCAGCGGGAGATCGAAGCCTGCATCGGGCAGCTGCCCATCTTCGGCATCTGCCTGGGCCATCAGCTGCTGGGCCAAGCCTTCGGGGGGCGCACCTTCAAACTGAAGTTCGGCCACCGCGGCGCCAACCAGCCTGTGCACGACCTGATGACCGGCCGCATCGAGATCACCGCTCAGAACCACGGCTTCGCCGTTGACGAGGCCAGCCTGCCCAGCGAGATCGAGGTCACCCACAAACACTTGAGTGACGGAACAGTCGAGGGCTTGAGCCACACGAAACTGCCGATCTTCTCATTGCAGCATCATCCCGAAGCCTCCCCAGGCCCCCACGACGCGCACCCGGCCTTCCAGCGCTTTGTCGAGCTGATGGAAACCTTCCACAAATGACTGAATTGAAACCGCAGATGACGCAGATGGCGCAGATGGAATGCGCTCCTGCCTTATCTGCGTCATCTGCGACATCTGCGGTTAAAAACGAGGTCCTTTAATGCCTAAGCGAACGGATCTGAAAAGCGTGCTGGTGCTGGGCTCGGGGCCGATCCAAATCGGCCAGGCCTGCGAGTTCGACTACTCGGGGACCCAGGCGCTGAAGGCCCTGCGGGAGGAGGGCATTCGAACGATTCTATTAAATTCAAATCCAGCCTCGATCATGACGGATCCAGGGCGTGCCGACGCCACCTACATCGAGCCCCTCACGCTGGGTGTCCTCGAGAAGGTGATCGAGACCGAGAAGCCCGACGCCATTCTGCCTACGGTGGGCGGCCAGACAGCCCTCAACCTGGCCATGGAAGCCCACGAAAGCGGCCTGCTGGAGCGCAGCGGCGTCATGCTCATCGGCGCCCAGCCCGAGGCCATCAAGCGCGGCGAGGACCGCCAGCTCTTCAAGGCCCTCATGGATGACCTGGGCCTGGAGACCTGCCGCGGCGGCTTCGCCCACAACATGGCCGAGGCCCGCGACCTGCTCAAGCTCACGGGCTTCCCCGCCATCATCCGCCCCAGCTTCACCCTGGGCGGCAGCGGCGGCGGGATCGCCTACAACGTGGACGAGTTCGAGACCATCGTCACCCGGGGCCTGGACCTGAGCCCCACCAAGCAGGTGCTCATCGAGGAGAGCATCCTGGGCTGGAAGGAGTTCGAGCTGGAAGTGGTGCGGGACCTGGACGACAACGTCGAGGTGATCTGCTCCATCGAGAACTTCGATCCCATGGGCGTCCACACCGGCGACAGCATCACCGTGGCGCCCGCCCTCACGCTCACGGATCCCGAGTACCAGAAGATGCGCGACGCGGCCCTGGCGGTCATCCGCGCCGTGGGCGTGGAGACCGGCGGCTCCAACATCCAGTTTGCCCTGGAGCCCGAGACCAGCCGCATTATCGTCATCGAGATGAACCCCCGCGTGAGCCGCAGCTCGGCCCTGGCCTCGAAGGCCACGGGCTTCCCCATCGCCTGGGTGGCCACCAAGCTGGCCCTGGGCTACCGGCTCTGGGAGCTGCCCAACGCCATCACCCGCATGACCAAGGCCGCCTTCGAGCCGGTGCTGGACTATGTGGTGGTGAAGATCCCCCGCTTCACGTTCGAGAAGTTCCCCCAGGCCGACAAGGTGCTGGGCACGCAGATGAAGAGCGTGGGCGAAGTCATGGCCCTGGGCCGCAGCTTCCAGGAGGCCCTGCAGAAGGCGGTGCGCTCCCTGGAAGAGGGCCACAAGGGCATCTCCGGTGCTCTCGAAGGTAAGCTGGACCTGGGCCGCCTCAAGGAACACCTGATCATCCCCGGTGCCCAGCGGCTCTTCTGGATCTACCACGCCCTGAAGGCCGGTCACAGCGTGGAGGAGATCCACCGCCTCACGAAGATCACGCCCTGGTTCCTGCGCGAGATCGAGGAGATCGTGGTGCTGGAGGGCCGCCTTCGCAGCTTCCCCGTGGACCGGCTGCCCATCGAGCTGCTGGAAAAGGCCAAGCGCGCCGGCTTCGCGGACAATCAGATCGCGGTGTTCTGCTCGGGCACGGAGGCCGAAGTGGCCGCCCGCCGCGAAAACCTGGGCCTGCGGCCCGCCTACAAGCGGGTGGACACCTGCGCTGGCGAGTTCAAGGCGGAGACCCCCTACCTCTACGGCACGTGGGAGCAGTACAGCGAAGCCGAGCCCACGGACCGGCCCAAGGCCATCGTGCTGGGCAGCGGCCCCAACCGCATCGGCCAGGGCGTGGAATTCGACTGCTGCTGCGTGCAGGCGGTGGAGGCCATCCGCGCCAGCGGCGTGGAGGCCATCCTCATCAACTGCAACCCCGAGACCGTCAGCACGGATTTCGATACCAGCGACCGCCTCTACTTCGAGCCCCTCACCTACGAGCATGTGAAGGCCGTGGTGGACCGCGAGGCCGCGGGCGGCAAGCTGCTGGGCGTCTTCGCCCAGTTCGGCGGCCAGACGCCGCTGAAGCTGGCCGGGCCCCTGCACGAGGCGGGCGTGAAGCTGCTGGGCACACCCCTGAACACCATCATGGATGCGGAGGACCGGGAGCGCTTCGGCCAGGCCCTCAGCCGCCTGAATATCCCCGCCCCCCAGTGGGGCATGGCCACCAGTTTCGACCAGGCCAAGGAAGTGGCCCACCGCATTGGCTTCCCGGTGATGGTGCGCCCCAGCTTCGTGCTGGGAGGCCGGGCCATGGCTGTGGTCTTCGACGACGCGGGGCTGGAAAAGTACATGCGCGAGGCCGTGGCCGTGAGCAATGACCAGCCGGTGCTGCTGGACCGCTTTCTGGATGGCGCCCAGGAACTGGACATCGACGTGGTCTGCGATGGCGTGGACGTGGCCATCGCTGGGCTGCTGGCCCACATCGAAGAAGCCGGAATCCACAGCGGCGATAGCTACGCGGTGATCCCTGCCCTGGGCGTCTCCGAGGAGATCCTGGAAACCGTGCGGGGCTATGCCCGGAAGCTGGCCCTGGACCTGGGCGTGCGCGGCCTCATGAACCTGCAGTTCGCCGTGAAGGATGGCATCGCCTACTGCCTGGAGGCCAACCCCCGCGCCAGCCGCACGGTGCCCTTCGTGAGCAAGGCGACGGGCGTAGACTGGGCGGGCGTCGCCGCCCGCATCGGCCTGGGCCAGAGCCTGAAGCAGCAGGGCATCACGGATGGGGTGGCCCGCGCGGTCTCGGTGAAGGGCGTGGTCTTCCCCTTCGCCAAGTTCCCTGGCGTGGACCCCATCCTCGGTCCGGAGATGAAGAGCACCGGCGAAGTCATGGGCATCGGCGAGACCTTCGGCGAAGCCTACGCCAAGGCCCTGCTGGCTGCGGGCATCCCGCTGCCTCTTTCGGGCACGGTGTTTCTCACGGTGAACGACGCGGACAAGGCGCGGCTGCCGGAGTTGGCCCACAAGCTGGTAGCTCTGGGTTTCGGCCTCTGCGCCACCGAAGGCACGGCGCGCACGCTGGAGACGGTAGGACTCAAGGTGCGCAAGATCTTCAAGGTCAACGAGGGCAGGCCCAATGCGGTCGATCTGCTCAAGAACGGCGAGGTGCAGTGGGTCATCAACACGCCCCTGGGCCGCGATGCCTTCTTCGACGAAGGCTCCATCCGCAAGGAGGCCCTGCGTCTCAAGATCCCCTGCCTCACCAACCTCAGTGCAGCTCTTGCCGCCTGCGAAGCCGTGGAGACCCTGCGGGGCGAGATGACCGTGCGGGCCATCCAATCCCTCTGAGACATTTGGTCGTAGGGACCTAGGGGAACGGGTTATTTTGACCAATAGGTCATAAAGTAGAGTTCGCCAACTCCCGAATCAACAGAGAGGTTACATGTCCTCTCCCGGTTCTACTGCCTCTGCTCCTCCAGTCTCGCCGCTCCGGTCTCCGTGGCCCTGGCTGGGGCTGGCCCTGGGCGTTCTCCTCACCCTGGTGGTGTGGCGGATCGTCCACCGGGCCGAGACCACCCGGCTGAATGCCTTGCAGGCCGCCCGATCGACGGCCATGACCCGGCAACTGGACGACCGCATGGTGGCCCTGGGCCAGATGCTCCGGGGCGCCGCGGGCTACCTGGGTCGGGGCACCCTACCCAGCCGCAGCGAGTGGCGGACCTATGGGGCGAACCTGGACCTGCCCACCCAGTACCCGGCCGTCCTGGGCCTGAGCTTCGTGGAATGGATTCCCAGGGCTGAGCTGGCGGGGCATGTCGCCCGAATGCGGAAGGAGGGCTTCCCGGACTACGAGGTGATCCTGGGAGGCCCCCTGCCAGCAGATCCACTGGCCAGCAGTTCCATCATCTACATCGAACCCTGGGACGCCCGGAACCAGCGGGCCTTCGGCAAGGATATGCTGGCCGATCCGGTGCGCCGGGAGGCCATGGTCCAGGCCCGGGACCTGGGGCGCGTGGCCCTTTCCGGGCCCGTCACCCTCTACCAGGAAACGGACGCGGATCGCCAGGCTGGCACCGTGCTCTTCGCGCCTGTGTACCAGCAGGGATTGCCCCTGGATACCGTGGACCAGCGACGGAGGGCGTTACGGGGCTGGACCACCTTCCCCATGCGCATGGGGGATCTGATCAGGTCAGTGCTGGCCCAGGACCTGAGGACCATGGATTTGGCCCTAGCGGATGACACGGGGCAGGACGGTGCGATCAGCCTCTTCGATTCAGATCCGGGCCACTCCGCAGATGAGAGGGCGGCGTCCCGGGTGCAATCCATCGCCGTGGCCGGGCGCACCTGGCGGATCGCCATCCACCCCAATGCCTCTTTCTATGCGGAGGCCGGCCAGCCGCGCCACTGGGAGATCCTCCTCGGCGGCCTGGTGGCCAGCCTGTTGTTCTTCACGGTGCTGGTGACGCTCCATGGGGCGGAGGGCCGGGCCCAGGCGCTGGCTCGGTTCCGGGGCGAGGCGGCGAGGGCCACCGAGGCGCAGTTCCGGGCCCTGTTTGAGCTGGCCCCCTTCGGCATGGCCATCGTGGACAGTTCCTCGGGTCGCCTGCTTTCAGTCAATGGTTGTTTCAGCCAGATGCTGGGCTACACTCCGGCCGAACTGATGGAGCACGATTTCCAAGGCAACACCCATCCGGACCACCTGGCGGCGGACCTGGCCTCGATCCGCGACCTGGCCTCTGGAGCCGTGTCCGAAGCCTGGAAGGAGAAACGCTACCTGCACCGGGATGGCCACGCGGTGTGGGCC
>JANYLR010000027.1 GCA_025363715.1 Holophagaceae bacterium | reverse complement strand
TAAGCGCGAAACACCCCTCAAGATGAGATCTCCCTATGAGACCCGTGGAAGACCACCACGTTGATAGGCCGCATGTGTAAGGCCGGTAACGGCTTCAGCTTAGCGGTACTAATCGGTCCATAGACTTGACCTTTCATCAATCAATTACAACCTTCATTACCCTCGAGCGCCAAAGGCGCCTCGCCAAAACCCTTCTCAACCCTTTTAAAGCCTTCGTCGTGGCTTTTCCCCAAGTGTCACACCCGTTCCCATCCCGAACACGGCAGTTAAGACTTGGAGGGCCGATGATACTGCTCTGCACAGGAGTGGAAAAGTAGGTCGCTGCGACGTTATATCGAACGGGTCACCCCCACGGGTGACCCGTTTTTTGTGTACCGAGTTAGAGCATCCACAGCGGTTTTATCCTCCTTGCCCGGATACACTGGATGATCCGCGTGGAGGAACTGATGCATAAGGGTGTTTACACCTTCGGGGGTAACCGCAACGAAGGAAGCGCCACCATGCGCAATCTCCTCGGGGGGAAGGGATGCAATCTGGCCGAGATGGCGGGGTTGGGCATTCCGGTGCCACCTGGCTTCACCCTCACCACAGAACAGTGCGGCGCCTACTATGAAAACGGGCGGCAGCTCGCCGATGGACTGAAGGCGGAGGTCCTGGAGGCGTTGAAGTGGCTCGAAACTGCTCGTGGCTGCGGTTTTGGCGCTACGGAGAACCCCCTGCTCTTGTCAGTAAGATCAGGGGCCCGGGTTTCCATGCCGGGAATGATGGATACCGTTCTGAATCTTGGACTTAACGACAAGACCGTCGCCGCCCTGGAACGGGCCAGCGGCAATCCGCGTTTCGCCTGGGATTCCTACCGCCGTTTCATCACGATGTACAGCAACGTGGTGCTTGGCGTCGGACACTCTCTCTTCGAGGCCGAACTTGAAAGGGTCAAGGAACGGCTTGGCAAGCACCTGGATACCGACCTCAGCGCCGAGGATTGGCGTGGGCTCGTCACGGCCTTCAAGGACATCGTGCTGGAGGAGACCAGCAAGCCCTTTCCCCAGGATCCCATGGACCAGCTGTGGGGCGCCATCCGCGCCGTTTTCGAGAGCTGGAACACGGGGCGCGCCATCACCTATCGCCGCCTGAACCGAATCCCCGATGACTGGGGCACCGGCGTGAACGTCCAGAGCATGGTCTTCGGCAACATGGGCGACGACTGCGGCACGGGCGTGGCCTTCACTCGGGACCCCGCCACGGGCGAGCGCCTCTTCTACGGCGAGTACCTCATCAATGCCCAGGGCGAGGATGTGGTGGCCGGCATCCGCACCCCCCAGCCCATCACCCGCTCCCAGGCCGCTGGCACGGGCCTCATGAGCCTGGAGGAGGCCATGCCCAGCTCCTTCAAAGAACTGGATGCCACCTGTCAGCGCCTTGAGACGCACTTCAAGGACATGCAGGACATCGAATTCACCATCGAGCGGGGCAAGCTCTACCTGCTGCAGACCCGCAACGGCAAGCGCACCGCCATGGCCGGCATCCGCATCGCCATCGATTTGGTGGATGAGGGTCTCATCGATAGCCACACGGCCCTCAAGCGCATCGATGCCGACAGCCTCTCCCAGCTCCTGGCGCCGGTCTTTGATCCCAAGGAGAAGGACCGCCTCCGCAAGGAAGGACAGTTGCTGACAAAGGGGCTGAACGCCGGTCCCGGTGCGGCCACGGGGCTAATCGCCCTGACCGCCGAGCAGGCTGAGAAGATGGCCCCAGAAGGCCCCGTGGTGCTCGTGCGCGTGGAAACCAGCCCCGAGGACATCTCAGGCATGGTGGCCTCCCAGGGCATCCTCACGGCCCGGGGCGGCATGACCAGCCACGCGGCGGTGGTCGCCCGCGGCATGGGCAAGCCCTGCGTGTGCGGTGCCTCCGCCCTCCAGATCGACATGGCGCGGGGCGTGGTGAAGGTCGGCGACCGTGAATTCAAGGCCGGCCAGGACTGGATTTCCATCGATGGCTCCACGGGCGAGGTGTTCGTGGGCAAGCTCAGTGCCCACCCCTCCGAGGTCAACCAGGTACTGGTGGATGGCCGATTGAAGGCCGAGGACAGCGAACTCTATCGACGCTTTGCCAAGATCATGGCCTGGAGCCAGGAAGCCAAGTGGTTGAAGGTCCGCACCAATGCCGACACCCCCCACGATGCCGCCGTGGCCCGCGCCTTCGGCGCTGAAGGTATCGGCCTCTGTCGCACTGAGCACATGTTCTTCGAAGGGGATCGCATTATCGCAGTGCGCGAAATGATCCTGGCCGCCGATATTGAAGGCCGCAGGAAGGCCCTGGCCAAGCTCCTGCCCATGCAGCGGGAGGATTTCGAGGGCATCTTCACGGCCATGGACGGACTGCCCGTAAACATTCGCCTGCTGGATCCGCCCCTCCACGAGTTCCTGCCCCAGGACGAGCCGGGTCAGAAGGAGATGGCAGAAGTTCTGGGCGTCGATCTGGGCACCGTGGAGCGTCGCGTGGCTCAGCTACACGAGTTCAACCCGATGATGGGCCACCGGGGCTGCCGCCTCGGCATCACCTTCCCCGAGATCATCCGCATGCAGGTTCGTGCCATCGCGGAAGCCGCGCTGAACGTGGCAGCGAAGGGCATCAAGGCCGTGCCCGAAATCATGGTTCCCCTGATCGGAACCGTGCGCGAACTGGCCTACACCAAGGCCGAGATGCTCGATGAGATTGCCATGCTGAACAAGGAGCGCGGCACGCAGTTTGCCTGCCCCATTGGCACCATGATCGAGATCCCCCGTGCCGCCATCACCGCAGACCGCATCGCCGCTGAGGCGGAGTTCTTCAGCTTCGGCACCAACGATCTCACCCAGATGGGCTTCGGCTTCAGCCGGGATGATGCGGGCAGCTTCCTGCCGGAATATGTCGGCAAGAAGATCCTTGATGAAGACCCCTTCCAGACCCTGGATCAGGAGGGCATCGGCGAGCTGGTCCGCATCGCCTGCGACAAGGGCCGCGCGGCCCGGCCTGGCATCAAGCTGGGCGTCTGCGGCGAGCATGGGGGCGATCCCCGTAGCGTGGTGTTCTTCCACCAGGTGGGCTTGGACTACGTCAGCTGCAGCCCCTACCGCGTGCCCATCGCCAAGCTGGCGGCCGCCCAGGCGGCACTAGAGAAGTAGCCCAGGAACGAGCTATCCTGGAAAGGCCGCGCCCCGCGCGGCCTTTTTGTCGGATTCAGCCATGGCCAAGACCGTCAGCGACCAACCCGAGATCATCTATTCGATGATGCGGGTCAGCAAGATCTACAACAGCAAGCCTGTCATCAAGGACATCTCGCTGAGCTATTTCTACGGCGCCAAGATCGGCGTGCTGGGGCTCAACGGCTCCGGCAAGAGCACGGTGTTGCGGATCATGGCGGGCGTGGATCAGGACTTCAACGGCGAGGCCGTGCTGAGCAGGGGCTACACCACCGGTATCCTCGACCAGGAACCCATGCTCGATCCGGACAAAACAGTACGGGAAATCGTGGAGGAGGGCGCGGCGGAGCAGGTGGGCTGGCTCAGGGATTACAACGCCATCAGCGACCAGTTCGCCGATCCCGACGCGGACATGGACGGGCTGCTGGCCAAGCAGGGGGAGCTGCAGGAGAAGCTCGACGCCCACGACTGCTGGGACCTGGACTCAAGGCTGGAACAGGCCATGGACGCCCTCCGCTGTCCCGATCCCGATACCAAGATCGGCATCCTGTCGGGTGGCGAGCGGCGCCGGGTGGCCCTCTGCCGACTGCTGCTCCAACAGCCTGACATCCTGCTGCTGGACGAGCCCACCAACCACCTCGATGCCGAATCGGTGGCCTGGCTGGAGAAGCATCTGCAGGACTACAAGGGCACGGTTATCGCCGTTACCCATGACCGCTACTTTCTGGATCATGTGGCGGGCTGGATCCTGGAGCTGGACCGGGGCGAGGGCATCCCCTGGAAGGGCAACTACTCCAGCTGGCTGGAACAAAAGCATGGCCGTCTGGCTCGGGAGGAAAAGTCGGATCAGAAGCGGCAGAAGACCCTGGAACGCGAGCTGGAGTGGATCCGCATGTCGCCCAAGGGTCAGCATGCCAAGAGCAAGGACCGCATCGCCAACTACGAGCGGCTGGCCGGTGAGGAAGGCCGCCAGAAGGAGCAGGAGCTGGAGATCTACATTCCCAGCGGCCCGCGCCTCGGCGATCTTGTGGCGGAACTGAACGGCGTCTCCAAGTCCTACGGCGACAAGGTGCTCTTCGAGAACCTGAGCTTCGCCATTCCCCGGGCCGGCATTCTCGGCGTCATCGGCCCCAACGGCGCCGGCAAGTCCACGCTGCTGCGCCTGCTCACGGGCCAGGAGCAGCCCGATGCGGGCACCATCCGTATTGGGGAAACCGTTCGCATGGCCTACGTGGATCAGCTCCGGTCCGGGCTTAACCTCGACAAGAATGTGTTCGAAGCCGTATCGGGCGGCTACGAGCAGATCGAGCTGGGCGGCAAGCTCATCAACGCCCGCGCCTGGCTGAGCCGTTTCGGCTTCAGTGGCGATTCCCAGCAGAAGAAGATCTCCGAGCTGAGTGGCGGCCAGCAGAACCGCCTCAACCTCGCCCTCACCCTGAAGAGCGAAGCCAACCTGCTCTTCTTCGACGAACCCACGAACGATCTCGACGTGAACACCATGCGCGCCCTGGAGGAGGCCATCGAGTCCTTCGCGGGCAGCGCGGTGCTGGTGAGCCATGACCGCTGGTTCCTGGACCGCCTGGCCACCCACATCCTGGCCTTCGAGGGCGATTCCCAGGTTCAGTTCTTCGACGGCAACTACAGCCAGTACGAGGATTACCGCAAGGACGTGCTGGGCCTGAAGCCCTTCGATCCGCATCGCATCAAGTACCGGAAACTGACCCGATGAAGGCCGATGCCGCCACGGCCTCACGCCTGGCCCTTGCCTCTGCCCTGGTCGGTCTGGTTTTGGGCGCAGCCTGCTTGTGGCTGGGCCTAGCCGATGGTGTTATCGCCCTTTGGGGCTTTGGCGGCGCCTGCCTGCTCCAGGTGCCCCCGGCCCTGAGCCTGCGTGGCCGCATCCGGGCCGGGCTTGGCAACGAAGGCTTGGAGCGGGAGCGGCTGACTCTGCGCACCGTCAGCCACCTCCAGCGGTTCCTGGCCCTGGGGATGGCCATGGCTGCCATTTCGGCGTTGTTGGGCGAACGCTCGCCTCAGCCCGGCGCCATGACCCTGGGACTGGCGCTGCTGGCCGTCCTTCTCCTGGCCGCCCTCTGGTTCGCGAAACGGGGCCTGTCCGGCCTCCACCCCACCCTGGACCTGGATGCAACCCGGATCCGCACCGTGCTGGAACTGGCGGCCCTGTCGCTCGCGGGCTGTCTCCTGGGTCGCTGGTTCCCCTGGGCCGACGCGGCCACCGGGCTTGGCATGGCCCTGCATCTTTTCTGGGCTGGGCAGACCCTGGCCAAGGCCTCCACCCTCCAGGCTGCGGCCTGCGGCGGCTGCGGGGGCGGCTGCCACTGATGCGCGTCCTGGAGCTGTTCTCGGGCCTGGGGGGCTGGCGCCGCGCCCTCCAGGACCGGGGCCAGGTCGTGGCCGTCTACGACGTGAGCGAAGCTGCCAACGCCACCTACGCTCTCAACCATGACCAGGTGCCGCGGCCCAAGGAATTGGCCACGGTGCCTCCCCAGGAGCTCCTTGAACATGGGGCCGATACCTGGCTCCTGAGCCCGCCCTGCCAGCCCTTCTGCCGCATGGGCAACCATCGGGACCTGGAGGATCGTCGCTCCCGGGCTTTCTGTCACCTCATGGACGTGTTCCGCGAGGCGCCTCCAGATCACCTCGTGCTGGAAAATGTGGAAGGCTTCCTGGGCTCGGAGGCCCACGCGTTGCTGTCCGAACGCGTCTGGGCACACGGCCTGCACCAGCTGGAGTTGCAGGCTTGCTCCAGCCATTTCGGCCTGCCCAATCAGCGGCCCCGGGTGTTCATCGTGGCATCGAGAAAGTCCCTGCGGCCGTTACCCCAACCCGACCTTTCGCCCCGGCCGCTGGCGGATTTCCTGGATGCAGTCGAGGATGAGCGACTGTACCTCCAGGCCGAAGCGCACACCCGGCACCACCAGGGCCTGGATCTGGTGACAGCGGAGGATCGCCGCAGCGCCTGCTTCATCGGTGGGTACGGCCGGCGCTTCGTCGGCAGCGGGTCGTTCCTGAAGACGGAACAGGGCGTGCGCCGCTTCTCACCCTCCGAAGTGGCGCGGCTGCTGGGGTTGCCCGAGGGGTTTCGGTTTCCCCCGAACCTTTCCCTCGAAGCCCGCTATCGGCTCTTGGGTAACGGCCTGTCCATCCCCGTCGCAACCTGGGCGCTGGATCATCTCGGGGTGCACTAGAATCACCCCATGCGCCTCCTCATCTCCGCTTTCGCTCCGGAACTGGGCCCCCTCGCCGAAGAGACCCCGGCTGGCTGGGAAATCGCCACGGTGGGCGTGGGCGCCGTTAGCGCCGCAGCGGCCACGGCGGCCCTGGTGGTGGACCGCTGGCCCGAAGCGGTGGTGTTCCTGGGCACTTGTGGCCGCTACGACCGGCGGCTGCCCCTGTTCGAATGCCTGTGGGCCACCGAAGCCATCGCCACATCCCTGGAGGAACTGCGCGGCGGTGCCTATCGCCCGGGAATTGAACGCAGTCGGTGGCCGGCCTCCCTTCCAGGGGCGCTGCCTGGTCATGCGGTCGTGGTCCCGCCCGCCATCACCTGCACCGTGGAAGGCGCAACTTTGCTCGCCGCCCTGGGCCCGGTCGAACACCTGGAACTCTCGGGCGTGTTCGAGGCCTGCCGGCTGACGGGGGTGCCCTACGGCGCGGCCCTGGTGGTGGTGAACGACGTGGGTCCCGACGCCCAGGCCCAGTGGACGGCCAATCATGTCGAAGGCAGCCAATTGCTGGTGGGAAAACTCAGGGCTACGGGCTTTTTCGAAGGGGCGTGAAGGTCGAGAAGCCCTCGCCGGTTTCCATTTGCCAGCCCCCATCCCTGACCGAGACGCGGATGCCGCAGGAGGGACCGGTGATCCAGGGGCTCAGGCCCTCCCGGTGGAAGGTTTCCAGGGTTTCAAGGTGGGGATGGTCGAAGCGGTTGTGGAAGCCCGCGGGAATGATGGCCACCTCCGGCTTCAGCGCTGCCACCCAGACCGGATCCGAGGCGTTGCGGCTGCCGTGGTGCCCCGCCTTCAGCAGGCGGTGGGGGGCGGCGCCAGGATCGCCCAGTTCCAGCAGGTCCCGCTCCTGGATGGCCAGGGCATCGCCCATGAGCCACAGCTCGCGATCCCGCCAGGTCACTCGCAGCACCGCTGAGACCATGTTGGCGTCGGGGAGAGCGAAGGGTCGTTCGGGCCACCGCACGCTGAAGGCCGCCTCGCCACGATTCCAGGCATCGCCTCGCAGCAATCCGGCGGGATCGGCTCCCGTCGAGGGGCGGTAGGGCCCCCAGGGATCCTCCTCCTCGGCCGTGACTGGTACCGCGGTAGATGCCATGGGCCAGAGCCGCGAGAGGGTGGCCCAGCCGCCGGCGTGGTCGCCGTGGGCGTGGGTGAGCAGCAGGTGCACCGGTTCCCGCACCCCCCGGCGGCTCAGCACCCGCGCCAGGCGTCGGCCCGTCCAGGGCCCGGGACCCGTATCCACCACCGTGGCATCTCCGCCCGGCACCCGCAGCAGCAGGGCATCCCCCTGGCCAACATCCACGGATTCCAGCGACAGAGTGTCCGGGGCGCGCCCCGTGCCACGGAGCAGCAGAAACCCCAGGGAGACCAGCACCAGGCTGGCAATCAGGGCCCGGGTCCGCTTCAGCAGGCCCTGCAGGTGGGCCAGGGCCAGCCAGCCCAGGGCCAGCAGCAGCCAAGGCCAGAGGATCCCCGTGCCCAGGGGTGCGATCCCCGTCAAAGCCGGCACCAGGCGATCCCCCATCCAAGTCAGGAGGGCCCCCGCGCCCTGGGTGAGGCCAGGCAGGGGCAGCAAAATCAGCGTAAGGGTGAGAGGCGTGAGGAAGGCCACCAGGGGCAGCACCAGGAGGTTGGCCAGGATGCCCCACCAGGGGGCGCCCCCATGGAGCAGGGCCAGCAGGGGCAGGGTGGACAACCAGGGGGCCGCCAACCGGGCGAAGGACAGGGCCAGGCGCCCCAGCAGGGGCGAAAGCAAACCGGCCAGGGGTTCCGCTCCCCAGAACACTCCCAGCAGGGCCCACCAGGCCAGCAGAAAGCCGGGTTCCACCCCTGCTGCGGGATGACCCAGTAGCCAGACAAGCAGGGCCAGATGCAGCCCGGCCACCGGCGGTAGTTTCCAGCCGGTGGATCGGCCCAGGGCCCAGGCCACGCCCATGAAGAGGCCGCGCCAGACCGGGGCCGAGAAGCCCACCAGCGCCGAGTACAGCAGGCCCCCGGCGATGGAGCCCATGGCGGCTCCGCGCAGGCGCAGGCGGCGCAGCAGCGCCTCGATGGCGGCCATCACCAGGGTCACCTGCAGGCCGGATACCACCAGGATGTGGATGGTGCCGCTTTCGGCGAACACGCTGAAGTGGGCCTCGTCCGCCGGCGGGATGCCCAGGGCGATGGCCCCCCAGAGGTCCTTGGCAGTGGGCCCCAGGGGCAGGGCCTCGAAACGCCGCCGGGCGAAGCTCTGCAGCCGCAGCAGGAGTGAGGGCCGGGCGGGGCCGGTGACCTCCATCAGCTGAGCGGAAGCCAGGTGGATCCGCCGGGGCGATTCGTCGCTGCGGGCCCGCCACAGGGGGCGTTCTGCCAGGAAGACCGGCGCTGGCTGCACGGCTCTCAACTCGGCCCGGAGGCGGACCGGCGTGCCGGGTTCAGGGGGAGGACCCTCCCCATCCGCCGGCACCGTGAGGGGCACGCTCAGCCCTTCCATGGAGGCAGGGCTGGACAGCTCCAACCGGCTTCGCAGTCGCTCACCCTGGAGGGTCCAGGGGGCCGAGACCCATCCCTCCATGGGCTGGAAACCGACGGGCAGGGCGGTCTCCCAGCGGGCCTTGCGGGCCAGGCCGAGGAAGGTGAAGGCCGCCAGGCTCAGGGCCAAGGGCACCACGATCCAGCGGCGGCGAAGCACCAAGGAGAGCGACAGGATCCAGAGGCCGCCGCCAAGGATCATCCATCCGATGGCAACCTGTCCCGTCCAGCGCTCGGGGACCAGCCAGGGCACTGTGCTGGCCGCCACGAGGGCCCAGGCCAGGGGCCAGAGCGAAGCCCCTGAGAGGCGCTGCCAAAGGCCAGATCGGGAAAGCATGGATCCAAGTCTAGTGTGCTGGCCCTGAAATACATGGATCAAGGGGTGGCTGGGCCAGCCCACTTCCATCGGGGCATGGCCCCTTTGGCGATCCGGCGCACAGGCGCGCCAGATCTGTCACCCCTTGGGGGCACTGTCGTGCCCCCAAACCCCTGCCAAGTGTGGTGCCCCATCACTGCAGGTGATCCAGGTTCTCGCGGGACACCACACTTGCGTCATCATGCCTGTCCAAACCTTGACAGGTACCTCCGGGTCCCTGAATCTGGCAGCTATGAATCCAGCCCGGGCTCTCCTGGTGGACGACGATCCCACGATCCTCGAGGTGGTGGGCGCGCTCCTGTCGCAAAATGGCCACGAGGTGATTGGCACGGGGTCCGGCCTCCGGGGTGCGCAGTTCCTGCGCAACGAACACTTCGACCTGGCCGTGGTGGACCTCATGCTCCCGGACCTGAGCGGCCTTGAACTGGCCCGCCAGGCCGTGGCCAAGCCCGACACCGTGGTGGTGGTACTCTCCGGATCGACCTCCGTGGAGACGGCTCTGCAGGCGATGAAGATGGGCATCTACGACTACGTGCCCAAGCCTTTTCGCACCGATGAGCTGGAACACACCCTGCTGCGGGCCATCGAGAAATCGCAGCTAAACCAGGAGAACAAGCGGCTGCGGGAGCAGATCCAGGGACAGACGCCGGGTCCCAAGATGGTCGGCCGCTCGGAGACCTGGCAGAACCTCCAGACCCTGCTCCACCGGGTGGCACCCTCGCCTTCCACGGTCCTCATCACGGGTCCTTCGGGCACCGGCAAGGAACTGGCGGCCAAGGCCATCCACCAGTGGAGCCCCCGCGCCCAGGGGCCTTTTGTCGCCATCCATTGCGGGGCCATTCCGGAGAACCTGCTCGAAGATGAGCTCTTCGGCCATGTGCGCGGGGCCTACACGGATGCGCGCACGGACCGGCCCGGCCGCTTCCAGCAGGCCGAGGGCGGCACCCTGTTCCTCGATGAAATCGGTACCATGCCGATGAACCTGCAGGTGAAGCTGCTGCGGGTCATCCAGGAACGGGAGTTCACCCCACTGGGATCGACGCGCACCCAGAAGTCCGACTTCCGGCTGGTGGCTGCCACTAACGAGGATCTCGGTACCCTGGTGGAGCAGAAACGGTTCCGCGAGGACCTTTTCTACCGCCTGAACGTGATCCCCATCCAGCTGCATCCCCTCCGGGAACACCCCCAGGACATTCCGGTCCTGGTCGCCCATTTCGCGCGGAAATTCTCGCGGGAGCTGGGGCTACCCCTGAAGCAGGTGGAGCCCGCCGCCCTGCAGGCCCTGGAGGCCTACGGATGGCCCGGCAATGTGCGGGAGCTGGAGAACGCCATCGAGCGGGCCATGGCCCTGGGCTCCGATCCCGAGCGGCTCCTGCTCCAGGATCTGCCCGCCTCCATCGCCGGCGTGCTGCCTTCCGTGGCCTTCCCTCGCCTGCCCCAGGACCAGGACCTGGGTCGCTTCCTGGAAGATCTGGAGCGCCACCTGATCCTGGAATCGCTTCAGGCCACGGGCTGGAACAAGAGCGAGACCGCCCGGCGCCTGGGCCTGCGGCGGACCACCCTGCTCCACCGACTCCGGGCCCTGGGCATCCCCATGGATCCCATGGGCGAGGCAGAAGCCATCCTGGCGCGGGAGGCCAAGTGACCTCCCTCTCGGTGCTCCGGGCGCTGATCTTGGTCCTGGCCTGTGGCTCCCTGGGCGCCTGGTCCCCACGGATTCACGAGGCCCAGACGGCCCGGGCGGTCCGCCTGCTGCCTCGCCGCATGGCCGCCTTCCTGCGAACTCAACCCCAGGCCCTCCTGGAAGGCGCCCGGGGTGTGGGCAATGACCAGCCCCCCACCGTGGAGCAGATAGAGGCCCAGTTCCGCACTTTGATGCGCCTCAGCGATGAGCGCCGCCGCCCCGAGGAGATCGTCCGCGACCTGGGGGTGCTGGCCCACCAGATCCAGTTGCTGACGGATCCTTCGGTCATGGAAGGCGTAAGCCCCCTGAGGGAAAGCTTCGAAGCCTATGCGGAGGAACACCAGCCCCACCTGCTGGTGACCCAGGAGCCGTTCTGGGCCGCCAAGGGGGACCTTGATCCTGGTCCGCACCTGCGTCAGTTCCTGGATACAAAGCAGGCCCGCAACCGGCGTCTGCGGGAGCACTTCGACGAGGTCGCGGGTCGGCGGATCGGCCCCTGGGATGATCTTTCCCTGCCCTTTGCCCAGATGCAGTTGGCCTTCTCCAGTGGCGTGAATGCCACCGCCAACCTCTGGATCCTCCTTTGGCGGGCCGTGGGTGATCAATGGGAGATCCCGGAGAGACCATGACCAATGTCACCGGATTCCAGGTACCGATGTGCTAGGCGAAACACGACTTTCAAGCTATCTTTCCTAGCATTCCCTTTGGAGATGGACATGGGCACTTATACCCGCGTCGGGTCCTACCTGCTGGCCTCTGAACTGGCCAGCGATCCCTTCGGGGCCATCCACCGTGCCGTGGTCATCTCCGGCAACAGCTTTGACCGTCACGTGCTGGTCCGCACCTTCTCCGAGGAACTGTTCCAGGCGGGCATCGGCGCCCGGCTGGCCGAGGCTGGCCGGATCGTGCCCCTGCTTGGCGCCGCCAGAGTGTTCGGGCTGGGCTACCGTATCGAAAGCGCCAAGGCCCCCCATGTGGCCTGGGACTACGTGCCAGGACGCAGCCTCGCCCAGCTCATAGACAAGGCCAAGCAGGAGCAGATCCCCTTCGGCGTGGATCACGCCCTGACGGTGATCCAGGGCGTGGCCCAGGGCATCGTGCAGATGCAGGCCAAGGGCATCCACCACGGCGTGCTCAGCCCCCACAGCGTCTGGGTAAGCTTCGAAGGCGCCACCCAGCTCGTGGATGCCCCCTTCGCCCCGGTGGCCCGCAGCCTGATGGCCAAGGCGCCCACGGCGAAACACAAGCTTGGTTCGTACCTCCAAGGAAGCGATACCGACCCGCTCCAGCAGGATCTGTTCGCCCTGGGCGCCCTGCTCTATGAACTGCTCACCTTCGAGCGCCTGCCCATGGGTGGCAATTTCCAGTCCGTACTCGACCAGGCCACCCTCAAGGCTGCCCAGGAGGATGCGCCCCTGCCGGCGGAGATCCGGGCCTTCCTGGGCCGCCTGCTGATGGGCCGCCAGCCCTTCACCAGCATGGAAGCCTTCAACACAGAGCTGGAGCGCGTCCTCTACGACGGCGAGTACAGCCCTACCACCTTCAACATGGCCTTCTTCATGCACACGCTGTTCCGGGAGGAGAATGACCGGGATGCCACGGCCATGAAGGCGGAGCAGGGCGATAACTACCTCGCCTATACCGCTGCGGGTGAAACCATGCGCAGCGGCGCCACCCATGTCGAATTCCCGGAGAGCATGACCGAGCCAAAGAGCGGTCAGAAGAATTCCACCCTGCTGATCGTAGGAGGCATTGCCGCCGCAGTGGTGCTGGGGCTGGGGTACATCTTTTTCGGTCGCCCCAAGGTTGATCCGGCCATGCAGAAGCAGTTGGCGGAACTGCAGCAGCTGAAGCAGCAGTTCGAACAGCAGAAAGCGGAACTGGACGCCAAGGCCAAGGCCGAAGCCGAAAAGACCACCCAGTTGCAGAAGCAGTTGACCGAAGCCAAGTCTTCGGAAGACAAGGGGAGAATCCAGAAGCAGCTGGAGGAGGCGCAGTCGCGGAAGCTGGACCTGGAACGTCAGCAGAAGGCGGCGGAACAGCGGCTGCTCGAACAGAAGCAGAACGAACAGCGTCTGGCGGAACAGCGCAAGGCCACGGATAGCAAGGTGGCCACGGTTACGGCTCCGCCGCCCACCGCCGTCCCTCAGCCCCAGCCCGTACCGGAAGCTCCGAAGCCCGTTGCAATGCCTGGCGCCGCGCCTCGGACTGCACCCATTGAAACCGAACCCGCCCGGTTGGTAAGCCAGGTGCCCCTGGCCTTCCCGCAGCGTGCGATTCAGATGCGCTGGGAGATGGACCGGGAACACATTGTCCGGCTGAAAGTGTTCGTCGGGGAGCAGGGCCAGGCCTTGAAGGTGTCCATCACCGAGGGCGTGGAAGGCTCCTATGGATTCGACGAAGCCGCCGTGGAATCCGCCTACAAATCCACCTACACCCCGTCCATGCGCGACGGCAAGCCTGTCCGTGGCTGGACGCCGGAGATCATCTACAAGTTCGGGAAGCGCCGCTGATACGCTCCGGGGGGACCGCCTGCTCGCTCTGCTCGCGATGTCCCCCCGGGCCCCCGCTTCCCGGGCCGGGGAACCCGCCCCGGAAAGCCCGTCACCCCACCACCGAAGGGCCGCCGACAGGCGGCCCTTCTAGGTCAGGGACTGCGCGGCTCCGTTGGCCAGCCGGTCCACACGCTCGTTCTCCGCATGACCCGCGTGACCCTTCACCCAGCGGGCCTCCACCTGGTGTCGGGCCAGCTGGGCATCCAGGGCCTGCCAGAGATCCGCGTTCAGCACGGGCTTGCCATCGGCTTTCTTCCAGCCACGGCGCTTCCAGTCCTTCAACCAGGTGGTGATGCCCTTGACCACGTACTGGCTATCGCTCTGCAGCAGCACCTGGCAGGGCTTGGTGAGCGCCTCCAGGCCCTTGATGGCAGCGGTCAGTTCCATGCGGTTGTTGGTGGTGTCCGCCTCGGGGCCCGCACCTTCCTTCTCCTGCACGCCCGTGGCGAGGTGCACCCGCAGCAGGAACCCCCAGCCACCCGGCCCGGGGTTCCCTAGACACGCGCCATCGCAGTAGAGCTCGATCTTCATCCCACCAGTCTAGAGCGTCTGACAAAACCCCACGTCGCCGCGCGAGGGGCGCCGGGCGAGCTAGGCGAGGAAGGTGAGTGGCAGCGTAGCGGGTACTACGCGAAACGAGCCTGACGAAGCATGGCGACGCCCGCCGCCCCTCGCCCGGAGGAATGAAGCCAGCCGGGCGCCCCGCGGCGTCAGGTCCCTTGAACAACGAACCACGTTGCCCTGCGGGCCCCTCCCTCTCGGTATCGCCTGCGGCGATACGCGAGACGAACTGATATCTGCGGTGCATCCCGGCTGGCGCCATCGCGGCATCGTCGGGTTTTGTCAGACGCTCTGGAACGAGGATGCCGCCACCACTGACACAGCCTTGCGCAGCAGTTCCACGCCCAGGTCCAGATCCTCCGTGCAGAGGTTCATGGCGGGCCGGAAGCGCAGGCCGCTCACGCCGGTGGAAAGGATCATCATGCCCAGGTCCCTGCCCTTGGCCACCACCGCGTTCCGTAGTTCCGGCGTGGCCAGATCCAGGGCGCAGAAGAGGCCGCGGCCGCGGGGGTTCGAGGTGAACTCGGGGAAGTCCCGGTGGATCTCCTGGAGGCCCTTCAGCAGGCGCTCGCCCTGCGTCACGCCGTGCTCCAGCAGGTTCTCTTCGCGGATGATGTCGATGATGCGCGTGCCGCGCACCATGTCCACGAGGTTGCCGCCCCAGGTGCTGTTGATGCGGCTGGGCACCTTGAACACGCCCTCCACTTCATCGAGGCGCCGGCCCGCGGCGATGCCGCAGGTCTGGGTCTTCTTGCCGAAGGCGATGATATCGGGCTGCACATCGAACCACTGGTGGGCCCACCACTTGCCTGTGGCGCCGAAGCCAGTTTGCACTTCGTCGAAGATCAGGAGGAAATCATGACGATCCGCCAGGACCCGCAGCTTGCGGAGGAACTCGCCGCGGAAATGGTTGTCGCCGCCTTCGCCCTGGATGGGCTCGATGATGAGGCAGGCGATGTCATCGGGATCCTTCGCCACGGTGGCCTCGATGGCGGCGATGGCTTCAGCCTCGGCCGCTTCGACCTTGGCCAGGTCCATGGGGAAGGTCAGCTTGGGATTCGGCACCCGGGGCCAGGGGAACTTGGGGAAGTACTGGTGCTTGCGGGGATCGGCGGTATTCGTGAGGCTCAGGGTGTAGCCCGTGCGGCCATGGAAGGCCTCACGGAAGTGGATGACCTGGGAGCCCTTCTCCCCCTTTCCCGCCGCCAGATTCTTACGGACCTTCCAGTCGAAGGCAGCCTTGAGGGCGTTCTCCACCGCCAGGGCCCCGCCATCGATCCAGAACAGGTGGGGCAGGTAGTCCGGCGCCGCGTGGGTGCCGAAGGCCTCCACCCATTCCGCGAAGGCCGTGGTGTAGATGTCCGAGTTGGCGGGCTTGTTGACGGCGATCTCGCCCAGGCGCTGGACGAAGGCGGCCTCCCGCAGGCGGGGGTGGTTGTGGCCCAGGGGCGCCGTGGCGAAGAACGTGTAGAAATCCAGGTACTTGCGGCCATCCCGGGCATCCACGATCCAGGAGCCGTGGGACTTGTCCAGATCCATCACCAGGTGGAACCCGTCCACCAGCATGTGGCGGCCCAGGGTGTCGAAGACGGTGTTCGGATCGATGTGCGGACTGGTCATGGCGAACCTCGGAAAACGGTTCAGTGTATGGTTGGCATAGAAGCGGAGACACGCATGATTCCCTGGATAGCGGTTCAGGAAGCGCCTCTGGACGCGATGGCTTTACGAAGTGTCATGGAGGACCCCCATGCCGGGGCCCTCGTCCTGTTTGAAGGCCGGGCCCGGGATCACCATGAAGGCCGCCCCGTGCTGGAGCTGGCCTACGAGGCCTACGTGCCCATGGCCGAGAAGGAGCTGGGCCTCCTGCGCGAAAAGGCCATCGAGCGCTACGGCCTCACCCGTTGCGGCATCCACCACCGCACTGGCGTGGTGCCCCTCACCGAGGCCGCCGTCCTCGTCGCCACCAGCAGCGCCCACCGCGCCGAAAGCTTCCAGGCCGCCGCCTGGATCATGGACGAGATCAAGCAGCGCGTGCCCATCTGGAAGCGGGAGCGCTACAAGGACGGCAGCGAGAGCTGGGTGGAGTGCACGCACCGATTTCAGATGTAGAGCGGGCCTGAAGGTTTCGCCTTCGCTCATCCCTGCGCAAACCGCTGTGCGGTTTGCGTTAACGCGCGGGCGCAGCCCGCGCGCCCAGCTGAGGCTCATGGATCTCGTCATCCAGCAGCCCACCGTCATCGCAGCGAACCTTGACTACCTCAGCCGCAAGGAGCAGCCACCCTGAGGGTTGGCCCTCGCGGATCAAGACCTGAGATTCGCCTAAG
>JANYLR010000101.1 GCA_025363715.1 Holophagaceae bacterium | reverse complement strand
GCCGGTGGTGTTCGCGGGGATCTTCCCCACCTCCAGCGACGACTACGAGAACCTCCGCAACGCCATGGGCAAGCTGCGGCTCAACGACAGCAGCTTCACCTACGAGCCCGAGACCTCCACGGCGCTGGGCTTCGGCTTCCGCTGCGGCTTCCTGGGGTTGCTGCACATGGAGATCGTGCAGGAGCGTCTGGAACGCGAATTCGACCTGGACCTCATCACCACGGCGCCCAGCGTGCGGTATCACGTGTTCCTCACAGACGACAGCGAAGTGATTGTGGACAATCCCTCCAGGCTCCCGGCGCTTCAGCGCATCGCCCGGATCGAGGAACCCATCATCGAGGCCACGATCCTCACCCGCACGGATTTCGTGGGGGGCCTGATCAAGCTGTGTGAGGAGCGCCGGGGCCTCCAGCAGAAGCTCGAGTACCTGAGCCAGGACCGGGTGATGCTGGTCTATGAGCTGCCCCTGAACGAAGTGGTGCTGGACTTCTATGACAAGCTCAAGTCCGTCTCCAAGGGCTACGCCAGCTTCGACTACCACATGAAGCACTACATCGAATCGGACCTGGTGAAGATGGACATCCTGGTGAATGCCGAGCCGGTGGACGCCCTGTCCATCCTGGTGCACCGGGCCAAGAGCCAGGCCCTGGGCCTCGCCCTCTGCCAGAAGATGAAGGAAGTCATCCACCAGCAGATGTTCGACGTGGCCATTCAGGCCGCGATCGGCAGCAAGATCATCGCCCGCACCAATGTGAAGGCCCGCCGCAAGGACGTGCTCGCCAAGTGCTACGGCGGCGACGTCAGCCGCAAAAAGAAACTCCTCAACAAGCAGAAAGAGGGCAAGAAGCGAATGAAATCGATTGGGAACGTAGAGATCCCGCAGGAGGCTTTCCTGGCCATCCTGAAGGTCGACAACTAAAAAAGCAGGACAGGATTAACAGGATTTCAGGCAATCTTTAATCCTGTTAATCAAGCAGTTAATCATGTTAATCCTGTCCTCGTATTTGTTTTGCGAGCGGCTCCTAACCGAGCTTGTCGTCGTCCTTGATTTCGCCGGACTCGACCAGGTTCGAAAGCAGGCGCTGAAGTTCATCATCCCCGATGATGCCGCGGCGCTGGAAGAGCCGGATCAGGCCGAGGACCAGGGTGCGCGTCTGGTAGCTGTCCAGGCGCCGCGTCGTCTGGCTGTTGGTCCGGCTGTGCACCAGCCCGGAATTGACCGGGGCGGCGGCCGGCGGCGGCGAGGGCGCGACTCGCGTCGGGTCGAAGAGACCGAAGGGATCAATGTTCACCGGTTGGGTCTGCGCGGCGGGGCTGTCGAAGAAGGGGTCCCGGGGATAGGCTGGGGGCTGGGGTGGTGCCGGGGGGGGCACGGCCATGGGGGCCAGGGAGAAGGTCACCGGGAGGGCATCCTCCTGGTGGGAGTCATGGCCCAGTTCCACGGTCAGGGCGCCGGCGGGGCCGTCCTGGTGGCGGTAGAGATCGGAAATCGCCTTCCGCAAGGCGCTGTGGGAAGCCACCACAGGCTCGACGTTGAGGCCGGAGGCAAAGCGCGCGCTGTCAATGGCGTTGAGGTCCGAGGGATCGGACATGGCCAGGACCAGGGACTTGGGCTCCTTCGTGGTGATGGGGAGCACGGTGAACTGATCGGCGAGGCGATGGGGCACGAGTTTGAGGATCTGGGGTGGCACCACGAGATTCCGAACGTCCATCTGAGGCACACCGGTCTGGTGGCTGAGGAAGTCCATGAGCACTTCTTCGGAAATGTAGCCCAGCGCCACCAGGTTGCTGCCCAGTCGCCCCCGGGCGATCTTCTGGTGGGTGATGGCGCTCTGCAACTGGGCAGGCGTGATGAGTCCGCCCTCCACGAGCAATTCGCCCAGCCGCTTGATCGGTTGCTGCATTTTTTGTCCCAGGGGTCTTCCGTTGCTGCACAGAGGGTCCGCTCCAAGGTAACTTCATTCAAGGATTTTGTGCAGATGGGGGGCGGCATGACTTCAGAGGATCTGTGGCGGGCAGCGCTGCATGACTTCAACAATCTATTGGCGGGACTGCAGGGGGTACTGGATCTGAGTGACCCCCGGCTGCCCCTCGATGCCCGCAACCGGATGCGCCTGGAAACCACCCTCGAGGAAGGCAAGACCCTTGTCCACATGGCGCGTTCCCTCGCCCTGGGCCGGCATCCGGATCCGGGCCTGGCGCCCTGGAACGAGTGGAAAGCGGCCCTGGAGGCCAGGCTGGAATCCATGGCCCTCCTGTTCCGCTGCCCCATTGAAGTGGTGGATCGGGGGGCCGACGGAGCGGCCTGGCCGACTCCGGTGCTGGTGGAGTGGGCCGCGGCCTTCACTCGTCAGATCCTTCCCTGGGCAACCCCCGGGCCGCTCCGTCTGGAAGCCATGGTTACCCCGGGGGCCTGGACCCTGACCTGGATCGGGGATGCGCCGATTCCCACGGCCCTGCTGCCCGACCCGCCGCCAGATGGAGCGAAGAACCTGCCTTCCCTTTGGCTGCGTGACAGCAGCGAGCGCCTGAACATCACCATCCAGGCCGAGCCTCAGGGTTTGGTCGTCCGGATGGCCCGGCCATGCACGTCCTGATCGTCGAGGATCAGGCCAGGACCGCCCGGGAACTCCGATCGGGCCTGGAGGCCTCCGGCATCGAAGCCCGCGTGGCCACGAGCGGAGAGGAAGCCCTTCACCTCCTTGGTTCGGATCGGTTTGATGCCATGGTCGTGGACGTGATGCTGCCAGGCATGTCCGGGATCAGCCTGGTCCGGCAGCTGCGTGACCGGGGCCGGGCCATCCCTGCGTTGTTCCTGTCCGCGAAGGGCAGCCTGGAGGACCGGATCCAGGGCCTCGAAGCCGGTGGCGACGACTACCTGGCGAAGCCGTACAGCATCCTGGAAGTGGTCGCACGGCTGCGTTCCACCACCCGCCGATTCCAGGAGTCGCCTGGCCCGAAGGTCCAGCAAGTGGCCGATCTGGTGTGGGATCCACAGCTCCGCCGGATCACGCGGTCCGGAGCCCGCATCGACCTCACACCTAAGGAATACGCCATCATGACGCTGCTACTCGAGCATGCGGGGGAAGTGGTTGCGCGCAGTCAGATGGTGCAGGAAGTGTGGGGGATCGACTGTTCGGTGGATCCCAATGCGGTGGATGTGCAGATCCTCCGCCTGCGGCGGAAGGTGGACGACGCCCATGCGGTCAAGCTCATCCACACCCTGCGGGGCGTCGGCCTGGTGCTGGAGCCCCGTGAGAACGCATAGCGGAAGCATCCTCCGCAAGCTGCAGGGCGGGTTCTCCCTGGGCGCCATGGCGCTGGTCGGGCTCATGGCCGTGTTCATGGACGGCGCCCTGCACCGTTCCCTGGAGGCCGAGGACGCCCAGGTCATGGAGGGGCAGGCCCGGTCACTGCTGCGTCAGCTGGCCGCGGGACAACCCCTCCACGATCCCGATGGAGCCCCCAGACCCGAGAAGGCCTCCTGGCGCGTGCTCGACCGAACCGGAAAGATCCTTTCCCAGAGCCGGGACATCGAAGGCATTCCAGCCCTTCCCCTGACCGATCCCGCAGGCCGGGCCCAGGAGGTGGAGACTGCGGTTGGAGGGGTCTATTCGGTGCTGGTCCGCCCCTGGACCCGGGGGACTGAAGAAGGGCTGGTCCAGCTGGTCATGGATCGCACCCATGAAGAGGCCTTGGTCCATGGGTTCCGCCGTACGCTCGCGCTGAGCGTGCTCGTGGCCATGATCGCGGCGGCCCTCCTGGCCCGGGGGATCGCCCGCTGGGGATTGGCTCCGCTGGGGGCGATCATCCGTGAAGCAGGGGCCATCAGTGAGCAGAACCTCGACCACAGGCTCGCCTCGGAGAACTTCCCCCTCGAACTCCAGGAGCTCGTGGCGACGCTGAATGCCACGCTCTCCCGGCTCCAGGAAGCCTTCGAGCGGTTAGGCAACCTCGGCGCTGAGCTGGCCCACGAGCTGAGGACGCCCCTCCAGAACCTGCGCAGCACCCTGGAGAACCGCGTCCTGCAGGCGGGCGCCGCGCCGGTGGAACCCGCGGAGCTGGGTGCCCTGATCGAGGACTGTGACCGCATGGCGGCGCTCATTGAGCAGATCCTCTTCCTGGCTCGTTCGGAACATCCCCCCGTCGAGTTGGCGCAGACGAGAATCTCCGCGGGTGGGCTGCTCGAGGAAGTGCGGGGGTTCTTCGAAGCGGTGGCGGAGGAAGGGGGCGTGGAGCTGCGGATCGAGGCCGAAGCGGGGGTCGAGGTGAGGGGAGACCGCCTGCTACTTACCCGGGCCCTGCACAACCTCACGGCCAATGCCCTGCGGCACACTCCGCCCGGAGGCCGGGTCCTTCTAGGGGCCCAAGTGGGAACCGGCTGTGTGGAGCTGTCTGTCGAGGACAACGGCTCCGGGATCCCCGAGGCGTGGGTACCGCGGCTGGGGACGCCATTCGTGCGCCCACCGGAGGCGCGTCCTTCGGAGGGCCACGGTCTGGGGTTGGCCATCGTCAAGCGCATCGCGACCATGCTGGGCGGCGAGATGATCATCGAGAGCCAATCGGGACAGGGCACAAGGGTGCGGATCCATCTTCCGAAAATCTGACAACAAATTCATGTTGATGTAAGGTTGCTCCAATCGATGCCTTTCTCGGAGCCACCATGACCTTCCGCGCCCGAACCGCCCTCCCAACTGTCGCGCTCTGCCTGGCGGCCTCGGCGCTGGCCGCCCAGACGGCAGCCCAGCCTTCGGCGGTGGTGGAGGTCACGGCCACGCGCTTCCCCGAGGATCCCGCCAAAGTGCCCGCCTCAATCACCGTGATCACCGCCAGGGAGCTGGCGGATCGTGGTGCTATGGACCTGCGCAGCGCCCTGGCCCTGGCGGCGGGTGTCACCATCGCGCCGGGGGGCGATGGTGGCCCGGCCAGCAGCGTGCCGGAGTTCTGGGGCCTGAAGGAGTTCGACGCCTTCCTGCTGGTGGTGGACGGCGTGCCCTGGGGCGGCGCCTTCAACCCGGCCCTGTCCACCCTGAGCCTGGAGGGCGTGGAGCGTATCGAGGTCCAGCGCGGCGCCGCGCCCGTCATGTACGGAGCCACTTCCTTCGTGGGCGTGATCCACATCATCCGGGGCGTCCCGGCGGACACTCAGGGGTTGGCCCGGCTCTCTCTCGGCGCCCATGGCAGCGGCGGCGCGGCGCTGGCCCTGCGGCTGCCGTCCAGCGGCGGATGGGATTCCAGCCTCATCGCCGATCATGACAAGCAGGGTTTCGACGATGCCCGCACCGACTTCAAGCGCAGCCACCTGCTCTGGCGGAACCGGGTCCAGGCCCTGGATGGGGTGTTCCGCTTCGATCTGGAAGGCACCGGTGTGGATCAGCACCCGGCCAGCCCCTTTCCCCGGGTGGGCAAGGCGCTGACCAATCTCGTTCCCCTGGACGCAAACCACAACCCGGCGGGCGCCTTCATCAACGACCGGCGGTTCACCTTCACCACGGGCTATGACGAGACCCTGGGTGACTCGACCCTCTGGTCTACCACGCTGTCTCTGTCCCGGGCCCGCCAGGACGTCTTCCGTGGCTTCCTCATCGATGTGGTCGCGACCAGCCCCAACGCCCACGGCTTCCGGGAGCGCGTCGACCTCACGGACGTCTACTTCGATTCCCACCTGACCTGGACCCAGCAGGCGGGGCTCAAGGTGGTCGCCGGGGTGGATCATCTGCACGGCCAAGGCGTGGGCCGTGGCGGCGACTTCGACTACGTCGTGAACCTGGATGGTTCGAACCCGCCCCCAGGGACCGCCCATCCGAACCAGGCCGAAATCCGCATCGATGACCAGCGGGATTTCTCGGGCCTCTACCTCTTCGCCCAGTGGCAGGCTGCGCCCCGCCTGGTCCTGGATGCCGGGTTGCGGTTGACCCATACCCGGGAGACCCGGCAGGCCTCCACCCTGGATTTCGCCTCCGCTGTCCAGGAGCGCGGAACGGATTCCAGGACCACCACGCGCCTGTCCGGCAGCGCCGGGGCCACTTGGACGGCCTGGCAATCCGGCGAGGACCGCGTGAACCTCTTCGCGGGCCTCCGCAGCACCTTCAAGCCCGCCGCGGTGGACTTCGGCCTCGATAGCAGTCCGACCATCCTGAAGCCGGAAACCGCCACCAGCTACGACCTCGGCGTGAAGACGGATCTGCTGGGCAAGCGACTCGGCATCGAGCTGAGCACCTTCCTGATGGACTTCAAGAACCTGGTGGTGCCCCAGACCGTGGCGGGGTCCCCCGTCCTTGTGAACGCGGGCACGGAGCGCTTCCAGGGTGCCGAGTTCAGCGCGGTCTACCGCTGCACTCCGGAGGTCGCCACCCGCCTGGCCTATAGCTACCACGACACCCGGTTCCGGGATTACCAGAAGGATTTCGGCGATGGCACCCTGACCCAGCTCGCGGGCAAGCGGTTGGAGATGTCCCCCTACCACCTGGGTGGTCTAGGATTCGCCTACGCACCGGCGAAGGGACTGACGGCCACGGCCGAGATGAACTATATCGGCGCTGTGCTCCTGAACCAGCGCAACACCGCGCCTTCTGGCGGCTACGCCACCTTCGCCGCCAGCCTCGGCTGGCGTGAAAGAACCTGGGAGCTTCGCCTCAGCGGCCAGAACCTCACGGACCGCCGCAAGCCCATCTCCGAAAGCGAGTTGGGGGATGCCCAGTATTACATCCTGCCCGGGCGGCAGCTGAACGCCTCGTTCCGGTTCCGGTTCTGACGAGCCTTGACCCTTAAAAACAGGGACAGGATTAACAGGATTGAAAGAACGATTAACAGGATTCAAGCTACCGCCGAAGATATCTAATCCTGTGAATCAAGCCTTTAATCCTGTTAATCCTGTCTATGCATTTTTGCAGGTACACTCAAGGGTTTGGATGGGCCGATGAGATTCCACATCCAGACCTGGGGCTGCCAGATGAACGACCATGACGGCGAGAAGCTGTCGGGTCTCCTGGCGGCGGAGGGCTTCGAGGCAGTCGGTTCGGTCGAGGAGGCCGATCTGGTGCTGCTGAACACCTGCTCCATCCGGGAGAAGGCCGTGCACAAGGTCTACTCGGAGCTGGGGCGACTGCGGGAAGAGAAACAGCGACGGCCCCTCCTGGTGGGCGTCACGGGCTGCCTCGCCCAGCAGGAGCAGGCCACCCTCTTCAAGCGCGCGCCCCACATCGACCTGGTGCTGGGCACCATGGCCCTGCGGCAGCTGCCCCGCCTCGTCGCGGAGGCCCAGGCCGGCAGGAGCCGGGTCATGGATACTGGCCAGTACCCGGACAACCACCTGTTCCCGCCCGAGGTCACCCGACGCCGCAGCACGGCCAAGGCCATGGTCACCATCATCGAGGGCTGCAACCACGCCTGCACCTACTGCATCGTGCCCACCACCAGGGGGCCGGAACGCAACCGTCCCTTCCAGGACGTGGTGGCGGAGGTGCGCGGTCTCGTCGCCAGCGGCTTCCGTGAGGTCGAGCTGCTGGGCCAGAACGTGAACAGTTATGCCGGCGGGTGCAGCTTCGCGGACCTGCTGGAGCGGGTGTCCGACGTGGAGGGGTTGGAATGGCTCCGCTTCACGACCAGCCATCCCATGAATTTCACGCGAGAATTAGCCCAGACCCTCGTGACCAATCCGAAGGTGGCGCCCTTCCTGCACCTGCCCGTGCAGAGCGGGAGCAACCAGGTGCTGCGC
>JANYLR010000051.1 GCA_025363715.1 Holophagaceae bacterium | reverse complement strand
GATGGGCGGGCCGCCATCCATGGGGCGTCCCAGCGGGTCGATCACCCGGCCCAGCAGGGCATCGCTGAGGGGCAGTTCCGACTGGTGGCCCGTGCCTTCCACCCACAAGCCGGGTCGGATGCCCTCGGTCTCCTCGATGGGCATGAGCAGCACGCGTTGTCCCGAGAAGCCCACGACCTCGGCGTGGATGAGCCGGGGCTTGCCGGCGGCATCGGTGCCGTGGATGAGCATCTGCTCGCCGACGGAGCAGTCGGGCCCCGTGGACTCCACGATCAGTCCCACGACCTTGGTCACGCGCCCCATCCAGTCGCCCTTGGGGAGGGCGCGGATCCGGGCCGTCAGGTCGAGGGGATCGAGAAGGACATGGCTCAAGGCAGGTCGCCCTCCTTCAGGCGGGCCAGGATCTGCATGAGGCGCTCCCGGCGTCGTTCCAGGGTGGCGTTGAGGATGCCCTGGGGGGACTCGATCCGGAGGCTGCCGCGGGACAGCGCCGGGTCCGGGGTCAGGGTCAGGCCGCCGTGGCCAGCGAAGCGATCCGCCAGGCCATCGAGGTCCAGGGGGCTCAGGTACACCTGCACTGGCATTTCGCCCGCCTGCTTGCCGCGGGGCAGGGCGAAGGGCAGTTCCTCCAGAACCCGCTCCATCAGGGCGCGGACGGCACCCGGGGATTGCTCGATCTGCTGCACCGCGAGGTGCTCGCCCACGGCCATGGCCAGGGCCACGAGCTGGTCGGTGAGGGCCTCCCTCAAGGTCAAGGTCGCGGCAGCCATGTCATCCAGGTGGCCTTCGAGCCGCTGGATGTACCCCTGGTACTGGGACTCGCCGAAGCTGCGACCCTCGGCCTCTCCCGAGGCGAACCCTTCTTCGTAGGCCTTGCGGGCGATGTCCTGGGCCTGGCGCTCCGCCTCCTGCAGGCGGTGGATGACGCGTTCCTCCGTGGTGAGCTGGGCGCGATTCTCCCCTTCCACGTCGTCGGCCACGGATGACTCGCCGTCTTCCCCGCCGTTCCGGGGCTGCATGGCTTCCACGGGAAAATAGGGAAAGGCCTCCAGATGGGTATCGTGGAGGTCCTCCGAGCGGATGAAGCCCCGGCTAGGTGACATAGTCTTCGCCTCCGCCGCCCCCGATGCTGATGACGCCCTCCTCCTCGAGCTGGCGGACGATCTCCACGATCTCGTGCTGGGACTTCTCCACGTCCTTCAGCTTCACGGGACCCATGAACTCCATTTCCTCCTTCATGAGCTCCACGGCCCGGCTGGACATGTTGCGGAAGAACTGGTTCTGCAGCTCCTCGCTGGTGCCCTTGAGGGCGATGGTGAGCACCTTCTTGTCCGCGCGCTTCAGGATCTCGGTGATGCCGTTGTCGTCGATGAGCAGGATGTCGTCGAAGACGAACATGAGATCGCGGATGCTGGCCGCCAGCTGGGGGTTCTCGGTCTCGATCTTCTCGAGCACGGCCCGGCCGGTGTTGCGGTCCATGCGGTTGAAGAGTTCCGCCACGGCCCGGACGCCGCCGTAGGCTTCCGTGGCGAAGGATCCGAGGGCCTCCAGCTTCTGCTCGAGGATGAGGCTGATGCGCCGGACCACTTCCGGGCTGATCTCCTGCAGGCTGGCCATGCGCATGGCCACGTCACTGCGCAGAGCCTCCGGCAGGCTGGAGATCAATTCGGCCGCCTGGGAGGCATTCAGGTGGGCCAGGATCAGGGCGATGGTCTGGGGATGCTCGTTCTGGATGAACTTGGAGAGCTGCTGGGGGTTGGCCCGCTCCAGGCTGGTGAACCCGGCGCTGGATTCCAGGGCCTTCACGAGGCGGTCGATGATCTTGCGCGCCACTTCGGGGCCCACGGACTTGATGAGCAGCTTCTTGGCGTACTCGATGCCACCCTGGCTGATGTAGCTGCGGGCCTGGGTCATGGTGTGGAACTCCTCCATGACCTCTTCCGCCACTTCCGGCTGCACATGCTTAGTAATGGCGATCTCGCGGGAGATGGTCTGGATTTCATCCTCTTCGAGGTACTTGAAGATGTTCGAGGCGGTCTCGTCGCCGAGGGTGACCATGAGCACGGCGGCCTTCTGCATGCCGGTGAGTTTGGCCATGGCTACCGTCCTTCCTCAAGCAGCCACGAGCGTACCAGCGAGGCCATGGTTTCTGGATCCTCGTGGGAGCTGTCCTGCAGCCGCTTCTTGATGAGCTCGCGGCGCCTCGCTTCCGGGGCGCTGAAGGCCGCATCGGCATTGAGTTCCGCCTCGATCTCAGCCTCGATCTCGGACATGGACTTCACCTGGACCGGCTTACGGGTAGAACCGCCGCTGGAACCGGCCATGGTCGCCTCGCCACCCTCGGCGCTGGCGACGCGCATGGGGGAGGGCCGGTTGATGGCCGCAGACATGCGCTTGAGCATGGGCAGGAAGAGCATGAAGAAGACGATGAAACCCACCACGCCCCAGGCGACGTAGGGCAGGGCCTTTAGCCCGAGATCCACCCAGAACTGCTTCTTGGCGTCGGCCTCTTCCTTGGGGTTCACCTGAAGGGTGGCGAAGGCCATGTTCTCGACGGTGAGTTCGTCGCCCCGTTTGGGCTGGATGCCCACGGCGGCGGACACCTGGTCGCGGATCTTCTTCAGCTCGTCGGCGCTGCGGGCGGTGAACTTCTGGACCGGCTCGCCCTTGGCATCCTTGTCCCAGGCGGACATGTGGTCGACGATGACCGCCAGGGTCACCCGCTTCACGGAGCCGGTGGCCTGGTCGATGGCCCGCACCGTCTTGCTGATCTCAAAGTTGGTGGTGGTCTCCTTCTTGTCCGAGCTTTCGGTCATGTTAGCGGTGGCCCCACCGGTGGCGGGGGCCACGTTGCTGGCGGTGCCCGGGACGCCGGCGCCGGCGTCGCGCTTTTGGACTTTCTCGTCCTTCTGCTGGACGCTGCGCTCTACCTGGCCCTGGGGATCGAACTTCTCTTCGTTGATCTTCACCTTGTCGAAGTCCAGGTCCACGTGGGCCGTGGCCCGGACCTTCCCGATGCCCACCACGGGCTCCAGCAGCTCCGTGACTCGGCGGACCAGGTGGTCCTCCTCTTCGCGGGCCACCTTTTTCTGGGAGTCGCTGGCGCCCACCATGGGGTCGCGGCCGGTGCGGGACAGGATGCGGCTGTACTGATCGATGATGACGACCTGATCGGGCTTCAGTCCTTCGACGCTGGCGGCCACCAGGTTGACGATCGCCTGGGTGTTCTCGTCGGGGAGCATCCGGCTGCCCCGGAGCTTCAGCAGCACGCTGGCCTTGGCGTCCTCCTTTTCGGTGAGGAAGGGGCTGTCGCTGGCGGGGGTGATGTGGACCTGGGCTTCGGCGACCTGCTGCAGGCTCATGATGGTCTTGGCCAGGGTGGCTTCCATGGCCCGCCGGTGGATCACCTTCTGGGAGAAATCCGTGGTGCCAAGCCCGGCATTCTCAAGCTTCTCGAAGCCCAGCTTATCCCCCGATAGCAGGCCGTCACCGGCGAACTTCAGGCGCAGGGAGCCCACCTTGCTTTCGGGTACGAGGATCGTGCGCTGATCCCCGCTGAGCTCGTAAGGCACCTGCATCTTGTCCAGCTGGGAGACGATGGAGCTGGCCTCCGCGGAGGAGATGTTGGAGGCCAGGACGCCCTTGGTCTCCTGGCCGGCCCAGATGCCCAGGCCCCCCAGGGCCAGAAGCACTGTCAGGGAAATGGCGACCACCATGACACGCTGGGTGCCGCTCATGCCCCGGAAGGCGCTGGTCAGTTGTTCTGCGAGGTTCGTTTCCCCGGCCATAGGCGTTCCTCAGTCAGGGGTGAGGCCGCGCCGGGAAGCTCGGCCTGCGCTACATCTGCATGCGCATGACCTCGCGGTAGGCATCGATCAGTTTCGACCGAACGGCCATCATCATCTGGAAGCTTAGATCGGCCTTCTGGACAGCCAGCATGGCCGTGTGCATGTCTGCACCCTCTCCTGTCATCAAGTTCCGTGCCTCATCCTCGGCCTGGGCCGAAGCCTGGTTCACTTCCTGGAGGGCCTGCTTGAGGAGATCGCCGAAGGCGACCCCCCCCTCCGCGCCCGGAGCGCCGCCGCCCTGGCCGGTTTTCGAGGTTCCGGACATGGGGCCGAGGGGGGGCAGCGAGGGGATGTTCAGGAGTGGGTCCATGGGGTCGGCTCGGGGGAAAGGCTTGTCACACGATCGGTCTGGGAAGGAAATGGGGCAAGTCGAAATTCCGACAGGTCCCTGGGCGCTACTGGACGCGGAGGATGTCCAGGGCGGAACTGGCCATGGCCTTGGCGGCCCGGACCACGGCGATATTGGCCTCGTAGGCCCGGCTGGCCTCGGTGAGGTTCACCATCTCTTCCACGGGGTTGATGTTGGGGTAGCTCACGACGCCATCGGCGTTGGCATCGGGATGGCTGGGCTCGTAGCGGGTCAGGAAGGGCTCCTGGCTGGTTTGGATGGCGGCCACCCGAACGCCGGCATTGGCCAGGGCGCCGGAGAAGCCCAGATCCTGGGCCTGGAACACGGCGTCCCGCCGGCGGTAGGGGCCGCCATCCTTGGTCCGGGTGGTCTCGCTGTTGGCGACGTTCGAGGCGATGAGCTGGACCCGCAGCCGCTGGGCGGCCATGCCGGTGCTCGCGATATCGAGGATCTGGTGGATGCTCATCAGTGCGCGCTCGCTTCCTTGATAAGGGCATAGAGCTTCCGGAGCTCAACCTGCATGAAGGTGGAGGCGGTCTGGTAGTTGGTCTGGGTCCGGGCCAGCAGCATGTTCTCCCGGTCCAGGCTCACGTCATTGCCATCGTTGCGCTCAGAGTTGGGTCGCAGGGAATCCGTGCTGGAAGGAAGAGACAGGCCGCTGCTTCCCTGGAGGTGCATGGGATGAGTGGTAATCAGATTGTTAGGCGATAATTGCCTAGCAAGCGCGTTCTTCAGGGCGCCTTCGAAGCTGAAATCCCGGGTGTGGTAGCCCGGGGTGTCCAGGTTGGCCAGGTTCGAAGCGATGAGGGTCTGGCGCCGGGAGGCCAGCGATAGGCCCTGATCCATGGCCTGGATCATCTGGTTGCCTTTGGTGATATCGAACATGGAACACCCTGCAGATTGGGCCGGGTGGACCCGGCTGCCTGGGAACTGATGCAGAGCCCGTGCCGTTCGCCCGGCCACCCATCGGTATCGGTTTCCATAGATGCTCTCCCTTGCCTTCCCGCCTGACAGCCTTGCTACACTGGCCGCTCATCCCGAGGGACCCATGAACCTGAACACACGCAAGCACAACGATGTGCTGATCCTCTACCCCGAAGGGAAAATCACCCTTGGAGATGGCGACCAGGAGCTGGGTGAGGCGGTCCGGACCTCGCTCTCCAACGGAGATCGGAAGATCGTCATCAACTTCAGCAAGGTGAGCTACCTGGATTCTTCTGGCGTGGGCGAGCTGGTGGGCTGCTACACCTCCATCAAGGGCAAGGGCGGGGAGCTGCGCATTTGTGGCATGAGCGGCAAGATTTTCAGCCTCATCAAGATGACGAGCCTCCACTCCGTCTTCGAAGTGAAGGACACCGAGGAAGAAGCCCTCGCGGGTTTCTAGGCAGTTGCGCCTTCGCGCCGTCCTGGGCATCGGCCTCCTGGCGCTGGCCCCGGCCGGCGCCCAGGAAGTCGACGCCGCGCGGGTGCTGACCTCCATCCGGATCGAAGGTGGAGATGAGGATGATCGCCGCTTCGCAGCGGCGGCACTGGGGTTGACGGCCGCCCAAACGGTGACGGGTGCGGGTTTCCAGCAGGCCCTGGCGGCCGTGCGTCTGGTGGACCGCTTTCTCTCCGTGGAGGGCAGCCTCCGCGAGGATGGTTCGGCGGAACTGCGGCTGGTCCCCCTCAAGCCTTTGGAAAGCTGGCGCTGGGAAGGCGATGCGATCCCGCCCTCCCTGCGGAAGTCCCTGCTGCCGGAGCTCCGCAAGGGTCTGCGGCTGGGTCCCCAGCGCCGGGCCGTGCTGGACCGCATGGTGGAAGGTCGGCTGAGGGAAGCCGGGTACCAGGCCGCCAAGGTCAACCTGATGCTAGAGCAGGATGGCCGGAGCCTCCAGCTGGTGCTGGCTCTGGGCGCGCCTTCCCTGATCCGGGAGATCCGCCTGGAAGGAGATCCCGCGCCCTATACACGGGAAAGCCTGCTCAAGATCGCCGGCCTCCAGCCTGGCAAATCCATATGGACCCCCTCGATGGTGCGGGACGCCCAGCGGCGCTGCCGGCAAAGGCTCGTGAAGGACCACCGGCTGGAGGGATCCGTCAGCCTGGAGTCCACCAGTGAACCCGATGTGATGAAACTCAGCATCCATCCAGGCCCCAAGGTGACGCTCCGCGCACAGGGACTGAATCCTCTGAAGATCCTTTGGGGCCAGCCGCGGCTGGCGGAGTTCGTCCCCCTGGCCAGGGCCGAGCGCTATTCACCGAGCCTGCTGGAAGAAGGGGCCGGGCGCATCACGACCCATTTCCGCAATCAGGGCTACCCGGAAGCGAAGGTCCGCTACGAACGGGTGGTCACCGCGGGAACGGCGGAGAGGCCTGAAGCGGTGGTCATCACCTACTTCGTGGACCATGGCCCCCGGCGCACCCTCGGCAGGATCCACTTTGAGGGCAATCGCGAATTGACCGAGGAGGAACTGCAGAAGGAAGTGGCCCTGCCCAAGCGGTTTCTGTTCTTGCCTCCCCACGCCAAGACCGAGGCCGTCAAGGCCCTGGAAGAACGGGTCACGGCATTCTACCTGCAGCGGGGTTTTCCCGAGGTGCGGATCCGCCGCCGCGTGGATACCGGGGCGGATGGTTCGGTCGAAGTGCGGCTCCTCATCAAGGAGGGCCAGCGTCGGTTCATCGACGCGCTGATTCTCGAACTTCCTTCCGACCCCGGCTTCCCGCGGGCCATGCTATCGAAGAGCCTCCTGCTGGCCTTCACCGACCGGACCGCGCCCGTGGCCGGTACCAACCGCTACCGCACGGACCGGCGTCACATCCGTGGGTTCGAAGGTGCGATGGAACCCACGCCTCAGGGGGTCAGACTCAGCTTCAAGCCGTCCCTGCCGCTGGTCCGGAATGATCTGGCCCTGGTGGTGGCGGACCTGCGCCAGCGCCTATCCTCCGTTGGAGCGGCGAACCCTCAGGTGAAGCTCGCCTTCGAGGAGGATGGCGCCCAGCCCATCGTCCGCATCCAGGTTCCTGCCCAGCCTCTGGATCAGGCGCGCCGGATGGTGGTCCAGGGCAGCGACCGGACCCGGGCCCAGGCCGTGCTGCGGGAAATGGAATTGCCGCTGGGGGCGCCCCTGGACCCAGCCAGGCTCGACGAGGGGCAGATCCAGCTCGGGGGACTGGGCGCCTTCCAGCGCGTCGACCTGCTCACCCTGAGCGATCTTCCAGGGCAGCACGCGGAGCCCTGGCAGCGGGGCGATCTGGCCCTGCGCCTCCAGGAGCGGAGCCCCTGGGTGTTTTCGGAATCCTTCGGCTATGACAATACCCAGGGTTACCACTTCGGACTGAACGCCCAGCGGTTGAATCTCGGCGGGATGGGGCGGGTCCTGGATTTCGGCGTCCGGGCCGGGGACCAGTCCCTCGACAGTCCCGCCCTGCGCCGGGCCTTCCCCACTGGGGGGGTCAAGCGCTCCGTGGACAGCACCAGCGTGGGCTATACGGATCCCTGGTTCCTACCCGGCGCCCTGGACTCATGGCTGGCCCAGCGCACCCGTTTGCACGTGGAAGGCGCCTACATCCAGGAAGCCCAGGCGGCCTTCTTCGCCCGCCGTCGCCGTTTCATCCCGAGCCTGGAATGGAAGATCGGCCCCACGCAGGTGGTGCAGTTCGGCTATCGCTATGAGCGGGTGGAGGTGGCTGCCAATACCGACAGCAAGGGCCTGCCGCTGATCTCCGACCAAAACCTCTTCCTGCTGGCCCGCACCCCCTCCCGGAGCATCATCTCCGCCCCCTATCTGCAGGTGACCGTGGACCGGCGGGACCGGCCCTACGACCCCACCCAGGGCGCCTACTTCATGGGGCGGCTGGAGCTGGCGAACCAGCTGTTCGGCACCTCCATCAACAGCAGCTTCGTGAAGCTGGATTTGCGGCAGCAGTGGAACTGGGCCATGGGCTTCCACGCCGAGAATGGCGTGGTGATGGCCAGCCTCCGGCTCGGCCTGGCGAACCCCACGGCCAGCTCCGCCCAGGACCTGCCCCTCTCCGAGCGCTTCTTCGGCGGCGGGTCCTTCACCGTGCGCGGCGTGGAGCCGGATATGTTGGGCGAAGTGGCCCGGACCGATGGCAAAGGTAATCTGCTGCCCTTGATCATTCCCCTGGGTGGCCAGGGGCTGGTCGTGGCGAATCTGGAGTACCGGTTTCCGCTGTTCGGCATGCAGAGCATCTGGGGCGAAGTGTTCGTGGATGCCGGCCAGGTCTACCGCAGCCTGCTCGCCAGAACGGTTCCCAATCCGGATAAAAAGACCCCAACTGATGGCCTTCCCGACACCATACGGATTTTCCCCATCTTCCCGGCTCTGCGCATCACGCCCGGAATCGGGCTGATCTTCAAGCTGGGCTTCCCCCTCAAGCTCGAGTACGCCACGGACTGGAAGCGCATCCTGGGCCGCCCCCGCAGCGCCGACGAGCAGGATACCCAACTCAAGAGCCTGCTCATTTCGGCGGGGTTTCAGTTCTAGTCCACGCCCAGGACCGCCTTGGCATTGGCCCACAGGCTGAGCCGCTCGGGCTGGCCCAGATCCTTGCCGTTGATCACCTTGGTGATCTGAAGAAAATCCGCGGTCTCGTCCTCGCCGGGGTGGGCGTCCGCCAGGGCGCTCAGGCCCCGGCTGTCCCAGAACCACAGGGCCGCCTGGACCGCCAAGACCCGGTCATTGGCGAGGATGTCCGGAGTGGCCACGAGGCCCCGGTTCAGGCTCCGGTCCGCCTGTTCATAGTTGGCCTTGCCCGTGAGCTGGATAAGGCCCCGACCCCGGTACCGCCAGCCATCCCCGCTGGTCTCATCACCGTTGCCCAGGCGGCCCGCATAGGACCGGTTGGCGATCTTCTCGCGATTGCCCGCGTAGGCCGTGGCAACCTCCGCCGTGGGGAAGCGTTTGGGCCAGGTGCGCTGCAGGCCCTCGGCACTGTAGTTGAGGTTCTCTTCCAGCCGGTTGAACTGGGAGGACTCATGGCCCACCTGGGCCAGGAAGGCGGCCAGGCGACGGGGTTCGTCCAGGCCCTGGGCGGCGAGCAGGGGGTTGAGGATATCCACCCAGCCGCCGGGGTCCTGGCAGCGGGTCAGGATTTTGCCGAGCGTTTCCTTGGTTAGTGCAGCCATATTGCCTCCCGTACGATTAGGAAAAAACGGCATTGTTGCTAGGCGAGAGCATGAAACTTCTTGGAAATTTTTGCAAGTTGGTCGAATGCCCCCCGGGGGGGGGGCGCAGCGATAAACTCTTGTCCTACTATGGAAACGGGGGGCATGAGTTGACGAGCCCCTCCCCAGGAGAACCCAAATGCCGAATATTGCCTCCGTCCTGAAGGATGAGATTCTCCGCCTCGCGAAGAAGGAAGTGCGGAAGGAGGTCGAGGGACTCAAGAAAGCGTCGGCGCAGTACCGATCTGATATCGCAGGGCTGAAGCGGCGCATGGCTGCGCTTGAAAAGCAGCAGGGCCGGCTTGAAAAGAAGGGCTCCGGAAAAGGGGCGGCCGAGGCGGTGGGCGGAGAAACCACCCGCCTTCGTTACAGTGCCAAGAGGTTTGCCGCCCAGAGGCAGAAGCTGGGTTTGACCGCCGCGGACATGGGGCTTCTCGTGGGTGTGTCGGCACAGACTGTCTACAACTGGGAGGCCGGGAAGTCACGGCCCCGGCAGCAGCAGCTGGCCGCCATCGCGGCCCTCCGAGGGATGGGCAAGCGCCAGGCCAAGGCCCAGCTGGCCAGCCAGGGAGAGTGAGCTGAAAGGCATCCACTAAGCCTGCCCGCCGAACTTTCTCGGCGGTCCGAGACCGCCCGATTGATGGGCACAAAAAAGGCCGCAGCTGCGGCCTTTGGGTCGATTGATTTGGAGGGTCTCGAACCGGCGCGCGGCTGGCCCCGCGGCTGATCGTCTCCGGCGCTCCACTGGAGCGCCTCCGCCGGCCGCTAACGGGCCGCCGCTGCTTCTCGGCGGTCCGAGACCGCCCGATTGAGGGGCACAAAAAAGGCCGCTGTGCGGCCTTTGGGTGGTTGGCGCGGGCGGTCTCGAACCGCCGACCCCTACCGTGTCAAGGTAGTGCTCTACCGCTGAGCTACGCGCCAATGCGAGGCTCTATTCTAGCGGAACGGGGGCGGCTGTCGAGTCTTCAGGGCAGGGGGCAGCCCCCTAGGAATTCCAGATCCATAGGATGAGGGCCGCCACGGTCACGGCCGCGAGGACGGCCCAGTCTGGTGCATACGGGTGTTCGATGGTGAACCAGCGGATCGGGTGGCGGGTATGGGGGTGCGGGTGGAAGTGAAAATGGGTGGTCATGGCGACCTCCCTCCCTGGGGACGGGTGCCCCTCCAAAGATGGGTCGGAGGGCCCGGGGATGCCGGGAATTTTGACCCAATCCATGAACCTTCCGGTCAATGGGTGGTGGCGGGCCAAAGGAGCCAGGCCAGCAGGGCCCCAGCCAGGATCAGCAGCCAGTCCAGCGAAGGTGAATGGCCCAGGTCACGGGGTCGGAGGAGGTGGGTGGCCATGGCAGCCTCCGTGGGGAATCCCCCACGCCTCAAATTGGGGCGGTGGCTGCCATCTGCCGTGAATTCTCTGAAACTTTGATGGCACGGGCCCGACCGCCGGGAATCCGGTGAGAAGGGCCATGACCTCATTCGACAGTCACGCTCTTCGCTAAGTTTCTTGGCTGGTCCACGTCGCAACCGCGCAACACCGCGATGTGGTAGGCCAGCAGCTGCAGGGGCACGGCGTAGACGATGGGGCTGAGCCAGGGATGGACCGCCGGCAGTTCCAGCACGTCCTCGGCGATGCCGGCCAGGCCCGTGTCGCCCTCGGTCACCAGGGCCAGGATGCGGCCGTCCCGGGCGGCGGCCTCCTGCAGGTTGCTGAGGGTCTTTTCGCGGTGGGCGTCCTTGGGCATGAGGGCCACCACGGGCAGAGTCTTGTCGATGAGGGCGATGGGGCCGTGCTTCATCTCGCCCGCCGGGTAGCCCTCCGCGTGGATGTACGAGATCTCCTTCAGCTTCAGGGCGCCTTCGAGGGCGATGGGGTAGCAGGGGCCCCGGCCCAGGTAGAGGAAATCCGTGGCGTCCTGCCAGCGCTGGGCCCACTGCATGATCTTGGGTTCCAGGGAATTGAGGCGTTCCAGGTGCGCGGGGAGTTCCCGCAGGCCCTGCAGCAGCTCCGCCTTGAGCTTGGGATCCACGGTGCCCTTGGCCTCGCCGAGCTTGAGGGCCAGCAGGGTCAGCACGGCGAGCTGGGTGGTGAAGGCCTTGGTGGAGGCCACGCCGATCTCGGGGCCCGCATGGGTCAGGATGGTGGCCTCGCACTGCCGAGTGGCCGTGGACCCCAGCACGTTGCAGATGGCCAGGGTGCGGGCGCCCCGGGTGGCGGCCTCCTTCATGGCCCCCAGAGTGTCGGCGGTTTCGCCGCTCTGGGTGATGCCGATGATGAGGGTGCCGGGCTGGATCACGGGCTCCCGGTAGCGGTACTCGCTGGCGTAGTCCACTTCCACGGCCACGCGGCTCAGCTGCTCGATGAGGAACTTGCCCACCAGGCCCGCGTGCCAGCTGGTGCCGCAGGCCACGATGTGGATGCGGGTCAGGTCGGCGAGCTCCTGGTCGGTGAAGGGCAGGTCCAGGGGAATGTCCTCCCCGTCCAGGGGCAGGCGGTTGAGCAGCGTGTTGGAGAGGGCCTGGGGCTGCTCGAAGATCTCCTTCTGCATGAAGTGCTTGTAGCCGCCCTTCTCGGCTGCCACCGGATCGTAGGGGATGGCGACCACCGGTCGCTGCACGTCGCTGCCATCCAAGCGGAAGATCCGCGCGCCTGCCCTGGTGAGCTCCACCAGGTCGCCATCCTCCAGGAAGATCACGCGGCGGGTATGGGGAAGCAGGGGCACCACGTCCGAGGCCAGGAAGGTCTCGCCCTCGCCGAGTCCCAGCACCATGGGCGGGCCGCTGCGGGCGGCCAGGATGCGATCAGGATCCTTGGCATCCAGGCAGGCCAGGGCGTAGATGCCGTGCATGCGGCCCACTGCCTCCCGGAAGGCCTCCAGGAAGGGCCGTCCCTGCTTCATCAGATGGGACACCATCACGGGGAAGCACTCGGTATCGGTTTCGGACTGGAAAGTTTCCCCGGCCGCCTTCAGCTCGGCGCGCAGCTCCAGGAAGTTCTCGAATATGCCGTTGTGCACGGCTACCACCTGGCCATCGGCGCTGCGGTGCGGGTGGGCGTTCTCCTCCGTGGGCCGGCCGTGGGTGGCCCAGCGGGTGTGGCCGATGCCCAGGGGGGTGGGATCCGACAGGTCCACCCGGGCCGCCAGATTGGCCAGCTTGCCGGAGGCACGGATGATGTTGAACTGACCCGAACCGGAGGAGAGGGCGATGCCCGCGCTATCGTAGCCCCGGTACTCCAGGCTGCGCAGGCCATTCACCAGGATGCCTGCGGCCCCCTGCGCACCGATGTATCCGACGATTCCACACATGGCCGACCCCCGATCACAGTTCCCAACTTAGCGCGGAGTTCCCGGGGAGCCAATGTGGTGCGGCCTACCCCTCCTGAGGACCTGGGTCGGCCACACGCTGTGGTAGTTTAGCCTCGTCCCAGCGTGAAGGCCCGCCGCAGCTGCTTCTTGAGGCGGCTCGTGACGAAAGGGCCCAGGCGCCCCTTCTCCCGGAGGATCCGGACAAAGAGGTCTCGCTTCTTGGCGGGCGGCCGGGACCGGTTCTCAGCGGGGACCAGCCGGAGGGCACCCTTCTCGCAGGCAGAGATGCAGGCCCCGCAGCCCAGGCAGACCGGCTCCTTCACGGCGGCGAAGCGATCCTGAGGCATGGTGAAGCTGTGCCCCTGGGCCAGGCCGATGGCCTTCACGTTGCAGGCGGGGAAGCAGGTGCCGCAGTAGTCGCAGCGCTCCGGATCGATTCGGGCCGTGAAGCCGGTCTTGGCGATGCCCTCGTGGAAGCCCATCTGCACCCCGGCCATGAGCTCGCAGCAGCAGCGGCAGCAGTTGCAGATGAAGGAGGGCTTCTCGCGGATGTTGTCGGTGACGTGGGTGAGGCGCAGCTCCCGGGCCTGGTCGATGACCTGCAGCAGCTCCGCCTCGGTTTTCCGCTCGGCGAAGCCCCGCCGCGACAGGAACTTCGCCGCGCTGCCCAGGGAGATGCAGATGCCCTCCATGGGGGCGCCCTTGGCGCAGGTCTTCCCCTGGTGCTCCTTCTTGTGGCGGCAGTAGCACATCCCGACGGCGCCGATCCCAGCCTCGCGGATGATCTCCCGGGCCCGCTCGTAGGTGGCGATCTCCGAGGTCACTGGAATGTGTTCCTCATAGGCCAGGGTGCGGGTGAGCTGGGTGTCGCTGCCGAAGAACTCCTTGGCTTGGCTTTCCTCAAGGTACTCGCGCATGAGGATCGCCAGCCGCTCCATGGGCAGGTCTGAGCGGTGCTTCATGAAGGTGAACTCGAAGAAGCCGATGAGGCCGGGCATCAGCAGGTAATAGGTGGTGCCGGCGTAGGGCATGTCCATGACCAGGCCCTTGTCCGCCATGGTCTCCATGACCGGGGCCAGCTCCGCGGCTTCCAGGCCCGTGGCCCGCATCAGCTCCGCCAGGGTGGCTTCCTCCAGGGGGAAGCGGGAGGCCACGAAGGCCTCCCGCTCGTCGAAGAGCAGCCCCAGGATCTCCCGCAGCTTCTCCGAGTCCACCAGGCCGATGGGGTACTTGTTCAGCCGGTCGATGAGCGGCACGAGGCTGTCCTTGCTGCCGAGATGGTGACCCATCCGCGGAGTCTAGGGCCCCTGGATGATGACCAGGGACACGAACCACCCCCTCCTAGGTGGCGAGGACCCGCCACACGAAATAAATCGCCATGCCACCCCCGATGGCGGCGAGCAGGTGCAGGCGTCGCCAGGCCATCAAGCCACTGGTGAGTGCCCCCGCCAGCCAGGCGTTGCGCCAGTTGAGCTGCCAATGGGTGCCATCCGGCAGCAGCACCATGGGCGCGACGATGGCCGTGAGGACCGCCACGGGCACGTAGTGCAGCGCCCGGCGCATCCAGTCGGGAAAGGCCACCCGGTCGCCAAGGACGAAAAACGAATAGCGTACCCCGAAGGTCACGGCGGTCATGCCCAGGATGACCAGGAGTTCCCGGGTGTTCATGGGGCCTCCTTCGGGCCGGGTCGGCCCTCCAGCGCCATGCCGGCTCCGACGCCGGCGCAGGCGGCCAGCATCAGGCCGAGCTTGTAGGGCAGATCGCGGCACAGCAGCGCGACGCCGGCCGCCACCAGGGCTGCCGCCACCATCGGACGACTGCGGAGCAGGGGCACGACGATGCCGGTGAAGGTGGCGGCCATGGCGAACTCCAGCCCCAGGTGCTGCAGCTGCGGCATGGTCCGCCCCAGCAGCATCCCCATGAGGGTCCAGGCGAACCAGTTGGTGTACATGGCCAGGCTCGAACCGAGCTGGAACCAGTGCTTGTTGGGCGAGGTGTCATCGGCGCCGTAGCGCAGCTGCACCACCGCGAAGGTCTCATCGGTCAGCCAGAAGGCCAGCAGGGCCCGCCAGCCCTGGCTCAGGTCTGCCACGAAAGGCAGCAGGCTGGCGGAGTAGAGCGCATGGCGGAGGTTGACGATGAAAGTCGTGAGGACGATGACCAAGAGGCTGGCCTTGCCCGCCAGCAGCGACAAGGCGATGAACTGCGACGAACCGGCGAACACGATCAGCGACATGGCCAGAGTGCCGCCATTGGACAAGCCACTGGGCGCCGCGAGGGTGCCGAAGATCAGGCCGAAGGGCGCCGCCCCCAGCATCATTGGCAGCGTATCCAGCACCCCGCTCCAGAATTCGCTGGAGCGGCTATGGCGGGGATCTGGGGGTGCGGCGAGCTCTGGCATGGCTGGCGTTCGGGTCTCCTGGGGCTCTGGGCTACGCCCCCAGGTAGGCCTTCCGCACCATGTCGTTGGCCTTCAGGTTCTGGCCGGTATCCGTGAGCACGATCTGGCCGGTCTGCAGGACGTAGCCCCGGTGGGCGATGGAGAGCGCCATCAAAGCGTTTTGTTCGACGAGAAGGATAGTGGTGCCCCGGGCGTTCAACTCCCGGATGATGTCGAAGATCTGGTCCACCAGGACGGGGGCGAGGCCCATGGAGGGCTCGTCCATGAGCAGGATCTTGGGATTAGACATGAGGCCCCGGGCCGTGGCCAGCATCTGCTGCTCGCCCCCGGACAGGGTGCCGCCCTTCTGCTGGGCCCGCTCCTTCAACCTCGGGAAGAGGGTGAAGGCGTTCTCCATGTTCTCCTCGATCTGCTTCTTGTCGTCCAGGATGTAGGCGCCCATCTCCAGGTTCTCGGTGACCGTGAGCGCCGGGAAGATGCCCCGTCCTTCCGGCACCAGCCCGAGGCCGTGCTTGTGCACCACGTTGGGGGACATGTGGTGGATTTCCTTCCCCTCCAGCAGCACGGTGCCCCGGCGCGGATGCAGCAGGCCCGAGATGGAGCGGAGGGTGGTGGTCTTGCCGGCGCCGTTGGCGCCGATGAGGGCGACGATCTCGCCCTGCTCCACCTTGAGGGACACGCCCATCAGCGCATGGATGTTGCCGTAGTAGCTGTGGATGTCGTTCAGTTCGAGAAGCGCCATGGGTTCCTCTTCACGCCGTATGGGAGGCGGCGGCGCCCTTGCCCAGGTAGGCTTCGATGACCTGGGGATTGGAGGCGATGTCGGCCGGTTTACCCTCGGCGATCTGCTCGCCGTGGTCCATCACGTAGATGTGCTCGGAAATATTCATGACCACCTTCATGTCGTGCTCGATGAGCAGGATGGTGATGCCAAGCTCGTCCCGGATGCGGCGGAAGAGCCGCAGGGCGTCTTCGCTTTCGGAGGGGTTCATGCCCGCGGCCGGCTCGTCCAGGAGCAGCAGCTTGGGCTGGGAGGCCAGGGCCCGGGCGATCTCCACCCGGCGCTGGGCACCGTAGGGCAGGCTGCTGGCCAGTTCGTTGCCGACCCCCTTCAGGCCCACGTAGGCCATCAGTTCCTCGGCGCGGGCCTGGGTCTCCGCCTCCTCCTTGCGGAAGGATTCCGTTCGGAAGATGGCCTGGATGGGGTTCTGTTTCAGCCGCGTGTAGGCGCCCACCATGATGTTCTCCACCACGGTCATGCCACCGAACAGGCGGATGTTCTGGAAGGTGCGGGCGACCCGGAGTTCGGTGATCTGGTAGGGGTGCAGGGTCTCGATGCGCTGGCCCTCGTACTCGATGGTGCCCTCGTCGCAGTGGTAGAGGCCGGAGATCGCGTTGAAGAAGGTGGTCTTCCCCGCGCCATTGGGGCCGATGATGCTGAAGATCCGCCCCCGCTCGATGTTCACGGACATCTTGTTGACCGCCGTGAGGCCGCCGAAGCGCTTCACGACGTCGGTGGTGGTGAGGATATGCTTGTCGTCGCCCACGCTAGGCCTCCTTTCCTTCCACGTCCCCGCCTTCGGGATCTCCGCCCAGTTCCCGCTTGCGCCGCGCCGCGGGGAGCAGCCCGGCGGGACGATAGATCATCATGAGTACCAGGACGATGCCGAAGATCAGGCGCTGGTACTTGGTCGGATCCAGCTGGTTGGAGAGGTTCTTCCAATGAAACCCCAGGAACACCGCGTCGCTCTGCCGCAGCTGCGACAGGTAGAGAGAGAAGCTTTGCAACACCTGGATGTTCAGTAGGGTGACCACGGTGGCGCCGACCACCACGCCGGTGATGCTGCCGATGCCCCCCAAGATGACCATGGTGAGCACGCCCACGGACTGGAGGAAGGTGAAGGTCTCGGGGCTCACGAAGGTGCGGCTGGCGGCGAAGAGCACCCCCATGGCGCCGGCGAAGGAGGCGCCCACGGCGAAGGCGCCGAGCTTGAGCTTGTTCGCGTTGATGCCCATGGCCCCGGCGGAGAGCTCATCCTCGCGGATGGCGGTCCAGGCCCGGCCCACCTTGGAATCATCCAGGCGGTAGGTGACCACGATGACCGCGACCACCACCAGCAGGGCGATGAGGTAGAACAGGATGTTGTAGGCCTGGTTGTCCGTGACCCGGTGCCCCACCACGGGCTGGACCACCTGGTTGAACAGGTTCAGCACCCCCTCTGGCATGGTGGGTCGCTGGATGGGCGTGATGCCCTGGGGGCCGTTAGTGAAGTTGAGGGGCTTGTCCAGGTTGTTGGCCAGCTGCCGCACGATCTCGCCAAAGGCCAGGGTGATGACCGCCAGGTAGTCGCCCCGCACCCGCAGCACCGGCAGGCCCAGGATCAGGCCCAGGATCGCGGCCACGATCACGCCCAGGAAGATGAAGAGGTAGAACCAGTCCGCCGCCAGGAAGAAGGGGGTGTTCAGGGCCTTGGAGGTGACGGTGGAGTGGAGCAGATAGGGTTGCTGGGAGCCGAAGAAGGCCCAGAGGTAGGCGCCCACCGCGTAGAAGGCCATGTAGCCGAAATTGAGCAGGCCGGAGAAGCCCACCACGATGTTGAGGCCCAGGGCCAGGGCCGAGAACACCGCGATCTGGAAGACCACTTCCAGGTAGAACAAGTTGCGGGCGCCGAGGATGGGCACCAGCACCACCGCCAGGAACACCGCGAGGGCGAGCTGGATGGCCCGGTTCATTTTCAGCCAGTAGATGGAGCTGGCGGCGAACACGAAGACCAGGAAACCTGGGATGGAGCGCGGGCTCCCGTAGACCAGGGCGAAGCCCAGGATGATGAGGCCGATGCAGACGAAGTAGGGAGTCCGGCCCCGGTTCAGGAAGGCCATCAGGACCTGGGATCGGCTCTTGAGGGATTCTTTCATGGAATCCTCCTACGCCTTCTGCGAGACGTGCTCGCCGAGCAGACCGTTGGGCCGGAACACGATGACGACGATCAGGATCAGGAAGGCCACCATGTCTTTGTACTCGGCCCCGAAGGCGCCCATGGTGTAGGTGCCCAGGTAGGCCCCCGCGAAGCTCTCGATCATGCCAAGCACCATGCCGCCCAGCAGGGCGCCCGTTAGGTTCCCGATGCCTCCCAGCACCGCCGCGGCGAAGGCCTTGATGCCCGGCATGAAGCCCACGAAGGGATCGATGCGGGTGAACTTCAGGGCATACATGACGCCCGCGGCGCCACCCAGCGCGCCACCCACCAGGAAGGTGAGGGAGATCATGGCGTTGACGTTGATCCCCATGAGGGCTGCCGTGTTCTTGTCCTGGGCCACGGCCCGGATGGCCTTGCCGACCTTGGTGGAGCCCACCACGTAGTTGAGGGCCACCAGCATGAGCACCGCGGCGACGATCACCACCACGGACTTGACCTGGATGTCCACGACCTTGGACCCGATCCGGAAGAGGTTGATGCGCTCGTCGAAATTCCCGAAGGTGGGAATCACCCGGTAGAACTGGCCGGTGGTGAGGCTTTCGGTGAGGCGGATGAGGTCTTGCAGGGCGAAGGACACGCCGATGGCCGAGATGAGCGCCACCAGGGTGGGCGAGTTGCGAAGCGGCCGGTAGGCCACCCGCTCCACCAGGACGGCCATGCCGCCCGCGGACGCCATGCCCACCAGCAGGGCCAAGCCCAGGTACATGAAGGCCGCCAGGGTGGAGGCCTGCGCCAGCAATCCCATCTTGTTGAGGGCGATGAGGGACTCCACGCCACAGAAGGCCCCGAGGGCGAAGATCTCGCTGTGGGCGAAGTTGATGAACTGGAGCACGCCGTAGACCATGGTGTAGCCCAGGGCGATGGCCGCGTAGACGAAGCCGATGGTCATGCCGTCGATGAGCACCTGGGGCAGGCTGTTGAAGGTGTAGGTAAGGATGCCCACGCCTTGGGTGGCCTGCAGGGCCTGGTCTGCCCCCGATCCCCTGAAGACCAGGGCCAGCAGCAGCATGACCGCGGAGCAGATCGCGCCGGCGCCGGTCACGAACACCACCGTCTGGCCGATGGGCAGCAGGATCTGCCGCAGGTTTCTCCATCCCATGGGAAGGCGCATAGGGTCTCCTAAAGAACGCCCCCCCTCCACGCCGGAAGGGGGGGCGTCACAGCTTCGGTCCTACTTGGGTGGGGCGATGCTAAGGATCTGGTCGATCCGGTTGGAGGACCACTTGGCCGGATCGGCTGAGGTGACCTGGATGATGAAGTACTTGGCCAGGACGGGATCACCCTTGCCGTTGAAGGTCAGGGTGCCGGTGATGCCCTTGAAGTCCTTGAGGGCGCGGACGGCCTTGGAGACGTCGGCACGGGCGGGCAGCTTCCCACCGTTGGCGGTGATGCCGTTCTCGATGGCCTTCAGCAGGACGGCGGTGCAGTCATAGGACTGGGCGGCGAAGGGCTGGGGGGTGTTGCCGAACTTGGCCTTGAAGTCCGCCACGAACTTGGCGGTGTCAGGGTAGATATCGGCCGGGCCTGAGACGGTGGAGAAGTAGGTGCCGGCCCCCTGCTGGAGCGCGTCGCCGGCGATCTTGGCGGCGTCGCCGGAGTCGAAGCCGTCATCGGAGAGGCACATGCCCTTGAAACCCTTCTGGCGGGCCTGCTTGAAGAGCACGGCGGCCTGGTCGAACATGCCGCCGAAGTAGATGCACTCGGGCTTGGCGGAGATGATGGGGGATAGGATGGCGTCGAAGTTGGCCTTCTCTTCCGTGCCGGCGAAGCCGACGACCTTCATGCCCTGGGCCTCGGCCTCCTTCTTGAAGTATTCGGCGATGCCCTGGCCATAGGCGGTCTTGTCGTGCAGCACGTAGGCCACCTTGATGCCCTTGGCCTTGGCGAACTGGGCACCCACGACGCCCTGCACATCGTCCCGGCCGCAGACGCGGTTGATCTCGGCGTAGCCACGGTCAGTGACCTTGGGGTTGGTGTTGGCGGGGGACACGTTGCAGAGGTTGGCGGCGTGGTATTCCTCGGAGGAGGGGATCTGCACCCCGGAGTTGTAGTGGCCTACGACGCCCAACACGGACGGATCGGACACGATATTCTTGGCGTTGGCCACACCCGTATCCGGGTTGCCCTGGTCGTCAAAGGGCGCGAGTTCGACCTTGTAGCCCATTTTGGTGAGTGGCCCGGCCAGCTGCTCGATCGCGAGCTGTGTGCCGTTCTTGATATCGCTGCCCACCACTGACGTGGCGCCGGAAAGCGGACTCTGGGTGGCGATCTTGATGGTCTTGCTCTCCTTGTCGCAACCTCCCGCAAACAGCAGGCACAACGCGGCGAGGGTCGGCGCGAGGGCTGAAAAAGGTTTACGCATGGGTTTGCCTCCTGAAACGGTTGAGGTGGATTGCCAGCGGGCACGAAGGATTCCGTTGGCGTGGAAGAAGGGCTGGTGAAGCACTTCCTGGGAGCAGAAATGAATACCTGTGCCTAGGCCAAACAGGTAGGTGTCGGATTGGTAGTCACAGGTGTACTACACACGATTGGCGGGTGAAAGAGATTCCGGCCAATTCCTTGGGACGGCCTCGTCATGAAGGGGCCCTCCCAGCCAGGGTCCAGCGGGTCGGGCGGGGCTGGATGACCGGATCTTCAAGGGACCGGAGGGTGATCCACGACGGCCCTCTCCTGCGGGGTCAGATTCCTGGGATATCGGAGGCAATGTCGTAAATATTTGACTATAAATAAGCTTAAATTATGGATTGGGTTGCTCTCTGAGGAGGAGCAACACTGCACCCAGGATGAGGGCGCCCCCCAAAATGCGCATCGGGGTGACTGCCTCGCCCAGGAACAGGGCCGCAAGCACCACTGTGAACACTGGCTCCACGGTGGAGCAGACGGAGGCCCGCACGGCCCCGACCCGTTCGAGTCCCTCGAAGAAGAACAGGATGGCCATGACGGTGCCCAGGATGGCGATGGCGAAGACCGCCAGCCAGCCCGCCCCGGTCCCGGGCGGGTGGTAGCCCTTGACCGCGACCACGAACCCATACGCGACCGCGGCGGCGCTGGTGATGACCGTGGTGGAAGCCGTGGGTGAGATATCCTTCGGAATCCGGCTCCCCATGAGGATATAGACGGAGTAAATGAACGCGGCCAGGATGCCGAAGAAGATGCCGAGGGATTGGCCATCCCCGGCTTTGCCAATGGTGAGCACACTGCCCAACAGGGCCACCGCCACCGCTGCCACCTGCAGGGGGGTGACAGGATGCCGGAACACGAGGCACGAGAGGATGGTTACGATGGCCGGGTACAGGTAGAGAAGGAGCGCCACCAACCCAGCAGAGGCGAGGGTCAGGGCCGTGAAGTAGGCAAAGGCCTGGCCCGCGTAACCGAGGGAGCCCATGGCCAGCAGCAGCAGCAGGGCCCTGCCTCGGGGGACCTTCAGGCCCCGGGCCAGGAGGATGATCCACATCAGCCCGGCGGCCAGGGTGAACCGCAGCAGCAGGAGGGTGGGGGTGTCCACGCCGGAGGCATAGGCCAGGCGGGCGAAGATGGCCATGCTGCCGAAGCAAGCGGCGGAAGCCAGGATGTAGAGCCCACCGACCAGCCCGGCGGCTTGTTCCGCTTTCATCTGCACATGGGCCCCTGGGAGTGGATGGCGCGAACCGGACGCAGGCTACCGGACTTCCTCCAGCGTCCGGAGGTAATCCGGATCGGGATGGGCCCCGATGCCGGGGAGGTCCGGCAGGGTCATCTGGCCCCCCTGGAACTGGACGCCACCGACGATGTGGTTCTCTGCGTGTTCGAGGCAGGAGTCGAGGTCGAAGAAGCGAATGATTGAGTGGGCGCAGGCCAGGTGCGCGGCGGCCGTGATGCCCAGCAGGGACTCGGACATGCAACCGATCATGCAGGGCCGGTGCCCCGCCTCGGCGAGGTTGGCGATCTGCACGGTGCGGTGGATACCACCGGCCTTGGAGAGCTTGAGGTTGAAGTAGTCGGCTGCGTCCTGGCGGATGAGCTCCAGGGCCTGGGCGGGCGAGAACACGGCCTCGTCTGCCATGACCGGGATGGAGGTCTTCCGCATCACGTGGCGCATGCCGTCCAGATCGTGGCCATGGCAGGGTTGCTCGCAGAACTCGATGTCCAGCTCTTCGAAGGCGCAGAGGTTCTTGACGGCGCTGATGCGGTCCCAGCCCTGGTTGGCGTCGATGCGAAGAATGGTCTCCGGCCCCACCGCCTCCCGGATGTTGCGCAGGCGCCGGAGGTCACCCTCGAAGTCAAGTCCCAGCTTGACCTTGATGATTCGGAAGCCCATGGCCTGGATGGCGCGGGCCTTAGGGCCGGCAGCTTCGGGATCTCCGATGCCGATGGTGAGGTCCGTTTCCATGGGCCTAGGCTGCCCGCCCAGGTAGGCGTACAAGGGCACGCCGCAGGCCTTGGCGGCCAGGTCATAGAGGGCCATGTCGATGGCGCTCTTCAAGGTGGTGTTGTGGGGCAGGTAGGCATCCAGCTCTTCCACAAGGCCATGGATGGCCAGGGGGTTGCGGCCCATCAGCATGGGCTTCAGCTCCTGGGCGGCAGCGATGTTGATGAGCTGGGTCTCGCCCACCAGGGAGCGGTATGGCGAGGCCTCACCCCAGCCGCTGAGGCCCTGATTGGTGCGCAGCTCCACCAGCAGGTTCGTGGCCGTGCTGAGGCTCATGGTGGCGATCTTGAAGATGTCTTTCAGGGGGATGTCGAGCTTGTAGATCCGCATGCCGTCGATGACGAGTCCGGAAGGTCCCTGGGTGGTTTCCAGCATGGTGTTCTCCCCTTCATTCGCAGGATAGAGCGAGGGTGGCGAGCAGGCGATCCACTTCTTCCTCGGTGTGGAGGCCCGACAGCGTGAAGCGGAAATGCCCTCCCGGCGGGCTGCCGGGATAGTCGATGAAGGGAGGGTAGATGCCGTTCTGGAGCAGAAGCGCGCTGAGGCGCTGGTTCCTGGCCTCGTTCCGATGCGTCACCGAAAGGATGGGTACGGGCGAAGGACAGGAGGGGAGGCCCATGGCCCGAATCCGCGCCCGGACGCGGAAGGTCCGTTCGCGGAGGTTCGTGATCATCGCCGGGTACTCCTGCAGGACCCCGATGGCGCGAAGGACAGCCGCCGCCAGGGGAGGCGGAATGGGCGTGGCTCCGGTGAAGGTCCGGCTGCGCTCCACCACCCTTGCGAACAACCCCGATGGGCCGGCCAGTAGGCCCCCGAAGGCACCCAGGGCCTTGGCAAAAGTTCCGGTCTGGAGGAAGGCTTCGGCGGGCAGCTGCGCCTCCTCCGGGCTGCCTTTGCCGGTGGGTCCGGCGACCCCCATCCCATGGGCATCGTCCACGAGCAGCAACCCACCGGCATGCCGGACGGCCTCCCAATACTCACCCAGCGGAGGCAGTTCGCCGTCCCCCGGCTCCACGCCATTCGTCAGCACCAACGGCCTTTCCCCGGGACGGAGGTAGGCGGCGAGCGCCTGGCGGAGGCTTTCGGGGTCGGCGTGGCGGAATCGGTGCACCTGGTCCCGGGGCAGGCAGTCGGTGGAGACCAGGAGGCTGGCATGGGCGCTCTCATCGATGAAGTACCGTTGGAAGTCCCGGGCCACGGTTTCGACGGCCACCGTGTTCGACAGGTAGCCATCGGGGCACAGGGCCGCCTCCCGGGCACCGAGAAACGCCGCTGCCTTGGCTTCGAGCTGCCGGTGGAGGGGATGGTTGCCGGTGGTGACCCGGCTGCCTGCCACGTTCAGACCGTCGGACTCGGCCACCTCCCGGGCGGCCCGCAGGACCTCGGGATGGCTCGCGAGGCGGTGGTAGTCGCTCCCCCCAAAGAAGACATAGGAGCGCTGCTCGAACAGCACCTTGGTGCGTTCGTGGAACCGGAGTTCAGGGCCAAGGGGCATGGGCGCTCCAGGTGGCATGCGGGGAGTATCGGCGATCTCGTCTGGCCAGGCCAGCGGCTCAGATCGAGGGCGGCGTGACCCCAAGGATACGCAGGTAGGGGCTCAGATGGGCGCGGGGGAGACGCTCCCGTTCCTTCGTCGCGGTGATGGGGCCTCCCTCTCGAGGAGGGATCAAGCCAAGCCCGGCTCCGCCGGGCAGCGCGGGGGTCCGGGGGGAGGCTCCATCTCCGCGAGCCCAGGCGAGCGGGAGCCACGCGATGCGTGGCGTCAGATGGAGGCGCGCAGCGCGCCCATAGATCCTCGCAGCGCCTGCGCTGCGAGGGGAACCCCCGGAGAATACTAGGCCAGGCTTCGGATCCTTGCCGCGCGGGTATCGATCTCAGTGATGCGGAAGGCGAAGTTGCCATCCACCACCACGACTTCGCCCTTGGCGATGAGCTTGCCGTTGACCAGCAGCTCCACGGGTGAGTCGGCGCTGCGGTTCAGCTCGAGGATGGAGCCGGGCGTGAGCTTGAGCAGCTCACCCATCTGCATCTCCGTCTGGCCCATGCGGACCACCACCGGGAGCTGGATGTCCAGGAGCAAATCCAGGTTGCCGGAATCCACCGCCGGGCCAGAGGCTACCGGTGCCTGGCGTGGTGGCGCCGATACGGAGGCGGACACGGAAGAGGGCGCAGCCACCGGTTCCGGGGCCGCGGCCGGGGCCTCGCCCAGGCCGAACTTCCGCTTGATCTGTTGGAGCAGGAGATCGGGAAGCAGGAGGTGCACCGTGGTGCTCAGGGAATCCTGGGTGGTAGGCAGCCGGAGGTCCTGGAAACCACCCTGGCCGAGGTGTTCCGCGTAGGCGGCCGCTTCTGCGGGGATGGCCAGGATCTCCACATTGGCGATGGCGAAAGTCTCGCCCGCCAGGTCCGACAGGGTCTGGTTGGCGCTGCCCATGACCTGGTTGAAGGTTTCCGCCAGGGCGTCCTTGGAATCCCCCACCAGCTCCTCCGCCGAGGTGCCTTCGCCACCCAGCATGAGGTCCACCAGTATGGTGCCTTCCTTGAGGGGCAGGGTGAAAAAGAGGGTGCCGTTCAGCCCCTTCTGGTAGTTGGCCTTGACGAGGATCGCCGTGGCGTCGTGGAGGGCGGTGATGGCCGCGGTGTCCAGCATCTCGCCGGGTTCCGACTTCATCTGGAACTCCCGCCCCGTGAGCATGGAGAAGACGGAGGTCATGCTCTCGGCAAAGGCGCTGCCGACTTTTTGGAAGAATTCAGTATCTCGGGCATCCATCGTTCACCCCTCCGACCGGCTGCCGGTCACTTGGAACACGCGTTTCCCATTGGGATTCAAGGCCACCAGGCCCATGAAGCGCGGAATGCCGTCCACGCATAGATCCAGTTCCGCATCGAAGCGCTTGGTGAGCGGAATGAGGTCGCCGGCCTTCAGCTGGAGCACTTCCTCCATGCTGAGGCTGGTACCGCGGATCTCGGCGGCGGCCTCCATGGAGCACCGCTTCAGGCTCACCATGAGCAGGCGGGCCTCCTCGAAGGTGGAGGACTTTTTGTAACCCGTGAACATCTCCTGGTCGAACTTGGTGGAGATGGGTTCGAGGATGATGCTCGGAATGGCCAGGTTGATCATGCCGCTGACGGGACCCATCTTCACTTCGAAAACCACCAGTAGGACTACCTCGTTGGGGGCCACGATCTGGATGAGCTGAGGGCTGGTCTCCCGGGCCGAGACGCGGAAATCCAGATCCACGATGCCTCGCCAGGCTTCGCGCAGGTCTTCGAGTACCAGCTTCAGCACGCCGTCGAAGATGCTCTGCTCGATGTCCGTCATGGTGCGGAGCTGTTTGAGGGGTTCACCGGGGCCGCCCAGCATCTTGTCGATGATGGGGAACACCAGGGTGGGGTTCACTTCCAGGGCCAGGGCGCCTTCCAGGGGCTTGATGGAAATGGCGTTGAAGCAAGTCGGGTCGGGCACTGAAAGCAGGAATTCCTGGTAGCTGAGCTGCTCGACGCTCACCAGGTTCACTTCCGTGATGGTGCGGAGGTAAGCGCTGAGGGAACTGGAAAAATTCCGCGCGAAGCGGTCGTGCATGAAGTGGAGGGACCGCATCTGCTCCCGGCTCACCCGGTCTGGACGGCGGAAGTTGTAAAGGGTGACCTTACGTTGGGCCTGGGCCTTTTTTGCCGGGGCGGGCGCCGCGCCCCGTTCCGACCCACCTCCGGCCGGACCCTTCCCAGCCGGCTTGGTATGCGACTTAAGTAGAGCATCTACTTCATCTTGGCTTAAGATCTTGGCCATGGATTACCCTTCGATGTGCTTCTCCAGGAGCTTGCCCCGGAGTCGCAACATGGCCTTGGTATGCAATTGGGATACCCGGGACTCAGTGATGTTCAGTAGGGTCCCGATTTCCTTCATGGTCAGCTCGTCGAAATAGTAGAGCTGGACGACGAAGCGCTCTTTCTTGGGCAGCATGTCCATGGCCTCCCGGAGGATGTCCTTGATCTCCGTGGCCTGGAAAGTCTGGCTGGGATCCTCGGCGTCAGGGTCCGGCACGAAGCTGATGAGGCTTTCGCCTTCGCCATCTTCGCCCACCTCCACGAAGGTGCCGAGGGTGACGCCCTTCAGATCGTCGAGGTTCTTGTGCAGTTCCTCCAGGGGCATGCCCAGGTGGAGGGCCACTTCCTCGTCAGTGGCGGCCCGGCCCATCTGCTGTTCGAGGCTGTGGTAGGCGCCCTCGATATCCTTCTTCTTCCGGCGCAGGCTTCTCGGCACCCAGTCGAGCTCCCGGAGGCCATCGAGAATGGCGCCTTTGATGCGGAGCTCGGCGTAGGTCTTGAACTTGATGTTGCGCGAGGGCTCGAACTTCTCGATGGCGTCCATGAGGCCGAGGATGCCGCTGTTGATGAGATCGTCCAGCTCCACGTGGGAGGGCAGTCGCGCGGCGATGCGGTAGGCCACGAACTTCACCAGGGGCACGTAGTCCTTGATGATCTGCTCGCGGTTGTCACGGTCGAAGGGCTCGGGCGGCTCGACCGATTCCCCTGCCGCGGCTGCCGCTGCGGGTACCGGATGAGTGACCGGTGGCGAGGTCAAGGCGGCCTGGCCGTAAGCCTTGGCGGCCGCCAGGGCGGCCCAGGGACGAAGGGCGACCGGCGCCGCTTGTACGGCCCGAAGCACCTCGCCACTGAGGGGCAGGCCGGGCTCGGCGGGCTGGTCCGGAGTGGGCATCATCCAAGTTCCTAGGTGGGGTCTTCGGAGGCAAGCTGCCTCCAGAATGACGCAAAGCCGTCGGGCTGCAAGGATACTTGCCCCAGCAATTGGCGGGCGAGGGCCTGGAAGGCCTGGGTAGCCGGGCATCGGGGGTAGAGATCCACCACGCCCCGCTGCTGCCGGACCGCCTGCAGCAGGTGGGGATCGTTGGGGACCAGACCGAGCACCTGGAGCTGTTTGCCGAGGAAGCGCTCGGTCACGGCCTGCAGCTGGTCCACGGTCTCCTGGGCCTCATCGGCGCTCTGGCCGTTGTTCACCAGCAGCCAGAGGGGCTTGTGGGGATCCCGCAGGTGCAGCACCTTAACCATGGCGTAGGCATCCACCAAGCTCGTGGGCTCTGGAGTGGCCACCAGGATGACTTCCTGGGCCGCCATCAGCAGCTTCAGCACCGAGTCGTGGATGCCGGCGGCGGTGTCGATGAGCAGCCAGTCCGCCGTCTCCGCCACCCGCTGGAGGCCCTGGACCAGGCGCAGTTCGCTCATGGTGTCGAGCCGGGTCAGCTCCTGGATGCCGCTGCTGGCGGGAATGATGCGGATGCCCATGGGACCATCCAGCAGGATCTCCTCGATGACCTTCTCGCCCCGGAGCACGTGCTCAAGGGTGTACTTCGGCGACAGGCCCAGGAGGATATCCAGATTCGCCAGGCCAAAGTCCGCGTCCATGACCACCACCCGCTGGCCCAGCTGGGCCAGGGACAGGGCCAGGCCCGCGACGACGTTCGTTTTGCCGACGCCCCCCTTGCCGGAGGTGATGGCCACCACCCGCGCTGCGAACAGGGGGGACTCGGAGGGCTGATCCTTGGCCAAGGCGCGGAGCCGGGCTGCCTGATCGTGGCTCATTCGGCCTCCTTCGTTGGCATGGGGAGGATGAGGTCAGCCACCCGCCGGCTGGTGGCCAGCTCGAGGGCCTCAGGCACTTCCTGGCCGGTGCCCAGGTAGCTGAGGGGTCGCTTGACCCGCGCCAGGGTGCTGAGGATGGGGCCGTAGGTGGAGGTCTCGTCAAGCTTGGTGAAGAGCAGCCGCGTGGGATGCAGGGGCTCGTACCGGGCGGCGATCTCAGTCAGGTCCCGGGGCTTGGTGGTGGCGGACAGCACCAAGTGGGTTTCCACTTCAGGCAGCTCATCCAGCAGGCCCCGCAGCTGGTTCAGGGTCTCCGTGTCCTTGGGGCTGTGGCCTGGCGTATCGATCAGCACCAGGGCCCGGTCCTGGTAGAAGCGCAGGGCGCTGCGAAGGTCCTCGACCGTGAGGGCCACATGCAAGGGCACCTGGAGGATCTGGGCGTACTGCTGGAGCTGGTCCACGGCGGCCATGCGGTAGGTGTCCAGGGTGAGCAGGGCCACTTTCTGCTTCAGGTGGAGCTGGGCGTAGGCCGCCAGCTTGGCCACGGTGGTGGTCTTGCCCACGCCGGTGGGGCCCACCAGGGCCGCCACGCGCATCTTGCCGGGCTCCAGCTGGATGGGCGGCGCCACGGGGATGAAGTCCGCGATGACGCGGCGCAGGAAGAGCCGGGCCCGCTCAGGATCCACGGCCCCGGCGGAACCGTCGCCGTCCTGATCCGTGAGCGCGCGCTGGGCGTACTCGCAAAGGCGCAGGGCGATGAGGGGCTCCACATCGTTGGCGACGAGATCGCCGTACAGTTCCAGCAGGCTGGGGGGCAGATGCAGCTGAGCCGGCGGCATCCCCTGGCGCTGGATGCGGCTCAGCAGGGCCTTCATCTGATCCAGTTCCTTCAGGATCGAGGCGTTCCGCAGGTCATTGTCTTTCAGAGCCGCCACGGCGCCCTTGATCTCCAGGAGCTCCCGGCGGAGGGGCTGGAGGTCCATGGCCGGGGCCGGGGGTGGCGCGGGAGGGGCCGGTGCGCGGGCGGGGCGCCGGGCCGCGGGGGTGTCCAGAGGCGCCCGCAGGCCGTAGGTGAGCGGTGCCCCCGCGGCCAGGGTTGCCCCGGCCTGGGCCTCGTCCACGGCCGCGGTGACTTCGATGACGGACTCCTCACCCAGGCCCAGGGCCGCGGGGCGCCGCCGGGTCCGGGTGGACAGGATGAAGGCCTCTTCGCCCATGTCCTTCTTCACCACGTCGAGGGCGTCCTGCATGGATCCGGCTTCGAAGGTCTTCACACGCATGGTTGGCCCTTCATGAAACGGTTCATGAGACGGTCCCCAGGTTCACGACGCGGACATCCAGGGGCACCTCGCTGTGGCTGAGCACCACCAGATGGGGCAGCGCGCGCTCGAGCAGGCGCCGCAGGTGGGGCCGCACCACGGGGTTGGTGAGCAGCACCGGCTGGGCGCCGGGCAATACGGCCGCGATGCCATTGGCGATGCGGTTGAGCAGCTCCTGGGTGCGCCCCGGCTCCAGGGCCAGGAAGCTGCCCCGGTCGGTCTGTTCAATGCCGCCCTGAAGGGTCTGCTCCAGAGTCGGGTCCAGCACCAGCACCCCCAGTTCACCGCTATCGGAGAGGTGGGGGCTGGTGAGCGCCCGGCCCATGGCCTGACGGACGTACTCGGTGATGAAGCCGATGTCCTTGGTCATGGTGGCGGCGTCGGCGGTGGCTTCCAGGATGCGGCCCAGGTCCCGCACAGGCACCCGCTCGCGCAGGAGGTTGTGCATCACCTTCTGGAGGGTGGCCACGCTGATGACATTGGGGATGAGGTCGTCCACCAGCTTGGGGGCGCCTTCCTTCAGCGTGTCCAGCAGGTGCTGGACTTCGGGCCGGCCCAGCAGATCCGGCGCGTGCTTCTTGATGAGTTCGGAGATGTGGGTGGTGAGCACCGTCGCGGGTTCCACCACGGTGTACCCGAGCATCTGGGCCCGGTCCCGCTGGGAATCGGGAATCCAGAAGGCGGGCAGGCCGAAGGCCGGCTCGGAGGTGGGCGTGCCGGAGAGATCCTCGGTGGCCGTGCCCGGATTCATGGCCAGGAACTGGTTGGGCTGAAGCTCCGCCCGGGCGATCTCCTCGCCCCGGAGGAGGATGCGGTAGGCGTGCGGAGCCAGCTGCAGGTTGTCCCGGATGCGCACGGGGGGCACCACGATGCCCAGCTCCGTGGCCATCTGGCGGCGCACGGCCTTGATGCGCTCCAGCACCGTGCCGCCCTGATTCACATCCAGCAGGGGGATGAGGCTGTAGCCCACCTCCAGACCCAGGGGATCCACCTTGAGCAGGCCCTCCACCCGGTCCGCGCCCTCGGCGGCGGCGCTCTTGGCCTTCTCCGCCGCGGCCAGGTCGACCTCCTCGGCGGGCGTGGCCGCCTGGGGCAGCTTCCAGGCGGCGTAGGCCATGACACCGAAGATGGCGGCCATGACCCAGAAGGGGAACAGGGGCAGGCCCGGCACGGCCCCGAAGAGGAAGAGGATGGCGGCGGCGATGGCCATGGGCCGGGGGTCGGCGCCCAGCTGGCCCATGACCTCGCTGCCCAGACCCGAGGCATCACTGCCGCTGCGGGTGGTGAGGATGGCGCCGCCCACGCTGATGAGCAGGCTGGGGATCACCGTCACCAAGCCATCGCCCACGGTCAGGAGGGTGTAGACCTCCAGGGCCTGGACGACCGGCATGTTGTAGCGCACCACGCCGAGGATGATGCCCGCCACGATGTTGACGGCCAGGATGATCAGGGCCGCCACGGAATCCCGCTGGGTGAACTTCACGGCGCCGTCCATGGCCCCGTAGAAGCCGGCCTCCTCCTGGAGATCCTTGCGGCGCCTCCGGGCCTCCTGTTCGTCGATGTAGCCCGCGTTCAGATCGGCATCGATGGCCATTTGCTTGCCGGGCAGGGCGTCCAGGGTGAAGCGGGCGGTCACTTCGGCGATGCGGCCCGCGCCATGGTTGATGACCAGGAACTGGATGGCCAGGAGGATCATGAAGACCACCAGGCCGATGACATAGCTCCCGCCCACCACGAACTGGCCGAAGGCCTTCACCATGTGGCCGGCGGCATCCGCCCCCTGGTCCCCCGCGTAGAGCAGGATCCGGCGGGTGGTGGCCACGTTGATGGCCAGACGGAAAAGCGTCACCACCAGCAGGACCGAGGGGTACGAGCTGAACTCCTTGGGGCGCCGCACATACATGCCGACCATGAGGATAATGAGGCTCAGGGTGATGTTCAGGACGATGAGCAGGTCCACCGCGAAGGCGGGCATGGGCAGCACCATCACCACCAGCACGATCATCACGAACACGGGCGCAGCGAGATCCGACCGCTTGGCCAGGCGGCCCATCAAAGGAAGCAGACGATCCAGAAAGGTCAACATACCGACACCCGCAGGGTTCGGGGCGAGGGCTGTGCCAGTCCGGTAGGTGGCGGCACCTGGAGGGGTTAGCCCCTATGTATCTTCAGTAAATTCCATCTTTCCGGCGGATGGAACCGGCATCTGAGTCCCGCCCAGCTCACCCGCTGGAAGCTGACCTCCCCGGGCCAAGGCACCCGGTCCAGCCAGGTCCGCAGGGCTCGCTGGAGGCGGAGGCGCTGCTCGGGTTCCAGGGCCGTGTCCGCGCCCACCCAAGCCCCGGGCCGGCGGGCCTTCACCTCCAGCAAGCGCAGCTCTGGTCCCCGGCTCAGGAGCAGGTCCAGTTCCCAACGGCCCAGTTTCTGACGCCAGGCCACCAGGTCCCAGCCCCGGGCCCAGAGCAGCCAGAGCGTCAGGCGCTCGGCCCGCAGGCCCAGGCGGCGGGCCGCCTCCCCGCGCCTTGACCTCATCACTCGTCGCGCCTCGGCAGCAGCAGGCTGCGCTGGACGCGCTCGAGGTTGCCGTGCAGGCGCACGATCTTCCAGGCCAGGATCATGGCATAGCCCAGCCACACCCAGAGCAGGCGCGGATCCACGGGAGTGCGCTTGAGCAGGTCGGTGCCCATGTCCAGGCGCAGACCCTGGAGGTACCAGACCACGGCCCCGAAGGCGATGATCAGATAGCCCCAGTGGATCCAGTAGGGGCGCAGGCCTTCCTTGACCTTCCAGCGCAGCAGCAGCCAGCGGTCGAAGCGGTCGGCCTTCTCCTCCACGAAGTGCAGGGCCACCAGCTGGTCCACCAGGGGCGCGTAGCGGTGGACCTTCAATTCCTGGATCTCGTCCTCTCCGTTGACCTTGCGGAGGAAGGCCGAGCGGATCTTGCCGATGCACTCCTCCCAGGGCGCCTCCTCCCGTTCCAGCGACAGGTGCAGGCGCACGATCCCCACCCACAGCAGGGCCTGGGCCAGGAGCACCATCCACAGGGACCAGCCCTGCCAACCCTGGGTGCGTACGAGCTCGAGGAAGCGGGTTAGGTCCATGGGGAGTCAGTCCTCAGTCACGGGTCAACTACACCTTGTTCCACGCCACTTCCCCCGCGGCAAGGAAGGCTTCCCCGTCGAGCCCCTGATCCTCGGCCCGCTTGAGGAGATGCTGCAGGGCTTCGGCGGTGGCTTCGGCATCCTGGAGGGCCCGATGGGCGCGGGAGTTGGTGATGCCGAGGAACGCGCAGAGTTCGGCCAGGCTGCGCCGGGGCAGCTCGGGGATGAGCTTCTTGGCCAGCAGGCGGGTGCAGATGAGGCGGTGGCGCCGCCAGACGCCCTCGGGCAGCCAGGCTTTGAGGAAGCTGCCGTCGTAGGGGGCGTGGTGGGCCACCCAGACGCGGCCTTCCAGCTTGGGCGCCAGCTTGAGGGCCACCTGCTCCCAGGGCGGCGCCCCCGCCAGCATGGGGAGGCTGATGCCGGTGAGGCGCTGGATCTCCTCGGGGAGGAAGCCCTGGATGGAGGCCAGGCTCGACCAGCGTTCCTCCACCACTAGGCCCGACAGCCTCACCAGGCCGACTTCGGTGATTTCGGAAGGCTGGAGGAAGCGGCCATCCTTGCCCCAGCGGGCCTTGGGGCTGCCGCCCGTGGTCTCCAGGTCCAGCACCGCGAACCGCAACTCCCGCAGGGCGGGGGAAACTGGTTCGAGGAGGGGTTCCAGGGTCATGCGCTGACCAGGGTCTTGAGCCCATCCTTGAACAGCACGTCCACCTTCTTGCCCAGACGTCGCTGCACGCGGCCCAGGCCGAAGCTGGGGTGATCCATCCAGGCACCTTCCTCCCAGCGCTCGGCGACGCGGTAGGGACTGGCCTTGGCGCCGCCCTGTTCCTGGGCCAGCACATGCTGGAACTGAGCCACCAGGGAGCCGGGGCGCGGTCCCCCCACCTTGGCGGCGGCCGGGATGCGCGGCGTGCGGGGCAGAGGCTCGGGCTTGGCAGCGCGGAACTTGTGCACCGAGCGGCAGTTCCCGCAGATGAGCTTGTCGGGCACCCCGTTCGTGACGTTCAGGACCTGGTGGCGCGTGTCGCCGCCACAGCGCCCGCAGGGCGCGTCCACATCCTGGCCAGCGTAATAAGTCTTCAGCATGATTCCAGCCTAGCAGGCTCACAGAAGCATTGAGCTGCCGGAAGGCGGGGGCCGATTCGCCCCCGCCTTCGCCAGATTCCGTTATCACTGCTTGGTGTGATCCAGCAAGCCGGTGTTCATGAAGTCAAACCCATCATTCCTGGTGCGGAGGACATTGCTGAGCGGAAAGCTGACGTCGGTATGGACGTGAAATCCAGGTGTCAGGACCGCCTGGAAGACCAGGGTCCTTTTGTCGCAGCCGTAGTAGTTGGTAACGTGGCTCGTGCAATTGAAGATGATCTGGTTTCAAGTGTTGGAGAAGGTGCCCACCTGCACCGCCTCCACCGCACCGTAGGGGGCGCAGGTATTGCCGAAATCCCTGGTCAGGAAGTAGGTGAAGGTGCCATCGGAATTTAAAGTGTAATGGGTTGACGCATTGGAGAAATCGATGGGGTTGGGCATGCCCACGAAGAGCCATCCGCCCACCTGCGCGGCGTCGTAAGGCTGATTGACCGTGACGGTGCAGGTGGCGGAGAGGTTGCCTTTGCTGGCGGTGATGATGGCGGTACCCCTCCAGATGGCCGTGACCAGACCCGCAGCGTTCACCGTGGCCACGGCGGGGGCACTGGAGGCCCAGGTGACCTGGGCATCATGGGGTGTCACGGTGGTTCCGTCCGAGAAGCGGTCCATGGCAGTGATATCCAGGGTTTGCCCCCAGGTACCCGTGGCGGACGTGGGATTCAGGGTGATGGAGGTGAGGGTTGGAGGTGAAGGCGGGGGTGGGGTGGAACTGCCTCCACCACCCCTACAGACCATCAGCAGGGCTGCCAGGAGGCAGGCGCCTGAGGCCCGCAGGGACCTGCTCCAGCGTTGGGCCGACCTCGGGGAAAGAGATGTGGGGGATCCCCATGGTGGCCTCCAGAGAGCTATACAAGCCTGGTTCCTGGCATGAAGGGCCGACAGGGTCGCTTTTGGAATAGGGGTAGGGCCACCTCGGCCGAATGGTAAGGATCGGCCACGGTCCTGCGGTGAAGGTTCCAACACCAATTCGGGGCGGACCACCTAGACTGGGGGATCCCCCGGAGCCCAACCTGAGCGCCAAGTCGCCCAACGTTTTCCTCGATCCTCAGAGCCGGGAGCCGGTCTACCTCCAGATCGCCCACTCCCTCAAGCAGGAAATCCACCGGGGCCGACTTCACCCGGGCGATTCCCTGCCCGGCTACCGCATCCTCGGCGAGCAGCTGGGCGTGAGTCGCAACACGGTGATGGAGGCCTACCACGACCTGCAGGCCGAAGGCTGGGTCGTCTCGACCCCGGGCGTGGGCAGCTTTGTCGCCCCCAACCCGCCCACCCGGCTTCCTGGCCAGTTCACTCCGGCGGCCATGGAATCCGATGGCTCCGCCATGGGGTTTGACCTCGCCGCGGGAATGGACGAGGCATCACCCAAGGGGACCCCGGGCCTGCTGAAGGTGGCGAGCGGCCTGCCGGATCCCCGCCTCCTGCCGGGCGCGGAGCTGGCCCGGGCCTACCGTCGGGCCCTGGTCCTGAATCGCCAGCAGAACCTTGAGTTGGAGGATCCCCAGGGTCACCCGATGCTGCGCCAGTCGCTGGCCCGGATGCTGATCGATGCCCGGGGCATCGCTGCCACAGCGGACAACATCCTGGTCACCCGCGGCAGCCAGATGGCCCTGTTCCTGGCGGGTCAGGCCCTGCTTTCGGCCAGCGGCGCCGTGGCGGTGGAAGCGCTGGGTCATCCCGGGGTGTGGGAGGCTTTCGCCCGGGCCGGAGCGCGCTGCCTGCCCGTGCCCGTGGACGCCGAGGGGATGCGCGTCGGGGCCCTGGCGCAGCTGGCGGAATCCGAGCGGCTCCGGGCCGTCTTCATCACCCCGCTGCGCCAGTACCCCACCCTGGTTCCCCTCAGCGGTGAGCGCCGGGCGCAGCTGATGGCCCTGGCCCAGGCCCACCGCTTTGCGATCATCGAGAACGACCAGGACAGCGAGTTCCTCTTCGAGGGCCGCCCTCGGGCCCCCCTGGCGGCGGAGGATCGGGCCGGAGTCGTGATCCATGTGGGCACCCTGAGCAAGATTTTCAGCCCCAACCTGCGGCTGGGCTACGTGCATGGGCCGACCCCCCTCATCGCCCGCATGCGCGCACTCAGACAGGCCCTCGACCGCCAGGGGGACATGGTGCTGGAGCGGGCCTTCGCCGAGTTGCTGGACGATGGGGACATCCATCGCCACCTCAACCGCATGCAGCAGGCCTATCGGAGCCGGCGGGATGTCCTTTGCCGGGCCCTGCGCCGCGCGTTTGGCGAGGACCTGAGTTTCCAGGTACCCGAAGGGGGTCTCGCCCTGTGGGCCCGGGTGGCCGAGGGCGTGGATGTGGACCGCTGGGCTGCCCGCGCCCTGGAACATGGCGTGGCCTTCCAGCCGGGACGGCGGTTCGCCTTCGACGGTGGCCCCGTGCAGGCCCTGCGGATCGGCTTCTCGAACTACCCGGAAGCTGATCTCGAGGAAGTGGCTCTCCGCATGCGCGCCGCCCTGGTGGAGGAACGATGAGCCTGTTGCTGACCAACCTCGATGGCCGCATCACCTTGAAAGGCGTGCTGGGCGTCGGGGGCATGGGCGAGGTCCACCGGGCCTGGGACGCCGGACTGGAGCGCCCTGTGGCGGTGAAGTTCGTGCGGAGCGGCGACCCGAAGGAAGCTGACCGGTTGCTGCTGGAAGCCCGGCTTCAGGCCCGGGTGGAACATCCGAACGTCGTGCGCGTGCATGACACGGGCACCCTTGAAGGCCGGCCCTGCATCCTCATCCAGCTGGTGGAGGGGGAGACCTTCGCGGACCTGGATACCGGCGGCACCTGGCAGGTGAAGGTCCGCCTGGCGGCCCAGGCGGCCCGGGGGTTGGGCGCAGCCCATCGTCAGGGGCTGGTCCATCGGGACGTGAAACCCGCCAACATCCTCGTGGAGGCCTCCAAAGAGGGGCAGCAGGCTCTGCTCTCCGACTTCGGCTTGGCGCGGGATGAGGAGGGCGGGCTCACGCGCTCAGGTCTGATGATGGGCACCGTGGATTTCATGGCCCCGGAACAGGTGACGGGCGCCGCGCCGGTGGACTACCGCGCCGACATCTACGGTCTAGGTGCCACCCTCTACGCCGTGCTGGCGGGGCGTCCGCCCTTTCGCCACACCCCCGGTCCCACGGCCGATGGCCACAGCACCCATGACCTTCATGGCGTCACCCCAGATGGAGACGTTCATCCCGGCGACCTGCTGCGCCGGGTGCTGGAAGAGGAACCCCGGTCCCTCGACCTGCAGGTGCCCGGCCTGCCCAGGGATCTGGCCACCGTCGTCGCCAAGGCCATGGAAAAGAATCCCCCACGGCGCTATGCCACCGCGGAGGCCTTGGCCGATGATCTCGAGCGGGTGCTTCGGGGAGAGGCCATCCTGGCCCGGCCCATGGGCCTTTCGGAGCGGGCCCGGCGTTGGGCGCGCCGCTATCCGGTTCCCGCGCGAACGCTGGGTGGCATCGCCGTCGTGGCCCTGGCCGCAGTCGCCTTCGCGGGCTGGACCTCCTTCCGATCCCGCACCCAATCTCTGGAGGCTGCCCGGATGGGCTCCCTGGCGGCGGATATGGAGAGCACGCTGCGCATGGCCTACCTCTCGCCCGCCTTCGACCAGCAACCCCTGCTGGCAGGCATCCGGGCCCAAGTCGATCAGATGCGGGCTCGCCCCATGGGGCAAGTCTCCCCCGCCGGCCTCTTCGTCATCGGAAAGGGGCTCGAAGCCCTCGGAGATGACGATGGCGCTCGCCCCTATTTTGAGGCCGCCTGGGCCCGCGGCTTCCGGACCCCGGAGGCCGCAGAGAGTCTTGGCTTTCTGAAAGGCCGTCTCTACTTCAAGGCCATGGACCGTGCGCGTGAATCGCTTGCCGCCAAGGCGCGGGAACGGCGGGAATCGGAAGCGAAGGAAGCCTTCCTCCAACCCGCCACCGACCTGCTTAACCAGGCGCCAGGCACCGGCTGGAAACGTGGGTACCGGGAGGCCTATCTGTTGTACCTCCAGGGCCGCTTCGACGAGAGCCGGGCGAAGTCGGCGCTCGTGCTCCAGGAAGACCCCTCCCGCTATGAGGCTCTCCGGCTGCAGGCCATCGTGGATGAACGGGAGATCAGTACCGCGTTTCAGGCTGGGAAGCGACAAGACCTCCAGGCGAAGATTGAAGCCATGAGCGCCCGGGTTGAGGCGGCGCTGCGCTGGGGCCGCAGCGATCCCATGCTGCTCAACCTGAAGATCCGGAGCGTCCACTTCCAGGCCGTCCTGAAGCGCCTCAACGGCCAGGATGCCTCGGAGCTCATCGCCCTGGAGGAGCCCCTGCTGCAGCAGCTTCGGGCCCTCGAAGGCGAAAGCTTCGGCTCCCTTGTCTCCCTGGGCAACCTGAATGGGGAACAGGCGTACCGAGCTAGCGCTGGCAACCGGGAGGCCGTGCCCGGCTTCTTCCGCAACGCCGCCCAGGCCTACCGCCGTGCCGCTGATCTGGCCCCCGGGGATGTGAACGTCCGTAACACCCTGGCCGCTCTCTGCGCGGATTGGGTCATGCATCTCAGAATGCAGGGACAGTCCCGGGAGGAGCCCCTGCGCCTGGGATTGAAGGCCGCTGAAGAAGGCGAGCGCCTTGGGCCGAACATGGCGCGGTCCCGATTCGTGGCCATGCAGCTGAATCGGAGCGAAGGTGAAGCTCTCGATGATGAGGGCGGCGATGCCGAGGCCGCCTACCGGACCGGCATCCAGAAGGCTGAAGCGCTCAGGCTCACGGAAGGCCCGGATGCCCTGCAGTTGGATTCCCATCTGGCCTACTTGCACGGCCAACTCAGCCGCGTGCTCTTCCGCAAGGGCAGAGATCCGAATCCAGAGATCCAGCAGGCCATCGAGGCGGCTCGGCGGATGCGGGAACACCTTGATCTGAAGGCCGTAGATGCGGTGCTCAACTGGAATGAGGTCGTGACCAATGTGGCCGATGCCATGGTGGAGTTCGGCGGAGATTCCAAGTCGATCCTGGTGCTCGCCTGCAGCACGTCGGATGAAGCTATCACCTTGCGTCCCGACGCCCACGTTCTGGGGATTGCGAAGGTGCCGCTGCTCGCCGTGGAGGCCTCCCGCCGTGTTCAGGCCGGTGAGGATCCCACCTCAATTTTCCAAGAGATGGACACTCGCCTGGCTCAGGCCAAGGCCGTCTATGGAAACACCATCGTGCATTGGCAGGCCCGGGCGATCATCCCCGTGATCGAGGGCGAATACCTGGCGCGCCAGGGAAAGGACCCCGCCAAGGCCTTCCTGCGGGCCAAGCCGATGCTGGAAGAGATGGTGCGGAAGTTTCCGGGCTTTCCCTGGTCCGCTGCCTACCTCGTGCACCTCCCCGTGCTCGAAGCGCGCTGGCGCCGCGAACAGGGCCTGCCCTACACCCACTTGGCCCGGCCCGCCCTGGCCTCGGCCGAGCGGCTCGTGGTGAAGTTCCCTCGCCAGATCCAGACCTGGATGGATCTCGCCGCGCTCAGAGTCATGTCCGGGAACGCCGCAGGCGCACAGGAGGCATGGGGGAAAGCCTTGGCGTTGAATCCCCGGGCCCCTGAGCTGCCGGATTACAGGGGCTTCAGGGAACTCGTCCACTCCCCCACCCCCCCGGCCTGACCACCCTTACCCTCGGAAGGCCGCCCCTTGCCGGCGGCTATTCCGGGTCCATGGCCCGCCTCGTGGTCCATGGCTACTACTTCCGATTTCGCCATGACAGCGCGTCTCTTCTTGCGAAGGTCATTTGGGCGCGAGGACCGGCGGGCAGGGGGGTGGCCCAGGGCCTTTCTTGAAAGCGTGCCTGGATCGGTTGATCTGCAGACCTGAGCCTTGGGTCCGACCTCGATTTGTCTGTGAACGACTGCTTGAAGGGGGCACCCCATGAACCTTGGAACCGGAATCAGCAAGGTAACGCTCATGCTCGCGCTGGCCTGGCTCACGGCCTGCGGTGGCGGCGGTGGCGGAGGCGGCAGTGCCACCGTGACGCCTCCCACTGCTCTGGCCTTCAGCGCCAACCCGGCGGTCTACACCATCGGCCAGTCCATTTCCGCGAACGCGGCAACCCACGGCGGTGGCGCTGTAACCGTCTACACCGTGGCGCCCGCACTGCCGACCGGGCTGTCCTTGCAGGCGAGCACGGGCGCCATCACCGGCACGCCCACGGTCCTTGCGCCGGTGGCCACCTATACGGTCACGGCCTCGAATGCAGGTGGAAGCGCGACCGTGGCCCTGTCCATCACCGTCAACGACCAGGCGCCGATGACCCTCGCCTATGGCACGCCTACGGCCGTCTACACCCTGGGGAATGCCATCGTGACCAATGCGCCCAGCCATGCCGGCGGTGCGGTGGTCTCCTATGCGGTGACCCCCAGCCTGCCGCAGGGGCTCTCCCTGGATGCCGTCACGGGCGTCATCTCCGGCACCCCCACGCTGCCCACCGCCACCGCCACCTACACCGTGACAGCCACCAACAGTGGCGGCAGCGCGACGACCGACCTGACCCTGACGGTGAATGATCGGGCTCCCAGCGGTCTTGCCTACGCCACCAATCCGGCCATCTACACCGTGGGTACCGCCATTGCTGACAATGGACCCACCCACGGTGGAGGCGCGGTGGCCGCCTACAGCATCAGCCCCAGCCTGTCGACGGGCTTGAGCTTCGACACGGGCACCGGCATCCTGTCCGGCACTCCCACGGCGCCCGCGGCGAGGGCCACCTACACCATCACGGCCTCCAACGGGGGTGGCAGCACCACTGCCGCCCTCACCCTCACGGTGAACCCGCTGCCACGCTTCGCCTATGTAGCGAATGTCAACGACGGCACGGTGTCCTCCTTCACGGTAAACGCCGCCACGGGCCAGTTGCGACACAACGGCTATGCCCAGACGGGCACGAGCCCTCAATCGATTGCCGTGGCTCCCTCGGGTCGAACCGCCTATGTGGCCAATTCCGGCGACAACACTGTCCGCACCTTCACCATCCATCCGGCGACCGGTGCTTTGACGAACACGGGTTTCAATGGGACTGGGGCCAATCCGCACGCCGTCACCGTGGACCCCACCGGGCGGTTCGTCTATGTGGCGAATTTCGGCTCGAACACGGTCTCGGCCTACACCATCAACACCGCCAACGGCTCCTTGACCGACGCGGGCTCCGTGGCGACGGGGACTCAACCCCTCTCTGTGACCATCCACCCCTCCGGAAAGTTCGCCTATGTGGCGAGCAATGCCGCCCAGGTGTTCGCTTACAGTATCGACAGCACCAGCGGGGCGCTGACGGCGGTGGTGGGCAATCCGTTTTCTACGCCCTTCACGGGTGCCTCCCGCTCCGTCACCGTGGACCCTTCTGGGCAGTTCGCCTACGTGGCCAATGCGGCTTCGGGTGATGTCTCGGCCTACCGAATCAACGCCACGACCGGTGCGCTGACCGTGGTGACCGGCAGCCCCTTCACGGCGGGTGCCTTCCCCATCTCGGTCACGGTGGAACCCTCGGGCCGCTTCGTCTATGTGGCCAACTACACCTCCAACAACGTCATCGCCTACAGCATCAACCCCGTGACGGGCGCATTGAGGAGCCTGGGCACATGGATGGCGGGGACCAATCCGCAATCAGTCACCGTGGATCCCTCTGGCAAGTTCGCCTATGTGGTGAATACGGGTTCCAACGATGTCTCGATCTACGGCATCGATGGCAGCAACGGATCCTTGACGGCCCAGGCCACGATCGCGGGCCGCGGCGGCCCTGCGGGAATGGTCCTGGCCGGGGGGGCCACGCCGGTTGCCTTCACCCCCACGTTCGCCTACGCGGCGAATTACGGCTCCTCGAACGTTTCGGCCTACGCCATCAACCCTGGAACCGGTGCGCTGACCGGGGTGGGTTCCCTGATGTCGGGATCGCTCACGAATTCCGTCACCGTGGATCCGTCCGGGAAATTCGCCATCACCACGAATGAAATCCTGTTTGAAACACCCACCGTCAACGTCAGATCCTGGATGATCAATCCGTCAGCCGGAACCCTCAGCAGTGCCAGTGAGCCCGCGGCGGTCGGAAGCAATCCTGCGGCGGCCGTCGTCGAACCCTCGGGCCGGTTCGTCTACGTGGCGAACCAAGCCGCTAACAACGTCTCAGCCTATACCCTCCATCCCACCACCGGTGCCCTGACCTGGATCGGGAGCGTGGGGGCGGGCACGGATCCCGCGTCCATCGCGGTGGATCCCACCGGCCGCTTCGTGTACGTGGCCAATCAGTACCAGTTGAACCTGGGCTCGGGCAGCCTCTCGGCCTATGCGATCAACGCCCTCACGGGGGCACTGACGCCCCTGGCGGGCTACCCACTCCTGACGGGTCCCAACCCCTCCGGCGTCACCGTCGATCCCTCGGGCCGGTTCCTGTATTCGGTGAATCTGAACGGCGTCGCGGCTTATCAGATCAATTCCTCAACCGGTGCGTTGATCAATGCCAGCGCCGTGGGGGCCGTTCCCATCACGAGCAATCCCAAGGCCATCGCGGTGGGTCCCAGCGGGAAGTTCGTCTATGTCGCGAATTACGACGACAACACCGTGTCGACCTACGCCATTGACGCCGCCAGCTTTGGCGCGCTGACCTTCAGCGTCAAGGTGGCGACGGGAACCAATCCCCGCTCCATCACCATCGATGCTTCCGGAAAGTTCGCCTACGTGGCGAATGCCGGCTCGAACAACATCTCGGTCTACACCGTCGACCCCACGACCGGGGCCTTGAGCCCGCTGGCCACCGCACCCGCGGGAACCGCCCCCGTCGCCATCATCACCACCGGCACGATCCGGTAGGTAATGGGCGTGAGGTGGCCCAGGTCGTTTCTGGAAAGCGACCCTGGGCCCGGCTGGGGCAAGCCGCAAGCTGGAGTCTCTCTTCGAGGTATGCCATGTCTGTCCGATCGTCCTTCCTCAGGCGGTTCCCTCTCTTCGCAGGTTTCGTGCTGGTCTTGCTCGCGGCCTGTGGTGGAAATGGCGGATCGGGGAATCCCGTCACCGTAGTGGCCCCAAGCGCCCTGGCCTATGCCACGAACCCGGCGGTCTACACCTTGGGGCAAGCCATCCTGCAGAACACGCCGAGTCATGGGGGTGGCGCTGTGGATGCCTACACGGTGACGCCCGCGCTTTCCTCCGGGCTTTCCCTGAACGGGTCCTCGGGTGCCATCTCCGGAACACCCACAGCCATGGTGGCGGCAGCAAGCTACACCGTCACCGCCACGAACAGCGCTGGCAGCACCACGGCGAGCCTGACGATCACGGTCAACGACGCAGCTCCCAGCAGCCTGGTCTACACGGCAGCGACAGCCGCGTATACCAAGGGCGTGGCGATCCCTCCGAACGCTCCCAGCCATGGGGGAGGTGCGGTCATCTCCTACAGCGTCAGCCCGAGCCTTCCGGCGGGTCTCAGCCTGAGCACCAGCACAGGGGTGGTCAGTGGGACCCCGACAGCCATCACCGCCTCGGCCACCTACACCGTGACCGCCACGAACAGCGGCGGCAGCGCCACGGCGACCCTGTCTCTCGCAGTCACGGATCTCCCGCCGACGAATCTCGTCTACAGCGCACCGACTGCTTCCTATACCGTGGGCACGACCATCGCCCCCAACCTGGCCACCCATGATGGGGGCGCGGTCGTTTCCTTCAATGTGTTTCCGAGTTTGCCGCTGGGTCTCTCCTTCAATTCCACCACCGGTTCCGTAACCGGGACCCCATTGGCCTCCGCCGCCACGACGGTCTACACCGTGACCGCCGCGAACAGCGGCGGCAATGCAACGGCCAACCTCTCCCTGACCGTCAATGACCTGCCTCCCACGGGGCTCAGCTACGCCTTCCCGACGAGCATCTACACGGTGGGCACCGCCATCGCCGCCAACGCCCCCAATCATGGCGGGGGCGTGGTCTCCCTCTACAGCGTCAGCCCGGCCCTGCCCGCAGGTCTGGACCTGAACGCCAGCACGGGCGTGGTTTCTGGGGTGCCGTCCACCCCCGCCGCGCTGGCCGTCTACACCATCACCGCCGCCAACAGTGGAGGCAGCACGACCTGTGGACTCTCCATCTCGGTGAACCCCGCCGTAGCCGGCAAGGCCTGGTACAGCGCCACCACCCTATCCCTGGACAACCCCGGCGACGCCTTGGATCCCCAGCTCGCCTTCGGCGGCTCTGGCCTCGCCACGGCGGTCTGGGAGCAATCCTACGGGGCGGGGCTGGGCGTCTGGGCTCGCCGGTTCACCCCAGGCACCGGCTGGGCACCCGCCGTGCGTCTGGAGGCGAACGCCACCGAATCTGCAGTCTCCCCCAGGGTCGCCATGGATGCCGCTGGCAATGCGCTGGTGGTGTGGCTTCAGCGGGACGGCACCCACTACAGCATCTGGGCCAGGCATTTCACCGTCGGCTCGGGCTGGGACGGTGCCGTCCAGCTGGATAGCCTCGGCCTCGGGTCCATGGCGGATCTGCGGGTGGCCATGGATGCTGCCGGACGCGGGGTGGCCGCCTGGATCCAGCAGGGACCCGTGAAAGGCCCCCTGCACTCGGCCCAGTATCAGCCGGGAGCGGGATGGAGTCCCACCGTGGAAGTCCTGGGCGATGCCGGGTGGATCGACCTGGCCCTCAACCCCAGCGGAGCAGGCATGCTGGTGGTCAGTGCGGCAGATGTAGTCGGTACAACTGCTTTTAGTATGTGGGGGATCCCATTCAGCACGGCCACCGGATGGGGTACGGCTGCGCTCCTGGAGAGCGACAATACCGGCGGCTGGGATATCGTCCCCAGCGTGGCCGTCGATCCCTCGGGCCGCGCCGTGGCCGTGTGGCAGCGGTTCGACAGCGCCGCCGGGCGATTCAATATCCGCTCCAACCACTTCGCGCCCGCCGGCGGCTGGGGAACGGCCGAACTTATTGAAACGAACATCCTCGGATTCTCCCGGGATCCCCGGATCGCCCTTGATGCCAATGGCAATGGAATCGCGGTGTGGGACCAGGCCGATGCAGGCCCGGGTGGGCACATCCAGATCTGGTCCAACCGCTTCACGCTGGGATCCGGATGGGGCACGGCAGGACTGCTCGAAAACTTCCGCGCCAACGACAACTACCCGGCCCAGTACCCCCAGGTGGCCTTCGATCCTGCCGGGGACGCCTTCGCCCTCTGGCTGGACTCCGGAGGCGATATCCAGGGCGTAGGCTACACCCTGGGCACCGGCTGGGGCGCCCAGCGGGCCATGGGGCTGGGTACCACCCAGGCCCCCGGAGCCCCCCAGATCGCCTTCGATGGCAACGGCAATGCCTTCGCCATCTGGCACCAGGTGATTCAACCCTCCAACCTTCTTCAATATTCGATCTGGGTGAGCCGCTACGAGTGATCACGCCCCTCGCGGCCGTGTCCAGCAGCGATTCGACCCCACCCCTTCCAACGGAGTCCACGATGAAACCTACCGCACCTCAGCGGGCGCTCTTCGCCGCCAGCACCCTGGCTTTCTTCCTCGGTTGCGGCGGTGGTGGAGCCTCCAGTTCCGCCCCTCCTCCAGGCCCCATCGGTCCCAGCATCACGACAGCGCCCACGGCACAGGCAGGCTATCCCGGTGACTCGGTGACCTATCACGTGGTGGCGGCGGGCAGCGGCCACAGCTACCAGTGGCTGCGCAACGGCAGCACCGTTCCGGGAGCCACGACCGATACCTATGTGCTGCCCGTGCAGGTGGCCGACGACCAGGCTCACTACAGTGTGCGGGTCACGGCCTCGGCAGGCGGCAGCACCACGAGCCCGGAGGCGATCCTCGACGTGCTCTATGCCGATCCGGCCGTGGTGGCGGGCCACGACCACGCCCTGGCGATCACGACCAAGGGCAGGGTTTACGCCTGGGGCGTGGGGGGCAACGGGCAGTTGGGACTCGCGGACTATCAGGCGCGCATGGTGCCCACCGCCGTGACCCTGCCGCTGCCCGCAGTGCAGGTTACGGCGGGTTGGGGGCACTCGCTCGCCCTCCTCGCGGATGGGCGGGTGTTCGCCTGGGGGAACAACCTCAACGGGCAGCTGGGGGACGGTTCATCCACCATGCGGAATGCCCCGGCCGCTGTGCCGGGCCTCACCAACGTCGTTTTCCTGGCCAGCGGCTACAACCACAATTTTGCGGTCAAAGGGGATGGCACGCTGTGGGTCTGGGGCTACAACGCCTCCGGCCAGCTGGGACTCCAGGACCGAGCGAATCGAACCAGTCCGGTGGAGAACACGCTGGGCATTCCCCTGAGTGACGTGTCCTTGGGCAGCAACCACTCCCTCCTGGTCTCGACCTCGGGCAGCCTGCTCGGCTGCGGTAGCCATGGGTACGGCCAGCTCGGGCTCCCTTCCAGCACGGCGGATTACCTGGGCTTCACGACTCTCGCCAGCGGCGTGGTTTCCGCGAGAGCCTTCAACCTCTATTCGGTCATGCTCGCTTCCAACGGCCTTCCCTACGGCACGGGAGAGAACGTCTACGGCCAGCTGGGCGATGGCAGCCCCACCACCCGCTATGGGTGGGTGCTAATGGGCACCGGCGGATTGACCGTCGGCTCCACCCTCACGGCGGTCATCCCAGGCGAGTGGCACACCCACCTGGTGAACGCTCAGGGGCAGGTGGCAAGCACGGGCTACAACTGGTACGGTCAGCTGGGTCTCGGCGTTGCCTCGACCACGGACACCCTCACGCCCCAGCCCCTCACCGGACTGAAGGTACTTGGCCTGAGCGCTGGGTCCCAGTCCTCCTACGCGTGGCTGCCGGACCTCACCGTGAAAGCCTGGGGCTACAACAACAACGGCAGGCTGGGAGATGGCACCGCCATTGATCACCCATCTCCCACGACCGTACCGGGGCTCTTCCTGGGGCCCATCCGAACGGGCACCTCGCCGTTGCCACCGGTGGCACCGCTTAGCCTGCAGGCAAGGGGCGCGCTGGGACGCTGAGAATCGTCCTATTGGAGCAGCGCCTTCATCTGCTGGAGGCGCTGCTCCCGTTCCTCGGCCTGGCCGCGCAGCTTGGCCACGGCGGCTTCGGGGGCCTTGGTGATGAAGCTCTCGTCAGCCAGACGGGCGCGCAAGGGTTCCAGCTCTTTCAGGAGCTTGGCGCGCTCGATCTCGAGCTTGGCTTTTTCGGCCACGGGATCCTTCAAGCCTGCAAGTTCGAGCGCAATGGTGCCGCCGCTCACCACGCCCACCGTGCGGGTCGGCGCGGCCAGATCCCCACTCATG
>JANYLR010000038.1 GCA_025363715.1 Holophagaceae bacterium | reverse complement strand
GGCGTCGAGCAGCGCGGAGCGGCGAACACCCCCCGCCGACGCGTCGCTGCTGAAGTCGAACCACGTCCAGACGGATATCGGGAACGCGCCGGAGTGTGCGAAGTGCCACACGGCGGGGGCGAATTCGACGCTGAAGCCGCTGACGACGCCGCCGGCCGGGACGGTTCCGGGCTGCTTCAACAACACGCTGTGCCACGGCACGAGCATCAAGTAGCGAGGAGGTGCGATATCAGGTCGATCGAACCACCAAGCTTAACTAACACAAGCAACAGCAATCATTTTCACCCCACCACTCACCGCTTCACTCAACCTAACAGGGAGAATGGAATATGAAGCATCGTCCTCTGAAACAGCTCTGCGGGCTTCTGGCCACGGCAGCGATCGCCCTCGTGCTGGTCGGCTGTAATGGCAAGTCCGGCCAGGATGGCGTCGCCGGGATCAACGGCACCAACGGCACCAATGGCACCAACGGCACCAACGGCGTGATCACCATCAATGCCGCCGCCCTGACCCCCGAGGAATGGGCCAACCAGTCCTTCACCGGGACCATCACCAGCGCCGCGGTGTCCGCCACCGCCGGCAAGCCCGTCGTGAACTTCAAGGTCACCGACAAGTTCGGCGTGCCCGTGAGCGGCCTCGGCTTCACCACGAAGTCTGCCACCGCCCTCGTGCCCAGCTACGCGAATATCGCGCTGAGCATCTGCAAGCTGGTGCCCGGCACCAATGGCAGCCCCAGCATCTGGGTCAACTACATCGTGACCTCCACGCCCACCACCACGACGGCTTCGGCGCCCGCCAAGCCCACCACCGACAGCGTCGGCACCCTGGTGGACAACGGCGACGGCACCTACAAGTACACCTTCTACCGCGATATCACGGCCGCCCAGGCCTTCCTGGATGCGTACACCCCCTATACCTCTCCCAATGTCCGCGCCGATCTCGGCAACGTGACCTTCGATGGCACCCTGGTCCACCGGATCAGCATCCAGATCGGCGGCAGCGCCCGTGGCACCGGCTCCAACACCCCCGATGCCTCCAACACCAGCATCCCCAGCGTGCCGGTTAAGAACCCCGCGAACATCATCTACGACTTCGTGCCCGCCACGGGCGTGGCTGCGGCTCCCGCCGCCACCCGCGACATCGTGGACCTGAAGGCCTGCAACCAGTGCCACACTGAACTCGTGGTGCACGGCGGCAGCCGCGTGGATCCCCGCTACTGCGTGGTTTGCCACACCGACCAGCGCAAGTACGGCAATAACGAAGCCGTCGTGACGGCCACTACCGTCGCACCCCCCGCTCTGCCCGCCGGCACCACCGCGACCTACAAGATTGATGGCCTGGCCATCGGCGAGTTCACCGCGTTCATCCACCGGATGCACATGGGCGAAGGCCTCCAGAAGGCCGGGTACAACTATGCCAACATCCTCTTCAATGAAGTCACCTATCCCCAGGATCAGCGGAACTGCGTCAAGTGCCATGACGGCGCCCGCAGCCCCGAAGGCGACAACTGGAAGAACGTGCCCAACCGCAAGGCCTGCGGTGCCTGCCACGACTCTGTGAACTTCGTGAGCGGCCTCAACCACGGCACCCCCCTGAACGGCGGGCCCCAGGTTGACGACAAGAACTGCATCAACTGCCACACGGCTGCGGCCATCGATACCTACCACACCCCGGTGGTCGCTCCGAATCCTGAGAATGTGTTCCTGACCGCTCAGACCGGCAACACCTACACGACCAGCAGCCAGGGCAACAACAACACCAACGCCTCCTTCGTGGCGGCCTACACCGATTCGCTCCCGGCTGGCGCCCACAAGCCCACCTGGGACCTCAAATCGTTCACTGTCAACGCCAGTGGCCAGCCCGTGTTCACTTTCGCCTTCAAGGAAGATGGCGTCATCAAGCCCTTCCTGACCTACGCCAAGGGCACGGTTGACAACTTCTGGGCCAACTATGTCGGTGGCCCCAGCTTCTACGTCGCCATGGGCCTGCCCCAGGACGGCAACACTGCCCCCGCTGACTGGAACGTCACCAACAGCGTCTACTTCCCCAATGTCTGGCGCAACGATGGCCTGACGGCGGATGGCAAGCAGATCGTGATTGCTCCTGCCACCACCTCGACCGCCCTGGCCACCCTGGCTCCGGCCACTGCCACTGCGGATGCCGGCTACTACATCCTCACCATGACCGGCGTGAAGGTTCCCACGAACGCCACCATGGTCACCGGCGGCATCGGCTACACCTACGGCTTGAGCACCACCCAGCCGCTCACCCAGACCGACCTGCCCGCTTACCCCTACACGCCCCTCGTGCGGCACGCCCCGGTTGGCGATCCCACTGGCGTGGATAAGACCCAGCCGTACACGGCCACCTGGGATGCCGGTGGTGGTCAGGGTGGCCTGAGCGTTCCCGCCCCCAATGTGGCTAAGCTGCTCAGCAATGTCGCACCTGCTCCTGCCGGATTCCCGGCGACGCTGTCCACCGATAAGAAGACTTGGTCAGGCGCAGCCAACACGGGTCGCCGCGCCATCGTCACCAACCAGAAGTGCAATGACTGCCACGCGGCCCTCGGCATCTTCACCGAGAAGGTCTACCATGCCGCTCAGCGCAACGATGCACCGACCTGTACCTTCTGCCACAACGTCAACCGCACCAACAATGGTTGGGCCGTGAACATCAAGGAAGCCGTCCACGCGATCCACGCCAGTGCCAAGCGGGTGAATCGGTTCTCATGGGAAGCCTCCGCAGGCGATAAGTACTGGAACGTCACCTACCCGGCCGTTCTGAACAACTGCGAAGCCTGCCATGTGACCGGCTCCTTCGACTTCACCAACAGCGCCAGCGCTGCCGCCTTGCCCAACCTGCTCTGGACCAGCTACACCGGAAACAGCAGCAGTGGTCTGCTTGCCAAGGCCGGCGACGCAGCTTCAAGCCAGATTGGTGACCCCCGGGTCATCGCGACGGTAGCGAATGCGGATACTAGGTTCGCCGCCGCCCAGCTCGTCACGCCTTACGTCGAGCCTGTCTTCGACGCCCTGAACCAGGCCATTGCCCCCTGGACGACCGCCGGCACCGACTACGGCAAAGGCTACAGCGCTGGCATTCCCTTCGCTCCCGCTGGGCTGAATCCGGCCAAGACCTCGACGCCCTATTTCACTGCGGCAGCTGGCACCACGCTGGTCTCTTCTCCAGTCGCCTCTGCCTGCTTCAATTGCCACGATAGCTCTTCGGCCAAGGCCCACATGCAGGTCAATGGTGGAACCCTTGTTGAAGCCCGCAGCACCACCCTCCTGGCAGCCGTTGTTCCTGCCACCGCCAAGGTCGAGCAGTGCATGCTCTGCCACGGCAACGGCAAGACTGCGGATATCCGCGTCGCTCACCTGAGCTTCAAGTAGCCCGATCCCTGGGGCCCGGTTCGCCGGGCCTCACTGATCGCCATTGAACGAGAAGGGACCCGGACGCCCACAGGCTGCCGGGTCCTTTTCCGTAAGGCCCTCTGGTTGACACCCTAGGGAGATTGAATCGAGAATGGTCTGCTCGTATTGAGGGGTAATTCATGAACAAGAAACCAGTTAGAGTTGCATCTATCCTCGCGATCGTGCTGCTGTGCGCCGCCAGTGTCTTTGGTCAGGAAGAGGAGACCTCCAAGCCCAAGAAGCCCCTGTCCAAACCCATGCAGGAGCTGAAGACTCAGCTGATCGAAAAGCGACGGCAGGAACGGGCCAAGGCCGCTGCAGAAGCCAAGGCCAAGGCCGTAGACATCAACCGGGCCACCAAAGAGGAGTTGAAGAAGCTCCCAGGGATGACGGATGCCTACGCCGCCGCCATCATCGCCAAGCGGCCCTACCAGACCAAGGCCGACCTCGTGACGAAGCATGCCCTCCCGTTGGGGATCTACCAGGGCATGCGCAAGCAGGTGGTAGTGAAGTAGGATTTTTCCGATAAAATTCCATCAAGAAGCCCTCGTTCCCGGGGGCTTCGCCCTGTCCAGCGCAGGTAATCGGGCCCCCTTGGTGATTTAAGTCACCAAGGGGCTTGACGCGTTAGATTACCGTTGCATCATCATTAAATAAGACTTGTTCTAGCACGCTCTTTCATGGGGGTCCGGATGCTTCCACTCTCACAGACCACGGGTTATGCAGTGCGGGCGCTGCGGTGCCTGCAGGAGCCCGGCGGGCATCCGGTGCTGGTCGAGGAAGTGGCCGAGTACACCGGCATCCCGCGCTCCTACCTGTCCAAGCTCATCCATAAGCTGGCCAAGAAGGGCCTGGTGATCGCCCGGCGGGGGCACCACGGGGGGGTCGTGCTGGCGCGTCCTTCCACTGAGATCACGCTCGAGGACCTGTCCGATGCCATTGATGGCGTGGCCTGGCGAAAGCGCTGTCTCATGGGGTTGCTGGGATGCTCGAACGGAAACCCCTGCGTGCTGCATGATTTCTGGCACGAGACTCTGGATCAGATCCTGGCCCGGCTGCGCTCGGTGTCCCTGGCGGACCTGGCCCAGAACCATGATCCCGGTGTGGAACGCTTCCGGGCGAACCACGGCGTGAACGATCAGAAGCCCGCCGCGCCCAAGCCCGTGTTCACCATGGCTGGTGAGCACCTGAATCCCATCGAACCCGTTCCGACGGAGGCTGCGGCCCACTAGGAGGCGGCAGAACCCCGACGCGAAGAGGCCGCCCAAGGGCGGCCTCTTCGCGTCGGGAGGGCGGTCAGATCTTCTTGGCCGGGACGCGCTTGGCGGCGGGTTTTTTGGCAGCGGGCTTGGCGGCTTTCTTGACCCGGGGCTTGAGCTTCTTTTCGGGCAGGGCATCGGCCAGACGCCAGCCGCGACTCTGCTGCTCGAAGGTACGGATCTCTTCCAGCGAGATCTCCTTCAGGCAGCGGTGGATGTGATCGCGCTCGGATTTCCAGAAGGTGTGGGAGGGGCAGGCCCGCTCGTCGGAGCAGTCCTTGAAGCCGAGCAGGCAGGTGTTCCGCCACTCGGAGCCGTCCACCGCTTCGGCGATGAGATCCAGGGTGATTTCTTTGGCGGCCAGGGACAGGACCACGCCGCCCTTGTTGCCGCGCTTGGCCATCACCAGGCCTACCTTGGCGAGCTTGTGGATCATCTTGGAGAGGTAGGGGCGGGGGAAGCCCGTGCGGGCCGCCACATCCACCACCAGGGTGGGCTTGCCGCCTGGATCTTCGAGGCAGCTCATGGCCAGAACCGCGTATCCGGAGGATTGGGACAAAGGAAGCATGGTCACCTTCGCAGATGGGGTTGGATGGGTCTGATAGATAATAGACGATCTTCAGGTCAATCACATCCAAAGACTTTTTATTTTCTCACAATGCAAGAGGCCCCCGGTCACCCGGGGGCCTCTTGGCAGGCGGGGTCGCTTAGGGCTTCCAGCCATTGAGAATGCGCATGTAGTTGGCGCGGGTGAAGGCCTGGGGATTGGGGGACTTCACCAGGCTCATGCTGCCCTTGGCCTGGGCCAGGGACTCGTATTCATGCTCTTCGAGCCATTCGGCGAGGCCCGCCCGGGTCTGGGCCAGGCGCTCGGGGCCGTGGATCAGGAGGGCGGACACCATCTGGACGGCGTCGGCACCAGCCATCACGGCCTTGAGGGCGCCGATGGCATCATGCACGCCGCCGGTGACGCCCAGGCTGCCCTTGACGTGGCCGTGGAGCACCGCCAGCCAGCGCAGGCGGAGCAGGAGGTCCGACGGGCTGGAGAGCTGCAGGCTGGGCTCGGCGACCAACTCCTCGACGTTGATGTCGGGCTGGAAGAACCGGTTGAAGAGCACCAGGCCGTCCGCGCCGGCGGCTTCCAGTTCCAGCGCGAAGTGCGCCAGGGCCGAGAAGAAGGGCGAGAGCTTGACGGCGACGGGGATCTGTACCTCGGCCTTGACGGCCTTGACGATGTCGAGGGTGCGTTTCTCCACGTCGGCGGCGGATTCCTTCGCGTCCGTGGGGATGTGGTAGACGTTGAGTTCCAGGGCGTCCGCACCGGCTTCCTGCATGAGCTTGCCGTAGTGCAGCCAGCCTGCGGGGGTCGTGCCGTTGAGGGAGGCGATGACCGGCACGGAGACAGCGGCCTTGATGCGGCGGAGCTGCTCCAGATACTTCTCGGGGCCGAGGCGGTACTCATCGGCCTGCGGGAAGAAGGAAATGGCTTCCGCGCTGGCGTTCGAGGACAACTGCATGTCCATGATGGTGCCCTGCTCTTCGCGGCTGACCTGCTCCTCGAAGAGGGAGTGCATCACGATGGCCGAGACGCCCGCGTCTTCCAGGCGCTTGACCATGCCCATGTCATCAACCATGGGGGAGGCGCCCGCCATCAAGGGGTGGGCGAGCTTGAGGCCGAGGTAGGTAGTCGAGAGATTCATGTCGTCACCCTTCAGCTGTTCTTGGCCACGACGGACAGCTTGGCAAGCTGCTCGTAGACGGAGTAACGGTTGGTGGTATCGAGCTGGGCCTGGGCCATGAGTTTCTTGAAGCCCTCAGGGTTCTGCTGCTCGATCATGCGGTAGCGGGTCTCGTTGCGGACGTAGTCGAGCATGGACACCTTGGGCGCGCCCGAATCCATCTGGAGCGGGGCCTCACCCTTCTCGAGGCGGCGGGGGTCGAAGCGGAACAGCGGCCAGTGGCCGGAATCCACCGCCAGCTTTTGCTGGTCGCAACCGTGGGAGAGGTCGTAGCCGTGGGCGATGCAGTGGCTGTAGGCCAGGATGATGCTGGGTCCGTGGTAGGACTCGGCTTCCTGGAAGGCCTTCACCGTCTGCGCGTCGCGGAAGCCGAAGGCGACCTTGGCCACGTAGACGCCGCCGTAGGCCATGGCGATCATGCTGAGATCCTTCTTGGGCATGCTCTTGCCGGCCATGGCGAACTTGGCGCCTGCGCCCATGGGCGTGGCCTTGGAGGCCTGGCCGCCGGTGTTGGAGTAGACCTCGGTGTCGAGGACCAGGATGTTGACGTTCCGGCCAGAGGCCATGACGTGGTCCAGGCCGCCGTAGCCGATATCGTAGGCCCAGCCGTCGCCACCGACGATCCAGATGCTCTTGTCGACCAGGTAGTCGGCGATATCCAGGAGCATCTTGGCTTCGGGCTCGGCCAGGACGGCCAGCTTCTGCTTGAGGATCACGACCCGCTCGCGCTGGGCCTTGATACCGGCCTCGTTGGTCTGGTCGGCGGTGGCGATACCGGCGATGAGCTCGTCGCCGAGTTTGGCGGAGAGGCGGTGCATCAGCTCGAGGGCGAATTCCTGGTGCTTGTCCACCGAGAGGCGCATGCCCATGCCGAACTCGGCATTGTCCTCGAAGAGGCTGTTGGCCCAGGCGGGACCGCGGCCATCGCGGTTGGTGGTGTAGGGCGTGGTGGGCAGGTTGCCACCGTAGATGCTGGAGCAACCCGTGGCATTGGCGATGAGAGCGCGGTCGCCGAAGAGCTGGGTGAGCAGCTTGACGTAGGGCGTCTCGCCGCAGCCAGAGCAGGCGCCGCTGTATTCAAAGAGGGGCTCGAGGAACTGCGTGCCCTTCACGTCCATCTTCACCGTGGTGCGGTCGGCTTCAGGCAGATCCAGGAAGAAGCTGTAGTTGGCGGCTTCGGCTTCGCGCAGCGGGGGCTGGGCGACCATGTCGATGGCCTTGTGCTTGGGATTGCTCTTGTCCTTGGCGGGGCAGACCTCGACGCAGAGGGTGCAGCCCGTGCAATCCTCGGGGGCCACCTGAAGGGTGTATTTCTGGCCCTTGTACTCGGGGCCCTTGTAGTCGACGGACTTGAAGGTGCCGGGGGCACCCGCCAGTTCGGAGGGCTGGTAGACCTTGGCGCGGATGGCGGCGTGGGGGCAGGCCAGGACGCACTTGTTGCACTGGATGCAGATGCCACTGTCCCACTCGGGGATTTCCAGGGCGATATTGCGCTTCTCCCACTTGGTGGTGCCCATAGGCCAGGTGCCATCGATGGGGAAGGCGCTGACGGGCAGCAGGTCGCCCTTGCCTTCCATCATCACGGCGGTGACGCGCTGGACGAAGTCCGGGGCGCCGGCGGCCACCATGGGGGGCCGCACGCGGGAGGAGGTGGCGGTGGCTGGGACCTTCACTTCGTAGAGGTTGGCCAGGGTCTCGTCCACGGCGTGGTAGTTCTGCTTGACCACGTCATCGCCCTTCTTGCCATAGGTCTTCTTGATGGCCTTCTTGATCTGGGTGATGGCTTCATCCTTGGGAAGCACGCCCGAGATGGCGAAGAAGCAGGTCTGCATGATGGTGTTGATGCGGACGCCCATGCCCGTGTTCTTGGCCACTTCATAGGCGTCGATCACGTAGAACCGGAGCTTCTTCTCGACGATGGTCTCCTGCACTTCCTTCGGCAGCGTGTCCCACACGTTCTCGGCGTTGTGGGGCGTGTTGATGAGGAAGGTGGCGCCCTTCACGGCGGCTTCGAGCATTTCGTACTTATCGAGGAAGCTGGTCTGGTGGCAAGCGATGAAGTTCGCCTTGGTCACCAGGTAGGGGCTTTTGATGGGGCGGGGTCCGAAGCGCAGGTGGCTGATGGTGATGGCGCCGGACTTCTTGGAGTCGTAGACGAAGTAGCCCTGGCCGTAGTTGGGGGTCTCTTCGGCGATGATCTTGATGGAGTTCTTGTTGGCGCCCACCGTGCCATCCGCGCCCAGGCCGTAGAAGAGGGCGCGGGTCACGTCCGCGGGCTCCACGTCGAAATCGGCATCCCAGGTCAGCGAACTGTGGCTGATGTCGTCCACGATGCCGACGGTGAAGTGATTCTTCGGCTTGTCTTTGGCCAGGTTAGCGAAGACGCCCTGGACCATGGCCGGGGTGAATTCCTTGGAGGAGAGGCCGTAGCGGCCGCCCACCACGATGGGATCGAGCTTGGTGTGACCCTCTTCGCGGCCTTCACGCAGGGCGGTGATCACGTCCATGTGCATGGGATCGGCGGGGCAGCCGGGCTCCTTGCAGCGGTCCAGGACGGCGATCTTCTTCACGGAGGCGGGCAGGGCGCGGACGAACTCGGAGATGGCGAAGGGCCTGAAGAGGCGCACCTTCAGGACGCCCACCTTTTCGCCCTGCTTGGCGGCCCATTCCACGTACTCGTGGGTGGTGTCGCAGCCGGAGCCCATGATGATGACCACCCGCTCGGCCTCGGGGTGCCCGAAGTATTCGTAGAGCCGGTACTGGCGGCCCGTCAGGGCGGCGAAGCGATCCATCTCCTGCTGGGCGATGGCCGGGAAGGCTTCGTAGAAGGGGGTGCAGGCCTCGCGCGCCTGGAAGAAGGAGTCGGGGTTCTGAGCGGTGCCGCGGATGACCGGCGCGTCGGGCGTCAGGGCCATCTTGCGGAACTTGGCCACCAGCTCGTCCGGCACCATGTGGCGTAGGTCCTCGTCGTTCAGGACCTCGATCTTGGCGACCTCGTGGCTGGTGCGGAAGCCATCGAAGAAGTGCAGGATGGGCACGCGGCTGCGCAGCGTGGCCGAGTGGCAGATGGCCGCGAAGTCATGGGCCTGCTGCACGCTCTCCGAGGCGAGCATGGCGAAGCCGGTCATGCGGCAGGACATCACATCCGAGTGGTCGCCAAAGATGCTCAAGGCGTGAGTCGCCAGGGTGCGGGCGGACACGTGCATGCAGAAGGGCGTCAGCTCGCCGGCGATCTTGTACATGTTCGGGATCATCAGGAGGAGGCCCTGGGACGCCGTGAAGGTCGTCGTGAGGCTGCCGGCCTGGAGCGCGCCGTGGACCGCGCCCGCGGCGCCGCCTTCGGACTGCATCTCCACCACGGAGGGAATGGTCTTCCAGACATTGGTCTTGCCCTGGGAGCTCCACTCGTCCGCCCATTCACCCATGTTGGACGAGGGGGTGATGGGATAGATGGCGATGACCTCGCTGAGGCGATGGGCGACCGAGGCGGTGGCCTCGTTCCCATCCAGGGTCTTCATGACACGCGTACTCATGGTTGGCTCCTTCCGGGTGCCCTCGGGGCAGGACCGGCAATGGGTATCAGGACAGAACTCACGCCTAAGGCATCATACAAGATGAAACGGTCACTTTCATCACAAAGGTCAGGTGGTCAGACCGGGGTCGGGGCTACCCCCATGAGGCGCTGGTGGATGGCCGCCGCCGCCCGCCGGCCTTGGCCCATGGCCAGGATGACCGTGGCGCCGCCGGTGATGACGTCGCCGCCGGCATAGACGCCGGGGATGGAGGTTTCGCCCGTTTCGTTGTCAACCACAACAACCCCGCCCTTGAGGGTCTTGAGGCCCTTGTCGGTCATGGCGAGCAGGGGGTTCACATCGAAGCCCAGGGCGACCACCAGGGTCTCGCAGGGGATCATGATGCGCTCGTCGGTCATCTTGGGGCTGCGGCGGCCATCGGGGCCGGGCTCGCCCAGTTCCATCACGGCGCACTCGGCGTGGGTCATCCAGCCCTTGTCGTTGCCATGGAGTTGCACGGGGGTGTGGAGGAACTTGAATTCGACGCCCTCTTCGTGGGCGTGTTCCAGCTCTTCCTTGCGGGCGGTGGATTCCTTGATCGTTCGCCGGTAGACGATGGTGACGTGCTCTGCGCCCATGCGGCGGGCGGCCCGGGCGGCGTCCATGGCGGTGTTGCCCGCGCCCACGATGATGACGTTCTTCCCGACGGACACCGGGGTGCCGTACTGGGGGAAGAGGTCGGCCCGCATGAGGTTGATGCGGGTGAGGAACTCGTTGGCGGTGTAGACGCCCTTGTACTCTTCGCCGGGGATGCCCATCATCTTGGGGAGACCGGCGCCGGTACCCATGAAGAGGGCGTCGTTCTCCTTGCGGAGGTCTTCCAGGGTCATGCTGCGGCCCACCAGGGTGTTCATGATGAACTTGACGCCGACCCGCCGCAGGTTGTCCACTTCCTGGTCCACGATGGCGTTGGGCAGACGGAACTCGGGGATGCCGTAGAGCATCACGCCGCCAGGCTTGTGGAAAGCGTCGTAGACCGTGACCTGGTGGCCTTTCTTGATGAGTTCGCCGGCGACGGTGAGGCCCGCGGGGCCGGCCCCGATGACGGCCACCTTCTTGCCAGTGGGCGTTTCGACGGGCGGCAGTTCCGTGGACCCCAGCATGGAGTCCGCGGCGAAGCGCTCCAGGCGGCCGATGGAGACGGGATCACCCTTGATGCCGACCACGCACTTGATCTCGCACTGCTTCTCCTGGGGGCAGACGCGGCCGCACACGGAACCCAGGGAGGAGCTTTCCTTGATGACCCGGGCGGCAGCCTTGGGATCGCCATCAACGATCTTTTGCAGGAAGGCCGGGATGTCGATGCTTACCGGACAGCCATCGATGCAGGCCGGATGCTTGCACATGATGCAGCGGGCCGCCTCCAGCTTGGCCTGCTCGGGCGACAGGCCCAGGCTCACCTCATCGAAGTTGCAGACGCGCAGCTCAGGCGGCTGGCAGGCCATTTCCTGGCGGGGGATCTTCATCTTCTGGCTGGGCTTGAGGGTGCCCAGGTCCAGGTTCTTCCAATCCAAGTCGGTGACCGGAGCGTTCAGGTACTGGGAATAGTCCACGGGACCCGTGGCGGCAACCCGGCCGATCTTGCATTCGCTGGGATCGCACTGCTCCTCCGCCTTGTACCAGTCCTGGCGGTTGCGGAGCATGTTGAAGTCCACCTTGTGGCCATCGAAATCCGGGCCATCAAAGCACGCGAACTTGGTTTCGCCCCCCACGCTGACGCGGCAGCCGCCACACATGCCGGTGCCATCGACCATGATGGCGTTGAGGCTCACCAGGGTGAAGATGCCGTGGGGCTTGGTCAGATCCGATACCGCACGCATCATGGGCAAGGGCCCCACGGCCACCACTTCGGCGACGGATTCGCGCGCGATGATGTCGGCGAGGGCATCGGTGACCAACCCCTTGCGGCCCAGGCTGCCATCGTCGGTGGTGATGATGAGCTCGGAGGAGTGGGCGCCCAGCTCGTCCGCCAGAAGCACCCGCTCCTGGCTGCGGCCGCCCAGGATGGTGATCACGCGCCGGCCCTTGGCGAACAGCTCCTCGGCCGCGGGGAGGATGGCGGCACTGCCGTAGCCACCGGCCATCAGCACGATGGTGCCCTCTTCCACGAGCTCGGTCGGCGCGCCCATGGGGCCGGCCACGGCATAGAGGCGGTCGCCCGCGCTGAGCTTGCCCATGGCCTGGGTGGTGGAACCCACCTCCTGCATGATGAAGTGGATGTAGCCCTTGCGGGCGTCGCCGCCGGCCAGGGTGAGGGGGATGCGCTCGCTCTCGGGAAAGGGGGCCACCATGAAGAACTGGCCGGGCTTGCGGCCCCGGGCCACCTGGGGCGCCTGCACGATGAAGGACCAGGTCTCGGGGGCGACCAGTTTCTTTTCCAAGATCAGGTAGCCGTCCTGGGTTTCTTCATCGGAGCAGTAGAGCGACTTGCCCTTGAGCAGGGGCAGCATGAGGAATTCTTCCGCCTCGATGTGATCGCGGATGAGGTCCACCAGACGTTGACCAAGAAGCGTAAGAGAGCGGGGAGCGCGCACCTGGCCTTCGCTGATTTCGGCCAGGAGCTGCAGGGTCAAGTCCCACATCTGGCGGTGGTCTTCGAAAAGCCGCTGGTAGAGGGTTTCCGCGCCCAACTCCTCCAGCAGGGGGAAGAGCTCGCGTTCCTCGGCCTCGTTGTGGGGCCGCAGGACCTCGAAGATCCACTTCGCCCCGCGATCCACTTCGGGCCAGTCGCCGGCGCCGAGGGCCTCGGCCATCCGAGTCAGCCGGGTCTGGGCTTCGACGTGGGTGGCATGCCAGTTGGGCGCGGGAAGGTTGCCGGAAGTGATCAGCTGAGTGGCCGAGTCGGACATGTATGCCTCCAGATCCGACCAGCATGCGATGGTCAGACCGGAATTTATGTGTCCAAAAACCCAAACGGGAGTACTTGTGATCCTTGGCACAGGAGACTGTCAAAACAAGGACTTAGCTTCAATTTTTAAATTCCAAAATCTTTATTGATTTTTAATGGAACCACTTTGGTTGCGGAGGAGTTCCCGGACCTTGTTGACCAGCTCCCGGACCCGGAAGGGCTTCTGGAGGAAGCCGTCCGGGGGCAGGTCCGCCAGCGATTCCAAGGACTCCTTCTGGGTATACCCGCTGGTCAGCAGCACCAAGACTTCCGGAGCCAGCTCACGAATGCAACGGAAGGCTTCGGCGCCCCCCATCCGGGGCATGGTCATGTCGAGGAGAACCAGATCCACGTCACCCCGATCCAATTCGAATCGCTGGACCGCCTCTAGGCCATCCCGGGCCTCGAGCACCCGGAAGCCGGCCTGCTCCAGGGCGTTCCGGGCGAGGTCCCGGATGATGCCCTCATCGTCCACCACCAGGATCGTGCCGGACATGGGGAGGGAAGGTTCGGCTGCAGGGGGGACGGGGGTGATGCTGGCTGCGGAGGCCGGGAAGAGCAGGATGAAGGTCGTGCCTTTCTGGGGACTGCTTTCCACCCGGATGCCAGCCCGGTGGCCCCGCACGATGCCCAGCATGGCGGACAGCCCCAAGCCCCGGCCGGTGAACTTGGTGGTGAAGAAGGGATCGAAGATCCGCCCGATGGTTTCGGCGTCCATGCCGCAGCCGTCGTCTTCCACTTCCATGCGCACATAAGCGCCGGGTTCCAGCACTTGGCCGGGGAAGGCTTCGGAGAGATCAGCCTTGTCGTAGATGACGCGCCGGGTGCGAAGGGTGACGGTGCCGGCCCTCTCGCCGATGGCTTCCGAGGCGTTGATCACCAGGTTCATCACCACCTGCTGGAACTGCGCGCTATCGGCGGCCACGGGCGGCAGGCCGGGCTCCAGATCCGTCCGCAGGGCGACCTTCTTCGAAGTGGAGACCGACAGCAGATCCCCCATCTCCTGAATGATGAGGTTCAGGTCGAGCGGCTTGACCTCGAAGTGGGCCTTGCCGGCGTAGGCCAGGAGCTGCCGCGCCAGATCCGAGCCCCGCTGGGCCGTGGCCTCGATCCGCTGGAGGGCGCTCTGGAGGGCCGGATCCTGCGTGGCGCGCTCCAGGGCCACGTCGGTATTGCCGAGGATGGCGGTGAGCAGGTTATTGAAGTCGTGGGCGATGCCGCCCGAAAGCACGCCGAGGCTTTCAAGCTTCTGCGCCTGGCGGAGGGCGCTTTCGGAGCGGCTGCGCTCGGTGATGTCGTCCGCCAGGTAGATGGCTCCGATGAACCGGCCCTGATCGTCCCGCAGGGCGGTGTTGTACCACTCGCACTGGATCCGCTGGCCGGTCCGGGTGAGGTTCTCCATGGCGAGGCGGGTGCCACTCTTGCTGTCAAGCAGGGCCTTGCGGCGGGGCGCCACCTCGGCCTGGCCCTCCTTCGGGACCAGGATGCGGGGATCCAGTCCCAGGGCATCCTGCCGCGAATAGCCGAAGATCCGTTCGGCGGCGACGTTCCACTCGGTCACCTTGAAGGCGGAGTCGGTTTCGATGACCGCCAGGGGCGTATAGGTCAGATGACTCTGGTTCCGCTGCTGCGCTTCGTGCAAGTCCCGGTTCATGGTCCGGGCCAGCTCCATGGCCCGTCGCCGGGTGCCCGCCAGGGACCAGACCAGGGCGGCCAGGGCGAAGCTCAGGGCCAGCCCCCCCACCAGCAGAATGAGGGGCTCCCGGCGGCCCTCGACCCGGAAGAAGCTGGGCTTGATGGCGTAGTGGAGCTGCCAGCCGCGCCCTGCCACCTCCAGGGTACGGATGGCATCGGGTTGGCCCGACTGGGGCCAGTCCGGCGTGGCATAGAGGCGCTGGGGGCCCTGGGCCGCGAAGGCGTCCACCACCTGGAGGGCCAGGCCCTGATCCTCGCCCCGGAGGATGTCCTCGATCAGGGGTTGGATCAGAATGCCCGCGGAGACCCAGCCCTTGATGGACCGGCGGCGAGCCTCCGGGTCGGTGGGTGTCCCGCGGAAGACCGGAACGAACAGGGCCAGGGCATTCTCCCGGCCCCCGGGCTGGGTGAAGTGGAGCAACCCAGAAAGCGTCGGCTGACCGGTGGCCTGGGCCCGCTCCGCGGCCATCCGCTGAGTGCGGCTGGAGCCCACATCCAGAGCGAGGCCCTTGGCGGACCGCTCCCCGGGTTCGCACAACTCGATGATCAGGTGGTCTCCGTCCTGTCCCAGTTGCCCCAGGGGCATGGGGTCGGAGAGGGGCGGGTGGAGGCGGCCGGTCAGCTGCGGACGGGCCATGAGGAAGGCCTCCAGCTCTGACGGCCGAACCCGGGTGATGAACGCCAGGCTGGCCAGCCCTGGGTGGCGGGTGGGCAGGTCCAGGTGGTCCACATAGTCGCGCCACGGTTCGATCGAGAGGAGGGCGGGCTCATGGGCAAAGAAGCCCTGGGCTCCCCGGGCGATGTCCTCGAAGCGTCCCAGCCGATTGCGAAAGCCCGCTTCCGTGCGGCTCACAAAGCGGTTGAGGCGGCGGCTGTCGCCCTCCAGCTGACCCTTCCGAGCCAGACTCCAGGCCATCAGCGTGGCCCCCAGGCTCAGCAGGAGCACCAGCAGCGTCAGCACCCAGGGCCGGCGAAGGAGGCCGGGCTCGGAGGCGGGCACGTCAGTGCGAACGGGCATGGGCTGGCTCGACAATCGCTTCATGGTAGCCGTACTTGTGGCCAACACCGGCGAGCCCAGGCTTCTTTGGTGCGGTAGGGTAAAGCATTCTGGAGACCCTGCCTTGGACCTGCTCGACGATTTCCTACCCTATGCCCAGAGTTGCCTGAAGCATCCCGCGGATCGGGCTCGCCTCGCCGCCATCCTCACCCAGTGGACGGCCAAATGGCGGGGGAAGCACCGGCTCTTCGACTGCTCCCGCAGCCACCACGGCGGATTTTTCCATTTCAACCAGCTCATGGAAGGGAAGTGGGTCCAGGCCTTCACCTTTGTGGCCACCAAGCGGGAGGGGGTCTGCCTGCGCGGCCCCGAGCCAGACCGGGCCCGCAAGGCCCACAAGTTCCGCCACAAGCCCCTGAACGCCGCCCCTCTGGACGCCCTCTTCGAAGCCTGGTCCCAGCATCCGGAAGCCCGGCCCTGCGGCCATGCGGTGGAGTTCTTCCTGGAAGAGACCCCAGACGACGTCTGGGCCGCCTGTCTGGCCGAAGCATTGACCCATCTCGGCGCCTGAAGTAAGGTGTCAAGACCGCCATGTTGATCTCCCGCCGCTTTTTCGCCTTTAGCTTTCGCACCCCGGGTGCGAGGGTAAGCGGCTACTAGATCCCATCCGCTTCTGCCATCGCCCCCGAGACCTCACGGCTCGGGGGTTTTCGCATACCGGAGTGCCCATGTCCCAGCCTGATCCCCAAAACCTTGCCCGCCTCCGCCAGGCCATCGACGCGGTGGATGACCAGGTGCTGGCCCTGCTCAACCGTCGGGCCGGGCTCGCCGCCGAGGTGGGCCGCCTGAAATCGGAGGTTGCGCCGGAGGCCCTCTTCCATGCCCCGAAACGCGAGCGCGAGGTCCTCGCCCGTCTGGAGGCGCAGAACAGCGGCCCCTTCCCGGATGCCGCGGTACGCACCATCTTCCAGGAGATCATGAGCGCCTGCCTCAGCCTGGAGAAGCCCCTGCGGGTGGCCTTCCTGGGCCCCGAAGGCACCTTCACCCATCTGGCGGCCCGCCACCAGTTCGGCGGCTCCAGCCAGGCCCTGCCCCAGGGCACCATCCAGGCCGTGTTCCAGGCCGTGGAGCGGGCCCGGGCCGACTACGGGGTGGTCCCCGTGGAGAACGCCACGGAGGGCGCCGTGGATTCCACCCTGGATGCCTTTCTGGACAGCCCCCTGCGGATCTGCGCGGAAATCCTGCTGCCCGTGGATCAGGCCCTGCTGGTGCGCCCGGGTCTCGACCTGGGCGGCGTGCGGCGGGTCTATTCCCACGCCCAGGGCCTGGGGCAGTGCAGCCGCTGGCTGGAGGCCCACATCCCCCAAGCCGACCGGATCGAAGCGCCTTCCACCATGGAGGCCGCCCGGCTGGCCCGGGAGGATGGGGAAGGCGCGGCCGTGGCCTCCGAGCTGGCCGCGGAGCTCTTCGGCCTCCAGGTGGCCGAAACGAAAATCCAGGACCTGGCCGCCAATGCCACCCGCTTCCTGGTGCTGGGGCCCAAGTCCGCGGAGCCCACCGGCCGGGATCGCACCACCCTGCTGGCCCTGGCCCAGGATGGCTCCGGCGCCCTGTTGCGGCTGCTGGAACCCCTGGCCCGCCGGGGCCTGAACCTCAGCCGCATCCAGAGCCGGCCCACCCGGCGGAAGCTCTGGGAATACGCCTTCTTCCTGGATGTGGAGGGCCACGCGGAGGACCCGCTCATGGCCGAGGCCCTGATCGAACTCCAGAGTGCCTGCGCCTCCCTGAAGGTGCTGGGCAGCTACCCGCAAGCCGTGACCGAAGGACTGAAATGAACCCGGAGACTCCCATGACCCCTCACATCACGCAGCCCTGGGCCCCCGATTCCTGGCGGGGTCTGCCCGCCGCCCAGCAGCCCACCTACCGCGACGCGGCGGCCGTGGAGGCCGTGCTGGCGGAGCTGCGCGAACTCCCGCCGTTGGTGGTCGCCGAAGAGGTGGATTACCTGCAGCGGCTCCTGGCCGAAGCCGCGGAGGGCAAGCGCTTCCTGCTACAGGGCGGCGATTGCGCCGAAGCCTTCGCGGATTGCCGCGGCGCCATCATCCAGGACAAGCTACGGGTGCTGCTCCAGATGTCCGTGCTCATCACCCACGGGGGCCGCACGGGCGTGGTGCACCTGGGCCGCATCGCCGGTCAGTACGCCAAGCCCCGCAGCGGGCATACGGAGCGGGTGAATGGCGAGGAAGTGCCGGTCTATCGGGGCGATCTCATCAATGGCCTCGGAGTGGACCAGCGCGAGGCGGATCCGCTCCGGCTGATGGAGGCCTACCACCGAGCCGCCGCCACCCTGAACCACCTGCGGGCCCTGGTGGATGGCGGCTTCGCCGACCTCCAGCACCCCGAACACTGGGACCTGTCCTGGAGCCGGGAGGACGCGGGCCACTACCTCGAGACCCTGGACCAGGTGCGGAATTCGCTCGATTTCGTCCAGCGCCTGGGCGGCCTGCCTGAGCATCTCCGCACCGGTGAGCTGTTCACCAGCCACGAGGCCCTCCACCTGCCCTATGAGACCGCCCTCACCCGCTTCGTGCCCGAGCAGGGCCGCCACTACAACCTGGGGGCCCACTTCCTCTGGATCGGTGAGCGTACCCGCCAGCTCGATCATGCGCACCTGGAGTACATTCGGGGGATCGCGAATCCCATCGGCCTGAAGGTGAGCGCCGCCATGACGCCGGAGGTTCTGCGACAAGTCCTGTCCAAGCTGGATCCGGATCGCAAGCCCGGCCGCCTCACCCTCATCACCCGCTTCGGCGCAGGCCGGGCCGAGGCCGCCCTGCCGGGTCTCATCGAGACCGCCCGCGCCGAGGGGCATCCCGTGCTCTGGAGCTGTGACCCCATGCATGGCAATGGCCGCCAGGCCGCCGGTGGCTTAAAAACCCGGGCCTTCGGCGACATCCTCCAGGAACTGCAGGAGGTCGCCTCCCTGCATCGCGCCTGTGGCTCCCGCATGGGCGCCGTGCACTTCGAGCTCACGGGCGAGCCCGTGACCGAGTGCACCGGGGGCATGGAGGGTCTGGACGAGGCGGGCCTCCAGCGGGCCTACCGCAGCGGCTGCGATCCCCGGCTGAACCGCAGCCAGAGCCTGGAGATGGCCTTCCTCATCGCCCAGATGATCCGGGAAACCTGAGGCGCCCACCAGAGCTCCACCACCCGCCGATGCAGAGGCTTCCGGGCCGAAGCAGGCCCCGGCGGAGACCACAGGCGTGGTCGGCACCGTCACAGAGGACACCCGGGAATCCATGGCCCGGGAGCTGGAGGCACGAAAGAGGGCCCCGAAGGGGAAGCCTAGAAAGCCCGGGGTCTAGCCTGGTGCAGTCCTGGAGGTGGCGTCTCTGGGCCACCTGGCCACTGTTCTAGGTCACTTGCCGAGGGGACCCAGATCCAGGTCCACCAACTCGAGAAGACGCGCCGCACGGCTTCGTGGACCTTCGCCCTGAAGGGGCAGCACCGGAATATCCGGCTTGATGCCCGCGACCTCATTGGTGCCATCGGCACGCAGCCTCACGCAGTTGGGCAGTCGGAAGCGCAGGCGGGAATGGTGCAGTTCGACGGGCGATTCGGTGAACATGAAACCGCCTCCATCGCCGGCGGTGCGTTCGCCGACGATCCTGGCGATGCCGTGGTCCCTCAGGACCGCGGCGAACATTTCGGCAGAGGACGCGGTTCGGCCATCGGTGAGGACATAGACCGGTCCAGACCAGGCGCCGCGGAAAGGATCCACCGAGGCCGCCCAGTAGATCCTGGCGGCCAGGCCTTCATCTCCGAGGTCTCCCGGAGGCAAGAAGCCGACCTCGCCGCTGAAGAATCCCGCCTCCACCAGGCGGCTGGTCCCTGCGGGATTCCAGGGCCTCTGTTCCCGCCAGACCCAGGACATGTCGCACTTCCGGGCGACCAGGCCCGCTTTGCGCTGCTCGAACCTGGCGATGGCGGCCCCCAACGCGGCCTTCGCCTTGGGGTTGGCGCCGGGATGCTTCTCCAGGGCCCGGCGAAGCTCCTCCAGCTGCTCGTTGAAATATCCCTCGGCGGCAGACGAGGCGCACATGTAGAGGCGCGCCGAGTGCACCTCCCTTGGCGTGAACAGGCGCGTGGCCCAGTCGCCGGTATCGTTGCCCCCGGAGTTGCCGCCGATGTCCACGATCACGGCCGATACCCGTTCCTTCTGGAAACGGGCGAGCTGGTCTGCAAGGGCCCTGAACCAGGCTGTGGATATTTTTTCCTTCAGCGCGTCGGGGTTGATGTGCCCGGCAGACTGCTTCTGGGCGGCCCATTCCTGGATGCAGAGGGAAGGGGGCGAATCCTGTTCCCGGAACCGGGCGATGCGCACAATCCCGATCTTCCTTCCCCGGGTGGAAGTGAGAGTGGCGGCACGGAAGGGCCGCGAGATGCCGTCCGATTCAAGGGCCGTCCCATTCAACGTCTCGAACGGGAGAGAGAAGGGAATGCTGCGTACGGGGGCATAGCCCAAAGCCGCGCATCCATCCACGGCCGTCAGCCGGTCCCATTCCGGGGCTGGAGGGTCTGCTGCGGGGCCCGTGGCTGGCAGGAGCGTCTCGACCCTCGCCAGGTGCCCGTCATGGAATCCAGCGATGAAGCTGAGGAGAGCTGCCTTGGCATCCTCCTCGTTCTCGGCGGCCAGGAGCGATCTCTTCGTGCGCCTGTCCAGCGCGGGCAGATCCACGCCTCCCTGGGGCGAGGCGAACCAGGCCAGGTTCGCATAGGATTGCTCAAGCCGTGCCTTCAGCTGGGCATAGTCCTGCAGCCAGGGGTCTCGTTCAAACGCCCGCGCCAAGCCGGGCCGGACAGCCAGATTCCCCTGAGCTTCTCCGCCAGCCGCCAGCAAGGGGTGCAGGAGGAGGACCGTTGAGACCAGGAGAAGGGTGACTCGCATGGTGACCTCCGTTCAGCCCCCGATGTGCGACATCTCGATGCGGGGCAGGCCCTGGGTGTTCTCGCGCCGCAGCTCGGAGTAGCGGTCTTCGCGGCGTCCCCAATGGGAAGCGAGGAGGGCTGTGAGGTCGGCATCGCTGTGGCCCGCGCGCAGGCAGCCCTTGAGGTCGAGGCCAGTGCCTGCGAAGAGGCAGGTGTAGAGGTGGCCATCGGCGGAGAGCCTCGCCCGGTCGCAGTCCCGGCAGAAGGGGGTTGTCACCGAGGCGATGAGGCCCACCTCGCCCCGGCCGTCCCGGTAGCGCCAGTCCCGGGCCACCTGGCCTGGGGCGCCGGGAATGGGCTCCAGGGGCCACTGGGCCCGGAGAAGCCTGTGGATCTCAGCCGCAGGGACCACGGAGGCCAGCCGCCAGCCATTGGTGGTGCCCACGTCCATGAACTCGATGAAGCGCAGGGTGTGGCCCTGCTCCCGAGCGAAAGCCGCCAGGTCGAGGATCTCATCGTCGTTCACGCCGCGCTGGAGCACGCAGTTGAGCTTGATGGGGCCGAAACCGGCGGTGCGAGCGGCCTCCAGTCCCGCCAGTACCCTGGCCAGGGGCAGGTCCGTATCGCTGAGGGCCTGGAAGCGGTCCGGCCGGAGGGTGTCCAGGCTCACGGTCAGCCGCTTCAGCCCGGCCTTCCGCAGGGCCGGGGCCAGCTCCGGCAGGAGGGCGCCATTGGTGGTGAGGGCCAGATCCTGGAGGCCGGGCAGGGGGGCCAGCATTCGCACCAGGGCCGGCAGTTCCCGGCGAAGCAGGGGCTCACCGCCGGTGAGCCGCACCTTGGTGACGCCCAGGCCCGTGGCGATCCGGACCAGGCGGGTGATCTCCTCGAAGCTAAGCAGGGCCGACCGGTCGAGGTAGGCGTAGTCTGGCCCGAAGACTTCCCGGGGCATGCAATAGCGGCAGCGGAAGTTGCACCGATCGGTGACCGAGATGCGCAGCGCCTTGAGGGGGCGGCCCAGGGTGTCGAGGGGCTCCATATCCCTCAAGCATAAATCCCCTTCCTAGGTCACAATGGATTGTTTCAGTGGACACGCAACTATGGGCCTTTTTGATCGATTCCTTTCCCGCGCCGACGAGGCTCCCCTACCGGGCCTGGCGGCCCTCCTGGAGGCCCGGGGCCTGCCCCCGGAGCTGCCGGGGCTGGCGCCCCTCATCCCAGCCTTCGAGGCCCATCGCAAGCCCTGGGAGCGGGAAGCCTGGGTGGACGCCCTGGCCGAACTCCATGGAATGGGCCTGCCTCTTCCAGAGCCCTGGATCGACGCCCAGGACCACCTGCTGCCGGAGCTGGTGCCCGCCTGGGTGGCCGAGCGCGAAGGGCGCTGGAGCCGCGGCTTCATCGACGGCCTGAGCCAGCGCATCCGGCTGGGGGACATGGTCCTGCCCGCCCCCTGGCTCATCCTCTGGGACCAGACGGCGGAGGATGTCCTGGAACTGGCCCTGGATCATCTTCGCCACCGCAGCGAGGGCGCCTTCGAACGCCTGCCCTCCGGGGCCTACCGCAGTCCCTGGCGGGATGGCTTCGACGCGGCGCGCCTGTTGCTGCCCGAGGTTTGGCAGGCCCTCTGCAAGGACCAGCATCCCTTCCTCGCCATTCCGGCTGCGGACACCCTGCTGGCCGTGCCCCAGATCCTGTTGCCCAAGCTCATGGACGAGGTGGGCCGCAGCCTCCAGGCAGGCGCCCAGCCCCTGCAGTTGGCCGTGATCGAGCGGATCCACGATCAGTTGATGACGGCCCGGCTCCAGGAACCCCACCCCATGGCCAACCCCCAGCGAGAGCTGAAGCACATGGATCTGATCGCAGCCCTGCAGCAGCAGGAACTGGATCTTGACCCTGCGCTGGGCCTTCCCGCCAATGTCCTCATGGTCAAGAACAACCAGGGCAAGCCCCTCACCATGGCCCTGTGGAACGAGGGTGCGCCCGTGCTGCTGCCCGAGGCCGACCTCATCGCCTTCTCTGCGAGGAACGGTGAGCCCCTGGGCATCTTCTCGCGCCAGACCCTGCCCCGCATCCAGGAGCTCCGCGGCGAGGCCGTGGCGATCTGGGGGCCCCGCCGGATCCGCTACGAGGGCTTCCCTACCGCCGAACAGCTGGCGCGCCTAGAGCGCTTCGCCACCGCCGAGCAGATGAAGTCCCTGCAGACCCCGGCAGGGAATCGGGCCGCGGCGACTCGGCCAGGGCCGCCGGTGCAACCCGCGGCATCCGCCCGGTCGACAACGCCCAAGGGTGGCGCCTTCAGCACCCAGGATGTGCCCACCCTTCCCCGCCACCTCCAGGGCGCGGGATTGGGCAGGCAGGATTCTGAGTAGGGCGGCAGAAAGCGCTGGTCGCGGAAGGCGCAGAACTCGCGCGGAAGGCACAGAATCCTACAGGCTCGCCTACACCGCGGGAATTGCGGGCCTTTCCGCGTCTTCTGTGGAATTCCGTATCTTCCGCGACCAGCCGAATCACTAATCCGGGGAATCATTCAGAAAAAACGGCGGCGGCCCATTCGGACCGCCGCCGTCTGCCGACCCCTTCCAAGGGCGCGCAGGGGAATGGGCTGCTAGACCTCTACAGCGGTCTTCATGCCGAGCCGCTCGCGGATAAGGTTCTCGACCTCGTCCGCCAGCTCGGGATTGTCATTGAAGAGCTTCTTCACGTTCTCGGCGCCCTGGCCCAGGCGGCTGTCCTTGTAGCTGTACCAGGAGCCGCTCTTCTGGATGATCTCCAGCTGGGTGCCCAGCTCCACCAGTTCGCTGGTGCGGCTGATGCCCTCGCCGTACATGATGTCGAAGGTGGCCACCTTGAGGGGTGGGGCGACCTTGTTCTTCACCACCTTGACCTTGGTCTTCTTGCCGATGACGGAGGAATCCTCGTCCTTGGCGGCCACCAGGGGGTCGTTGGTGTTGCCCTTGATGCTCTGGATGCTGCGCACGTCGAGGCGCACGGAGGCGTAGAACTTGAGGGCGTTGCCGCCGGTGGTGGTCTCGGGGCTGCCGAACATCACGCCGATCTTCATGCGGATCTGGTTGATGAAGACCACGCAGGTGTGGGTCT